>SCUD01000002.1 GCA_004297335.1 Gammaproteobacteria bacterium
GAGCACGGCTGGTTCCAGATCCACGCCTACCAGTTCAGCCCGGAGCTGTCGACGGTCATCGTCGAGACGCGCGAGGAGACCTGGCGCGCGCACGGCCTCGAAGACGCGGATCACGCGCAGTCGATTGCCTTCTGCGAGAACCTGTTCGCGCGCTACCTCGACGGCGCGGCGCTGATGGTGAATCCGCAGCACCTGCGCGGCTCCGCCTGGCTCAATTTCCAGCGCGTGCTGTGCCGGCGCTGGCATCACGGCCGGGTCGTGCTGATCGGCGACGCGGCGCATACCGCGCACTTCTCGATCGGTTCCGGCACCAAGCTGGCCATGGAGGATGCAATCGCGCTGGTACGGCACACGGCCCGGTCCGGCGACGTGTCCGGCGAGCTCGCCGCCTACCAGCAGGAGCGCTCGCTGGAGGCGCTGAAACTGCAGAGCGCGGCCCGCAACCGCATGCGCTGGTTCGAGGACGTCGCCCGCTACGTCCGGCTCGAGCCCTGGCAGTTCACCTACAGCCTGCTGACCGGCAGCCAGCGCATCGGCCACGACAACCTGCGCCTGCGCGACCCGGCGTTCGTGATCGAGGTCGAGCGGCGCCTCGCGCAGCGCGAGGGGGTGGAAGCGCCGCGTCCGCCGATGTTCCTGCCGTACACGCTGCGCGGGCTCACGCTGGCCAACCGCGTGGTCGTCTCGCCGATGGCGCAGTACATGGCCAGCGACGGCCTGCCGAACGACTGGCACCTGGTGCATCTCGGCGCGCGCGCCACCGGCGGTGCCGGGCTCGTGTATACCGAGATGACCTGCGTGGCTCCGGACGGGCGCATCACCCCCGGCTGCACCGGCCTGTGGAACGAGGCTCAGCGCGACGCCTGGCGGCGGATCGTGGACTTCGTGCATGGCGCGAGCCCGGCGAAGATCTGCCTGCAGCTCGGCCACGCCGGGCGCAAGGGCTCGACCCAGCGCGGCTGGGAGCAGGCGGACCATCCGCTGCCGTCCGGGAACTGGCCAACGCTGGCGCCGTCGCCGCTGCCCTGGCTGGACGGCATCAGTGCGCCGCCGCGCGCGATGAATCGCGCGGACATGGATGCGGTGCTCGCGGCGTTCGTGCGGGCAACGCGGCTCGCCGCGACCGCCGGCTTCGACATGCTCGAACTGCACATGGCGCACGGCTACCTGCTCGCCAGCTTCCTGTCGCCGCTGACGAACCGGCGCAGCGACGACTACGGCGGCACCGTCGCCAACCGGCTGCGCTTCCCGCTCGAGGTCTGTGCCGCGGTCCGCGCGGCCTGGCCGGGTGAGCGGCCGCTGTCCGTGCGCCTGTCGGCCAGCGACTGGGCCGAGGGTGGCCTCGAGACCGGGGAGCTGCTCGACATCGCCCGCGCGCTGAAGGCGGCAGGCGTCGACATCCTCGATGTCTCGACCGGCCAGACCGTGCCCTGGCAGCAGCCGGTCTACGGCCGGATGTGGCAGACGCCCTTCGCAGACCTGCTGCGCGGGCACGTGGACATCCCGACGATCGCGGTCGGCAACATCCATGAGCCGGACCACGTCAACACGATCATCGCCGCCGGCCGCGCTGATCTCTGCGCGATCGCGCGGCCACACCTCGCCGAGGCGGCCTGGACGCTGCACGCCGCGGCGGCCCAGCACTATGCCGGGCAGTGGTGGCCGCCGCCGTATGAATCCGGGCGAGCGCAGCTCGAACGCAATCTCGAGCGTGCCGCGCAGCCGGCCGGGCCGGTGTGACGATGGCGACCGCCCTGGCATCGGCACCGGGCTGCGGGCGCGCGCCGGCGGATGCCGAGACGCGCGCCGATGAGGATCATCACGAGTCGCTGCGACTGTGGTTGCGCCTGCTGGCGACGACGCGCCTCGTCGAGGCGCGCGTGCGCCGCCTGCTGCACGAGCGGTTCGCGACCACGCTGCCGCGCTTCGACCTGATGGCGCAGCTCGAGCGCCACCCGCAGGGCCTCAGGATGAGCGAGCTGTCGCGGCGCATGATGGTCACCGGCGGCAATGTCACCGGCATCACCGACCTGCTCGAGCGCGAGGGGCTCGTCGCGCGTGGCAGCGACCCGGCTGATCGCCGCGCGCTGCGCGTGCGCCTGACGCCGGCCGGGCGCCGGGCCTTTGCGGCGATGGCCACTGCGCACGAGGGCTGGATCGTCGAAAGTTTCGCGGCGCTCGGCGCCCGCGAGCGGGGCGCGCTCGCCGGGTCGCTGCAGCGGCTCAAGGCGCAGCTACGATCACTGGAGGAGGGCAGGAGTGAGTAATCAGCAGGTTCTGCAGCCGCCGGGCTGGCCCCGGCCGCACGGTTATGCGCACGGGATTGCGGCCGAGGGCCGCCAGGTCTTCATCGCCGGGCAGGTCGGCTGGGATGCCGCGGGCCGCCTCGTCAGTGACGACTTCGCCGCCCAGGTGCGCCAGGCACTCGCCAATGTGGTCACGGTGCTCACCGCGGCCGGCGGCCGCCCGGAACAGCTCGTGCGCCTGACCTGGTACATCACGAGCCGGGACGAGTACTTTGCCGCGTTGCCGGCGATTGGTGCGGGCTACCGGGAAATCCTCGGCCGTCACTTCCCGGCGATGACCGTCGTCCAGGTTGCGGCGCTGCTCGCGCCTGGCACCAAGGTCGAGATCGAGGGCACCGCGGTCTTATAAGGCACCGAGCATGCGCCGCACAGCGGCCAGCTGCGCACCGTTGCGCTCGGCATAGTCGGCGCCGGTGTAGCCCCACCAGTCCCAGCAGCCCTGCGGGTTGAACGGCCACAGCCAGCTCCGGGCTACCTGCGGGTAGAGCACGACGATACGGTTCGCGTCGGCCCAAGGGTTGTAGCCGGCGCTGCGGACAAACGTCCGGCCGACGAAGTCGGTGCCCTGCCGGCAGCCGTGGAAGGCGACGTGAATCCGGCATGGCCGCCGCCCGTTGCAGTCCTGCGGCACATAGATCCAGCCGGTCCCGGCGAGCGATGATTCCGCGCGGCCCGTGGTGTAGGGGCGCTGGTCGAATTCCCGCAATTCGCCGCGCAGCGGCCCGGCCGGCTCACGCAGGTCGTCGTACAGATGGCGCAGCAGCTCGCCGGCCGCGTCGAAATCGCAGTCGTTGAGCCACGGTGATGTCGCCTGGTCACAGGCGGCGCCCTCGCCGCGTGTCGGGAAGCCATGGGCCGCGGGCACCCCGGTCTCGTAGTGCAGGCGTTCAGGCGGCAGGAACGCGCGGTAGAAACGCAGCAGCGAGTCCATCACCGCCGCGCCCACGACCTCGTCGCGCGAGCCGTGGAATGCCCACACGCGATCGGGAGCGAGCCACGCTGGATCATCGATGCGGCCGGCTGCCGCGCTCTCCCGCGCCAGCTGGACCAGCGGACCGACCTCCGGGCCGATCACTTCGCCCCGGGTGCAGGTACGCAGCGCGCGGTACAGGGAACCACGCGCGCAGGACCAGGGCCCGGCCGCGATGATGCCCGCGCCGGCGACGTCGCGCGAAAACGCTACCTGGTACTGCAGCGCCATGTGGCCACCCGAGGAGACGCCGGAGACCGTCAGGCTGCCCGGCTCCAGCATCAGCCGGGGCAGCGGCGCGGCCGCCCGGGCCGGCGCTGCCAGCAGGATCACCGCAAAGACTCCGATGGGGATATAGAATCGGTCCATTCGCAGGTCACGATGAGCCCGAAGCCAGCATGAATCAGGACGATGATGCCGGCCCGCCGCCGGAATCATGGCCGGCCGAGGATGCCACATTTCGCGGGCACCTGTTCAGGCGCCATCCCCAGCCGATGTGGATCTACGACACCGGCACGCTGCGCTTCCTCGACGTCAACGAGGCGGCGGTCGACCGCTATGGCTATGCGCGGGACGAGTTCCTGGCGATGACGATCGCCGATATCCGGCCCGCGGAGGACGTGCCGGACCTGCAGCAGGCCGTCGCCGGCGCCCGCGAGGATGGCGAACGCGGTGGCGTCTGGCGGCATCGGCGCCGGGATGGCGGCGTCCTCATGGTCGAGATCGCGTCCATCGCGCTGCGCTACGACGGTCGCGACGCCCGCCTGGTGCTGGCGACGGACGTGACCCGGTCGCATGTGCTGCAGGAGAGGCTGCGCGCGAGCAACCAGTGCTACGAGCGCCAGCAGCGGGCGCTGGCCGAGCTGATGCGCGGGCGCTTGTGGCAGTACGACGACGAGACCTCGTTGCGCGAGATCACCGCGACCGCGGCGCGGGTGCTCGAGGTCGGGCGCGCGAGCATCTGGCGGCTCAACGCGGAACGCGACGCCATCGTGCTGCAGGATCTCTTTGACGCCGCCACGGCAGGCCATTCCACCGGCACGACCATCCCGGGAACGACCGCTCCGGCCTATTTTCGGGCATTGCACAGCGGAGAGATCATCGATGCCGAAGACGCCTGCGCGGACCCGCGCACGCGCGAGTTCACCGAGGACTACCTGCAGCCGCTCGGCATCGGCGCGATGCTCGACGCCCCGATCTTCGTGGCCGGCCGGCTGGACGGCGTGCTGTGCCTCGAGCACGTCGGGCCACCGCGGCGCTGGACCGACGAGGAGCGCGTCTTCGTGGTCTCCTTCGCCAACCTCGTCTCGCTGGTTCTCGCGCAGCGTGAGCTGGCGCACAGCGAATCCCACCTGCGCGCGATCGTGGACAACGAGCCGGAGTGCGTGAAGATCGTGTCCGCGGACGGCCGCGTGCTGGAAATGAACCCCGCGGGGCTACGCCTGCTGGAGGGCAGCGCGCAGCAGATCATCGGCCGTCCAGTGCTGGGTCTGATTCATCCGGAGGATCGGGAAGTTTTCATGGAGCTGCACCAGCGGGTTCTGCGTGGCGGCAGCGGCCAGCTGCGCTTCCGGATCCTGAGCTGCCAGGGAAGCCTGCGCTGGATGGAGACCCATTCCGCGCCGCTGCGGGACCGGGCCGGGGAGGTCCATGCCGTGCTGAGCGTGGCGCGCGACATCACCGCCAGCCGGCAGGCGGAGGAGGAGCTGCGGCGGCGCGAGGCGCTGCTGCGCATGTCGTCCCGGATGAGCCGCCTCGGCGCCTGGACCATCGACCTGTCCACCGGCCGGCTCATCTGCACGGAGGAATGGCTGGAACTCCACGAGCTGCCGGCGGGCTCGGCGCCGGACCGGCGGCAGGCACTCGACCTGCACGCGCCGGAATTCCGCGCGCGCCTGCAGGCAGCCCTCGAAGACTGCGTGATGTCGCATGTTCCGTTCGATTTCGAGAGCCAGATCATCACCGCCCGCGGCCGCCGCGTCTGGGTGCGCATCCTCGGCGAGGCGGTACTCGACCAGCATGGCGCGGTCGTGCGCGTGCAGGGCGCGACCCAGGACATTTCGCAGCGCAAGCACGAGGAACTGCTGCAGCAGGTGGAGCAACAGCTGCTGGAGCTGATCTCGACCGCGGCACCCCTGCGCGCCGTCTTCGACCGGCTCGTCGCTGCCACCCAGGCGTTGCTGCCCGGATCGATCGCCGCGATCCGGCTGGACGGTGAGGACCCGGCGCGCGAGCAGGACCCGCACGGTGACTGGACCACGCCGGTGATCGACAGTGCCGGTGTCGTCCGCGCGCTGTTCACCGTGTATCGCGCCCAGGCTCAGCCTGCCGGGGATGCCGATCGCGCGGTCATCACGCGCCTCTCGCGCCTGGCTGGCATTGCGATCGAGCGTGACCGCAGGGCCGCGGACCTGCGCGAGAGCGAGGAGCGGCTGCGCCAGTCGCAGCGGCTCGAAACCGCCGGCCAGCTGACTGGCGGCGTCGCACACGACTTCAACAATCTGCTGACCGTGATCATTGGCAATGCCGGGCTGCTGCAGGAGTCGTTCGGTGCCCACGACGAGCGCCGCCATCTTGTCGAGATGATCGGCGCCGCCGCCGAGCGTGGCGCCGAGCTGACCCAGCGCCTGCTCGCCTTCGCGCGCCGGCAGGCGCTGGCGCCGCGGGCCGTCGACGCCGGCGGGCTGCTGTCCGGCATGGCGGACCTGCTGCGACGCACGCTCGGTGAACACATCGAGATCGAGGTCCGGCCGGGCGCGGCGACCTGGCCGGTACTCGTCGATCCGGGGCAGCTCGAGAATGCGCTGCTGAACCTCGCGATCAATGCTCGCGACGCGATGCCGGGCGGCGGACGCCTGACCATCGAGGCGGCGAACGCAGAGCTCGATGAGGACTACGTGAGCCGGCACGCTGACGCCCGGCCGGGTGCGCACGTGATGCTCGCCGTCTCCGATACCGGCGTCGGGATCGCGCCGGAGAATCTGGCGCGGGTATTCGAACCGTTCTACACGACCAAGCCCAGGGGCAAGGGCACCGGACTCGGGCTGGCGATGGTGTACGGGTTCATCCGCCAGTCCGGTGGTCACGTCAACATCTATTCGGAGCCGGGCAGCGGCACGACCGTGCGCATCTACCTGCCGCGGGCCGACGAGGTCGCGGCCAATGAGCCGACGCGGCCCGTGCCGGAGGTCGTCGGTGGCACCGAGACCGTGCTACTGGTCGAGGATGACGCCCCGGTCCGCGAGTTCGCGCGCTCGCAGTTGCTGGCACTGGGCTATCGGGTGCTCGAGGCACCGGACGGCCCGCGCGCGCTCGAGGTCCTGCGCGTCCATGACGACATCGACCTGCTGTTCACCGATGTCGTGATGCCGGGCGGCATGAACGGGGCCCAGCTGGCCAGCGCTGCCCGGGAACTGCGGCCGGGCCTGCGCGTGCTGTATACGTCTGGCTATACGGAGAACGCGATCCTGCACCACGACCGGCTGGATGCCGGGGTGCAGCTGCTCAGCAAGCCCTACCGCAGCGCCGACCTGGCCCGTAAACTCCGCGAGGCCCTGGCGACACCGGTGGCCGGCGAGCAGTTCCGAGGGAGTAGCGAGTGACGGCAGTCCGTCTCCTGATCCTTGACGACGATCCGATGATCGGGATGCTGATCCAGCACATCGCCAGGGCGGCCGGACATGAAACCCGTCAGACGCAGGAGCCGGCGGAGTTCTTCCGCGGCTTCGACGAATGGAGCCCGACCCACGTGGCGGTGGATCTCAACATGCCGCAGATGCATGGTACCGAAGTGCTGGCAACCCTTGCCGAACACGGCTGCCGGGCCCGGATCATCATCACCAGCGGCGCCGACCCGGTGACCCTCGCGGAAGCCGAGCGCGAGGCCTCGGCACGGGGTCTCACGATCGCCGGCGTGCTGCCGAAGCCTTTCCTGCCCGAGGCCCTGCGCCGGTTGCTGTAGCTGCCGTGCTGATGATCTCGCAGACCGCGGCGATGGCCGCGGCGCGGGTCGTCGAGCGGCGCCAGGCCGCGCCCACCACGCGGACGGGTGCGGGCGGCGCGAAGGGACGGACGGCGAGCCCTGGCGCCGCGCCGAACGGCCCCTCGGCGGCGAGCCGCGGCAGCAGCGTGATACCGAGCCCGGCGGCGACCATCTGGCGCAGCGTCTCGAGGCTCGTGGCGCGGAAATCCTGCTCCTCCGCCCCGGCGCCGCCGCAGACTGCGAGCGCGTGCTCGCGCAGGCAATGACCATCCTCCAGCAGCAGCAGCTTCTCGCCCTGCAGGTCCGCGATGGTCATCCGCTGGCGCAGCGTCAGCCGGTGCGGCTCGGGCATCGCGAGCATGAATTCCTCGTTGAACAGCGGGCGTGTCTCCAGCGATCCGGTATCGACCGGCAGTGCGAGAATGCCGAGGTCCAGCTCGCCGTCGCCGATGCGCTCGACCAGCGGCCGCGTCTGGTACTCGTGCAGCATGAGCTGCAGCCGCGGCAGCGCCTGCAGCAGCCGCGGCGCGACCAGCGGCAGCAGGTAGGGACCGATGGTCGGGATCAGGCCGATCTTCAGGCGGCCGGCCAGCGGGTCCTGGCTCGCGCGGGCGAGGGCGCGGATGTCATCGGCCTCCTGCAGCATGCGCCGGGCCCGCGCGACGATGGCCTCACCGGCAGTGGTCAGCGCCACCTGCCGCGGCCGGCGCTCGATCAGCGCCACGCCGAGGAATTCCTCGAGCTTGCGCAGCTGCGCCGAGAGCGTCGGCTGGCTCACATGGCAGCGTTCCGCCGCCCGTCCGAAATGCCGGGTCTCGGCCAGCGCCACCAGGTACTGCAGGTCGCGGAGGTTCATCGTGTTTCAATAGTCCATGACTATCGCTGAGATCATAACAATCGATTGTACAAATGGCGAGCCCAATCGCATCCTGCGCCCACGTTCCGGATGCGGAACCGATCTGCAGGAGGTGAATCATGCTCGGCATTGGCAATCGTTTTCCGGCGTTCCAGCTGACCGGCGTCGTCGGCAGCGATCTCAAGAGTGCGTTCAAGGACTTCAACGACCGGAGTTTCGCCGGCAAGTGGCTGGTGGTGTTCTTCTGGCCGAAGGATTTCACCTTCGTCTGCCCGACGGAGATCGCCGGCTTCGGCAAGCTCAACCGCGACTTTGCGGACCGGGATGCGCAGGTGCTGGGCGTCAGCACCGATTCGGAGTTCGTGCACCTGGCCTGGCGCAAGGACCGCGAGGAACTGCGCAACCTGCCGTTCCCGATGCTCTCCGACATCAAGCGCGAGCTCGCCACTGCGCTCGGCGTACTGGACCCGGAGGCTGGTGTCGCGCAGCGGGCCACGTTCATCGTGGATCCGGAAGGTGTGATCCGCTTCGTCTACGTGACCGATCTCAGCGTCGGCCGCAGCCCCGAGGAAGTCCTGCGCGTGCTCGATGGCCTGCAGACGGAAGGGCTCTGCCCCTGCAACTGGCAGAAGGGCGAAGAGACGCTGAAGGCAGCCTGAGCCGGGTAGCGGAGGCTCGACAAAGGGACTGTTCGGAACACCCCGGGGGCCGCCTGGTCCCCCTCCCCGGTGCCTCCCGGGAGTCCGGACGGTTCCTTTATCGAGCCTCCACTGCCGGCCGGAGCGGGTAGAATCGGGCGTGGCCATGGCAACGCCTGAGGACAGCATCCACAACCGGCTGCCGCCGCCCCCGGCGCCGACCCATCGTTCCGCCAACCCGTGGCCGTTTTCCGATACCGCGCGTAAACGCACCAGCAGGCCGCATACGGCGGCGGGTCAGCCTGCCGGCATCGAACCGATGCCAGCCAACTTGCGGACCGCGGGCCGTAACCTGCTGCCACTCGTGTTCTTCGCGTTCGCTGCCCTCGTCGTGCTGCGCGAACTCTATGAAACCCGCGGCAGCGAGGACTGGATCACGCTGATTGCTCCGCTGGCCGTGATCCTGCTGATGGCGCTCAGCTGGTGGAAGCGGCGCAAGCGGCGCAACGACGAGCCAGAATCCGACTAGTGCACTCCGCAGCGCCTGCCACGCGGCCGCCGGCGACGACTTCCGCGCGGCGATCGACGTATTGACCGTAGTAACCAGCATGAGCCGCAAGGGCCACTGCTGGGACAACACTGTGGCCGAGAGTCTCTGCGCGACACTCAAGGCCGAGGAACCATCGAACCGAACCAGACCCGGCGGGAAGTGCCCCGTCATCTGGCTGGCCACGTCCACGGGTCTTGCAACTCGCTCCCATCGCACTCATCACTGAGCCACTGGTCGCCAGATGACCAATCCCGGGGACTGGGTTCGTTCGGACATTCCAGGACTATGCGATCCGTAGCTTGGGCACCACTCGCATCTGCCGCCGACCTTGTGCGTGGCCAGCGCGCATGCGTGCTTGCGAGAGGATGTCGGCCGGCCGCGCGTCTGCAAGGACCTCCTGGAGATCCACGCTGATCCCGGCCACGAAGAACATACCCGAATGCTGGAGTGGGCTGGAGGAGCGTTCGATCCGAGGTCGTAAAGAGGGCGGAGCCGACTCATCCAGACGGCATTGACTACGTTGGCCGTGTGGAGCAAAGTCCAAGAAGCTGCCACGCATACTTGGTGGGGCGTTGGAAGCCGGTGCCAAGATGTCACAATTACAGATCCTCGAAAAGATCAAGGTCGGCGGAGAGTCTCTCGCGGAAGAGCCTGCCGCAGGTGGAAGTTGCTTCCCCGATATAGGCGATTTGACCGACCGCCTTCGTTTCACAGTCGGCGACGGCAATATTCGATTCGACACGCAACGGGTAGCGCTGGTGCATCTGTCGACCCTCACGCGCCTGCGTTGCGAGCTCCTCGATGGGCTTTGTACCAGCAAGGCCCGCGGCATTTTGTCGCGCCTTGGCTGGGAGTCGGGCACGCGCGATGCCGCTATTGCCAGGGAGGTGCGGTCCCACTGCTCACTCAAGGATGCCTTCATGACGGGACCGCAGCTGCGTAACCTTCAGGGTGCAGCTGCGGTGCGGCCAGTCCGAATCGAGGCCGACGTAACAGTTGGCGACTTTTACGGGGAGTTCATTTGGCCCGAATCGCTCGAGGTCGAGTCGCAGCTATCGGTCTACGGGATTTCGGATTATCCTGTTTGCTGGATCCAGACTGCTTACCTGTCTGGTTATACGTCCACATTCTTGGGCCGGCCAATCCTGTATCGAGAGGTCGAGTGTCGCGCGACCGGTAGCAAGCTATGCCGTGCAATCGGTAAGCCGGTCGAAGAATGGCTATGGGATGATGACCTGCAGGAGGACTTGAAGGCCCTGCAGCTTGAATCTTTCGCCAGCAACTTCGGCAGTGGCCGCCGAGTGCCCGTGTTGCCAGCAGTGCAGCAACGACGGCTCAACCACGACCTAGCCGACCTGCCCACAGATGTCATCGGCCAGTCATCAAGCTTCACTGGCGCCTACCATCTTGTCAAAAAGGTCGCCAAGACCGATGCCACGGTGTTGTTTCTAGGGGAAACAGGTGTTGGCAAGGAAGTATTCGCTCGTACGCTGCACAAGCTTAGCCGCCGCCAGAATGGGCCATTCGTGGCTATCAACTGCGCAGCAATCCCCGAGAACCTTGTCGAGGCCGAGTTGTTTGGCGTAATGCGGGGCAGCTTCACTGGCGCCGACGTTTCGCGACCAGGCCGTTTCGAGCGAGCAAGCGGTGGCACCTTGTTTCTGGACGAGGTCAGCAGCCTGACGCTCCTGGCCCAGACCAAACTGCTGCGTGCGATTCAGGAACGCGAGTTCGAACGCGTCGGCGATACCATTACCCGGCGTTCCGATGTGAGAATTGTCGCGGCCAGTAATGTTGAGTTAAAGGATGCGGTGGCAGCGGGCACTTTCCGTGTTGATCTGCAGCATCGACTGGATGGCTTTCCAATCCGGCTGCCACCGCTCCGCGAGCGGCGGGATGATATTTCGCTGCTCGTGGAGCATTTCATGCGCCGCGGCCTGCAGCGCCATGGCAGAACAATCTCGGGTTTCACGCAGCGAGCCCTGGATGCGCTCTACAACTATGACTTTCCGGGGAACATTCGCGAACTCGAGAATCTGATCGAGCGGGCCGTTATCCTGTGTGAGGACAATGCCCGCATAGACCTGGTCCATCTTTTCTCATCCGGCGGGCCGACTCTGCCAGCATCGCTGAAGGTCAACCGAACCGGCACCCTGGAGAAGGAGGTCACTGAGGAGTGCAGGTGCGACGAGGGCTTGCAGGCGACGCTCTGTGGCTTCGTAGACGAGCAGATCCCGCTTGAGGAGATTGAAGCTCGGCTGCTGCAAATCGCGGTTGAGAAAGCCGGCGGGAATCTGGCCGCTGCTGCTCGTTCGCTAGGCGTAACCCGGGCGCAACTGGCGTATCGCCTCAAGAGAAAGGAGGCGTAGGGCCGCCCGGGTTGATACACGGGCCCGGTGCGACCCTGCGCCTGGACCCCGCTCAGAACATCGTGTTGCCATTGGCAGCGGTCTCTGGGATTTCCTGCATCACATCCCAGTGCTCCACGATTCTGTCCCCCTCCAGGCGAAAGATGTCCATGACCGCCATGCCGCGCGTGCCTGTCTGACACACGTTGATGGACGAGTAGACATGCAGGATCACGAAGTCGCCATCGACAAGGACGCGCTTGATCTCGACTTCCAGATCCGGAAATCTCTCGCGCAAGGTTTCGGCGAACAGCCGGAGACCCTCCCGGCCATCAGCAACCATGGGGTTGTGCTGCGTATATGACTTGCCGAAGAACTTCGGGCCGACGGACGGATCGTGCTCTATGACGAAGCGCTGGTAGAATTCGAGCACGATGCGTGCTTTCTCCCTTTGCTCCGGGGTGTGATGGGCCTGATCCGGCCATGTTCCAACAACTCTTGGTCCGCTCTTCTTCATCGCTGATCTCCTGTTTGTCCAGCCTGTTTCTCTGCTCAACGAAGGAATACTCTCGTCATCGGGCGGCGCCTTGCCCCGGGCCCGCCGATGTTGCGGTTGACCGCGGCGGAGAACCAGGAAAGAGGCCGCGCACCGACTGGCCGCCGTCTACAATAAACGTCTGGCCAGTTATGTATGACGCGTAATCCGAGCACAGGTAGAGTACGGTGCCGGCGATCTCCTCGGGACGCGCTGGCCGGTGCATGGGCGATCCGGCACACAGGAACTGGCGCAGGCCAGGAACGTTCTCGACGGCGCTGGTCATTGGAGTCTCGACCCACCCTGGCGCAACTGCGTTAACGCGTATACCCCAGGCCGCGTAGTCGAGCCCGGCTGCCTTGGTCAGGCCAAGCACCCCGTGCTTGGCTGCCACGTAGTTACTCATGCCGGGTTCGGGCACTAAGCCGGCCACCGAAGCAGTATTTACGATCGCTCCGCCGCCATTTCTCGTCATGTGGGCAAGTTCGTGCTTGAGACAGAGAAAAACCCCCTTGAGGTCGACCGCGACCACCTGGTCGAAAAGTCTCTCATCCATCTCGTGAAGCGGGGTCGGTTCGGTGGCTACGCCGGCATTGTTGAACGCGCAGTCGAGCTGCCCATAGGTTCCAACGGCCGCTTCTACCAAGGCGACTACATCCCCCTCCTTGCTCACGTCGGTCGGCACGAACAGCGCCTCGGCTCCTCGGGACTGCGCCAGCCCGACCGTAAGTCGCCCCTGCGCTTCGTTTACATCGCCAATGATGAGTCTTGCGCCGCGATCAGCAAAGGCCACGGCCGCCGCCCGGCCGATTCCGGTTGCTCCACCGGTGATCAGGACCACCTTGCCTGAGAAATCGAGTGGCTCAGTGTGCATGGGTCATGGCTTCCTAGACGTAAACACCAGACTTTCCCGGTGCGATAATTCCATTCGGGTCCAGCGCCCGCTTCAATCGCCGGTTCAATGCCTTCTGCGCCGGTCCGTAGGCTTCGCTGGCCTGCTGCATGAACGCAGTATTGACCCGATACAGGCCGTACCCGGCGCTGGTGCAGGCCTGCAGGCACTGCTGGAAACAGTCGTATGCGCGCCCGGTCTCCTCGGCGCTCGTGCGGTCAAAAAGCAGGCTGACAATCATCTCCAGGTGGCGGCCGTGGACGACGAAACCGCCAGCCAGGTCGAAGCCGTATTGCCGGAAGATCCCGTCGAGCAGCCGGTAGACCTTGATGACCTCCTGGCCGCGGGCCGGCAGGACCGGGGCGAACCACATCGAGCCACCACCACCGCGAAAGTTATAGATGCCGAACTCGTGCAGGTTGGGAACGCCAACCATGTTCTGGTGCCAGTGCGCGATGCCGGGACCAGCAAGAGCATCTCCGGAGGAGATCACAGTGCCCCCGATCGCCTCAAATGCCTGCTTCGCGATCCCGAAGTTCACCGCAATCTGCGCCTCCGTGCCATAGAGCACACTCAGAGTGGCAAACGGCGGCAGGCCTCGATCGGCCAGATATTTGGCCATGACCTCGACCGGGATCGAGCCTTCTCCCTGGTAGATCTCGGAGCGCCGCGTGGTGGCCGCAAGAACATAGGTGGTCAGGCCTATGACACCTGTCTCCAGCACATTGCTGAGGCGCAGTTCGCGCATTGTGTCGACACCACGAGCCGCCATGTCGAGGTCGGCATAGGCAACCATGAAGAACAGATGCGCCGGAGGGCGCTTCATCAGCCAGACGCCAATCTTTGTCACGATGCCAAGATTGGACTGCAGGAACAGACCGTCTGCCCAAGGACCGAGACCCCAGCGGTACGCCTGCCAGGCGGTGGTATCGGGAATGCCGCCCATGCCGGTACGCAGGACAGTACTGTCGGCGAGTACCACCTCCATGCCGCAGAAGTTCGCTGCATGTTCCCCGTATCGGTTGTAGCCGGTGCCGCGATCGAGAATGTTGCCCATCGGTCCAGCCAGGCCGCCAGAGGATGGAAAGCTCAACCAGTAGGGAAGACTGTTTGCGGCAAGATACTCATTGAGCTGCACGTAGGTCACCCCGGGCTCGAGCAAGGCCGTGCCGAGCTCGGCGTCAACCTCGATGATCGCATTCATCTTGCGCATGTCGAGAACAAGCTGGCCGGCCGTGGCGGGCGCAGCTGAGCCATAACCAAAGTTCCGCCCGGTGGAGATTGGCCAGACGGGTGTGCGGTACTTGTTGCAGATCTCTAGAACCCTCTGGATCTGATCCACAGTCGTGACTGTGAGAGCAGCAGATGGCTGATGTTCGCTGTCCGGGACCGCCAACATAATCTTCGTATAGGAGACAAGGCCCGCTGCGCCAGTAATCACGTTGCTCTCGCCCAGGACGCCACGCAATTCAGTGATGGCGCGAGCGAACGCGGCCTTGGAGACACCCTTCGGTAACGCCGTTATGTTATCCACGTTGCACCTGAGCGCTGGATTCCAAATGAGTGCGACCGCACCCCAAGACTATGCGGTGGCGACGATAGTTGCATACGCGGTCCGGCCCTGGAGGGCGTCGTTGCGGCCGCAAACCACTATGGAGCCTGCGCCCCGGTCGGATGGCCGGCAACAAGGGACAAGGCGGGCGAGCATGCGACCTAGACCGCCCGGCCACCCGCGGCCGGCAAGCTGGTCTGATTGCAGCCCTTCGGCCTCAAGCCACTCGCGACGTTCAATTGGGACGGTGGTCGTGAGAGTGTGCCGGATTTGCTCCCCGGTTCCGGGCACATGCGCGCCAACATACAGAATACTGTAGCCTCTTTCGCGAATGATCTCGCCGGCCAGGACAGCATCGGCGTCTGACATCATTCCAACGAGGGTCGTACCCGGTGCCATTGCCAGGAGATCCCGCCACCGACGCAGGCTCGGCTCTGGCGGCGGGGACACGTGGACTTGTCGCGAATCAATGCCACCGGCGCGCAGGGCAGTGCGGAGACCGAGCTCGAAAAGTCTTGGCTGTAACTCGAAGGGGCGCAGGATACGGAACCCCCCGACGGCCCGGTAGCCGGCCGCACTGCCAGCAGGTCCAGTGCTGGACAGCTGGCTGAGTGGCGACAGGGCCACGCCCGCTCCGATTACGAGCGATGCGGAAACAAAGTCCCGGCGCCTAACGATCATGGGTTGGCGCCTTCTCGTCCGGAGGCGCAGGCTGCCTGCCTAACCAATCAGTGAGCTGCTGGACATCCGCGTCGGAGAGCTCGGTCGGCCTGAAGGATGGCATACCGGCGCGCCCGTTCCGCAGCACCGTTGCGATGTACTGAGGCGGAAGGGACCGGCCGGCCAGCACAGGGCCTACGCCGATATCATGGCATTGTGCGCAGATTACCTGATACATCTGCTCTGGACTTTCGTACTGATCAGCGGCCAAGGCGCGAGTGGTTCTCAGGTTATTCCCAACGATGGCTGTCGGGTGATTGGCGGCGTGCAGGACTATGCCCTCAGGTCGCGATTCATCGCCTTTGGCGTCCGATGTGCAGCCGGCAAGGCTACCCGACAGAAAACTTGAGATGCAGAGTGCGCGCGCGATTACCCAAACCCCATCCATGCTGGTGCTACCCCACTGTGAAGCAACTGCGGAAATGCCCTCCATCAGTAGCTCAGCCGTGATCCTCTGCAACCATCTGCAGAGTCAGCGTCTCGCGATAGGCATCGCGTAATTGCTGCTTCAGGAGGCCCGCCTCGGTCTGCGGTCTGGCGGCCAGATCGCTTTGCAACTGGCGCAGCCTGTCGATTACTCGCAGCATCGGCTGCAGGCGCTGCAGGTAGACAGCTGCGGCGTCGGTGCCTCTCTCAAGACTGTCGATGACAGCTTCCGCGGCGAGTATCGCGCTCTTCAGCGCTGATCCAATGCCCTCGTAAGTGATCGGCAGGATCAGTCCGCCGGCATCGCCAACCAGCAGCACGTTGCCGCGGCCGGGCTTGAAGGAGCCCCCAACAAGGGCGTCGTGCAGCAGGGCAATAGCACAGCCATCTTTCCACAAAGGTTGAGCAGCGGGATCAAAGCCATAGCGCGCCAATATCGCGCCAGCTTCGCTTTGGAGCTCCTGCAGGGCCGATCCCTCGACCAGGAATACGTCACCCTTGTGGTTGACGTTGAAGCGCGGCCGAGGAAGACTCTTGGGAAAGAACCAGTGAAACAGTTGCTTGTCCAGATCGAGCGCGCCTTGATAACAAAGGCGGATTGGTCCTGAATAGCGAACCCGCAGATCCGGATACAGAGACTTGCGTACAGCAGACGTCGCTCCATCAGCACCAATGACAGCTCGCGCCAGCAACTCTGATCGTGTCTCGCCCCGTTGGAAGACGATCCGGTAACCCGTCTGCTCCGCGGAGACGCCCCGAACCTGAGTCTCATCCCAGACGCGGACGCCGCTATCAGCTGCTCTTCGTACCATCCAGGAGTCAAGATCCTTCCGCCAGGACAGTGCGCTTGGCCACACCAGATCCTCCGGCGCTGCTGCTCCGACGTAAAAACGATGACCAGTCAGCAACGGGGGGGTCGCCAGTGCCGACTGCGGAATGCCTCCAAACTCCCGCTCCATGATCTGCACTGCCCACTGACCCATAATCAATCCGGAACACACCTTGTCACGCGGGATTGCCTGCTTCTCGAGCAACAGAACCCTGAGGCCAGCTTCCGCGCACTTCTTGGCGGCCATGGCACCGCCAGGCCCTCCCCCGGCAACTACAACATCGAAGATCTCTGACCTGTCCATCGCGTGAATTCCTACGTACTTCCCGAGTGGGAGGCCTCAAACACGTCCAGCGCCAGGCCCAGCCGCCGCCTCATGGCGCAGAGATTCCATGGGCTGCAGGTGCGAGACACGGCCCCGTCCTGAAGAAGCACTGGAACAGCTAGCATCAAACGTGCCAACCTGCGTCGACGCATGTTTGACCGATGCCGTCCTGAACCAAATTGCGCTGAAATTTCAACGGTGTTCTTCCGGGCGGCTGGCCGTTGGGAGTATCGATTCTCACGGGCAACGCCAGCAGGAACCCGTTCGGATTCACCAAATGAGCATCTCGGCTCCGAGTTGGCGCAGTTCAATCCACGCAAGGTGTGATTGCGAGGTGGCTCGGTACGTCCGTTACACATCGATCGCTGCCGCGCTCCGCCGAAAGTGGGAGGTTCCTGCGCTCAGCGACGCAAACTGATGGTCGGGGTGCAGGAGCTTGGCGCGCTGCAGTAGAGTGCTCTCTGCCTCCACGTGGTTCGGGTCGCGGACGCAACAGTCAGCGGGACACGCAGCCGCGCACTGTTCCTGGCCGCTATGGCCAACGCACTCAGTGCACTTGTCCGGAACGATGAAGTAGGTGTTGTCCGCCAATGGCGGGTATGTGCGCCCGTTGAACTCGTAAGGCGTGCCACCTGGCGAAATGGCGCCATTGGGGCACTCGATTTCGCATGCCCCACAGCTGATACAATCGTCAGTGATCACAGTTGCCACAGGACTACCTCCGCGGGCACCGGCCAAGGGATGCCGTTCGCTCAACCTGACCGGGTATCAAAGCGGACCCAGGAAATGCCAAGTCAATATTTCACCGCTCCTCGCTGGACGCAGGCCAGCGAATCCCATATCTGCCGCAGCCTGGCGCGGTCGCGGTCGACCCAGAGCTCAACTACCTGACTGAGATCCTGCGTCTCAGAGTCCGTGGCAGCAGTCGACCTCAGCCAGGTAGACTCCGGCCGCTGCAGCAGCCAGTCCGTGGTCGCGGTACGGCGACGCACGAACTCTGCCAAGGCCTGCCGCGCGGGAGTTTGCGGGTACTCCTGCAATTCGTCTTGCCAATTGCCAGGAGCTCGCGAGTGCGCGTCATCAACCCGCTGTCCGAAGTGCTGCACCGAGCAGTCGTCCACTCCCTCCTCATCCCGCAGCATGCAGATGATGTCTCGCGCGGATCGCCCAGTAGCTGAGGAAGTGCGTTCCAGCATATTGTCGCCGTACGTTGCCTGCAGAGTGCTGAGATGTGCTGGAAAGGCCCGGAGGCGGTGGATCAAAGCGCGCCCAGTCGCCTGCGTAGGTGCGAGCTGCTCGAGCCAGCCTCCGGTGACGCGCGCGATCAGCTCCCGGTACGTACCGTAGCCGCTGACGGGCATGCCTCCCGACGGCCTGCCCCCGCGATTGGTCACCCAATACGCGTGCATTCCGCACGTCACCGCGCCGACGATGTCCTGGTCCCAATCGTCACCGACCATGATCGCTTCATCGGCATTGACCCCAATATTCAACAAGATCTCCTCGAAGTACTCCGGGTGTGGCTTGCCGAAATGCATAGTCTCTGGTGTGGTGATCCACGCAAACGGGAATTCGTCCGCGGGAACGCCGCCCCAGGCCATTCTCATCAGGGTTGCGCTCTCGGCGACTGCCGGGTTAGTGGCCACTACAACTTGGTAGCCGCGGTCGAAAAGCCATCGCATGAATTGCGGAGTCTCTCTCCGGCGGCGGACTAGCGGCCTTAGAGTAGGGTATTCCCAGGAATGGAAGCTCTCGAATAGCCGCCGCAGGTCCTCAACGGCACGAGGATACTGCAGTCTGGCTGCCACCCGCTCCAGAAACCGCAGGTAGAGCGGCCGCGTTGGATCATACGCGTCGACCGCCTCATCGTAAGCGATCCGCACGTTCTTCCCGACGATCTCGGGGGCTTCCACGCTCGACATGTATGCCCCAAGGGCTTTCAGATACGCCGAAAAGAATGCGGCGGTATTGGTCCGAATCAGGGTGTCGTCAAGATCAATGAGTACTGCTTTGATCACAGCCACACCCGCATGGGATCGAACTCGAGGGTCCGTGGTTCGGTAATGCTACCGGCGCGGCTGCGCGCTGCGGTGCGTGGGACCGGCCTTGCGCTGCGGCAAGTGACCGGACGCGGGTGAATGCCGCCGACCAGCCGACAGCAGATCCGGGAATCCCGGCCGGACAATGCTAGGAGTCCACCAGCTGCATCGGTTCGTGCTGGCGACTCTCCGGCGAGTCCAGCGGATGCTGCTGCTGCCCCATCGACCGACACGAGGCCGTCGCGATGTGAGTCCAGACGGCCGCCTACCAACTCGAGCGGGAACGGGGCACAGGCCTCGCTCGCATCCCGAGTACCGTTCAGTCGAGTGCCTTGTGGCACAGCAACAAGGCACCGAACGCTCGCTGTCACGACGATGCTAACTGGCACGTTAGGTATTCCTCCCTGATGCAGGCCACCGGCGGTCGAAGCGGTGCCAGTCGACACCATCCGGTTGGACCATGCACTCACCGTGCCAATTTGCGCTCCGGCTGCGGCGCATCGGGATGGCGCACGGCAATTGTCAAGACGGACAATGACTTTTCTCAACAATTGCCCTCAGCCTGCAGCCGGCGGAATTGGATCTGTGCCGGGCGGTTGACGATTTCGTGAGGACGTGGCGCCTGGCCACGGCTGGCGAGGTGTTGAAATGGTGATTGAACCTTCAGGCCGTTATTCGGCGCCTCGCAGCGCGACCTAAGCCGCTAACCGGATAGCCAGCAGACACTCACTCGGCTCTCGACCAAATGGCTGCATAGGCGGTAGCTTGTCCAGGGAGGATTACCATTTCGTAAAGCACCGGGTGTTGCCGGATACCGGCTGGCGGGCTCGGTTCGCCGGACTTCGGGGATCGACGAAAAAAAAGGCCCCAAGTTTCCGCGCGTTAGCGCCAACTGCCCTGTCGGCGGTGCTGCCAAGTGGTATGTTGGCACGCGTGTTGCAAGTCCGCGAGGCGGCGGAGTTCTTGCGACTACGGAGAGGGGTGGCTGATGCAAACTAATCACTTGTTGCGCTCAATTCGTGCGAAACGGATTGTGCTGGTGCTTGCAGCGTGCGCGAGCGTAACTTCGAATGCCGCTGTTCTGGAGGAGATCGTCGTAACCGCGCAGAAGCGGGAACAGGATCTGCAGGATGTTGGCATCTCGATTAGTGCATTCTCCGGGCCGCAACTGCGAGAGTTGGGATACATAGACGCTGCGGCGGTCACGGCTCAAACGCCGGGGGTGTCGGTGTTCCGGGCGACGTCCGCATTCACCCAGGTGAACATTCGGGGCGTCTCCCAGAACGACTTCGCTGACCACCTTGAGGCGCCAATTGCGCTCTATGTTGATGAAGCGTACGTGGCCAGCACCGTCACACTCAACGCCCTAATGTACGACACGGAGCGAGTGGAAGTGCTGCGCGGCCCGCAAGGCACATTGTTCGGCAGAAATGCGACTGGTGGGTTGATTCACATAGTCAGCCGCAAGCCGACCGTGAAACCGGAGGGATTCCTGCAACTTGAGTACGGCGAGCACAACCGGACGTACCTCGAGGGGGCTGCGGGCGGCCCGCTGAGCGACAGTGTGCTCGGTCGCTTCTCACTGGCGATGCTTCGCCATAATCCCTTGGTCCACAATCGGATCGGGAAGGATATGGCGGACATGGATCAATGGGCGGCACGGGCACAACTGCTGTTCCAGCCCTCGGAGTCGACGGAAATCCATCTGATTGCGCATGGAGGAAAGAGCGACGAAACCCCCCGGCCTATATCCCATGTGACGGTGGTCCCTAACGAGCTCGGTCTTGGACGTCCTATCGGACCGGAAGAGGTCGCCGTCTGGCCGAACATCGTATTCGGTGGCGCCATCACGGCACCGTGCGCCGGGTGCGACCTTAACGGGTATCGGGAGCCGGATGCCGACGAGACCACAGTGTCGGTGGATGAGCCGGGCTCCTTTGAGCGCGAATTCTACGGGTTGACCGGGAAAGTCGCGCTGGACCTCGCACCGCTCAGGCTTGTCTCCATTTCAAATTTCCTGACCGTGGACAAGAGCTACCTGACTGATCCGGATGCCAGCCCGAATCCGTTCTTCCATTACGGCGCAAACATGGACATGACACAGCTATCCCAGGAGCTTCGTCTGGAGAACGAAGCGGACCAGCTGCGCTGGGTTGCCGGACTGTATTACCTGAGCATGGATGGGGACTATGATGCCTTCGTCGACTTTGATGTGACGCCGTACCTGAATAGCGGGCTCGGGCTGAATCTGCCTCCTGGCTCTGCCGTCGGCCACAACGGCGCGGCCTGGAGCCTAGAGGTCACGTCGCTGGCTGCGTTTGGGCAGCTGGAGTACGACCTTGGTCCGTCGTGGACTCTTACCGCCGGTCTGCGTTACACAGAGGACGAGAAGACGCAGAACTACCTGTATCAGGACGCGGCCGGTCCGCCCGTGGACTTTAGCGTGGCGACCTATCCCGACCTGGCACGCCAACGGTTCAGGAACTTCTCTGCCAAGGCGGCGGCGAACTGGCGCCCAACTGCTGACTGGCTCGTGTACGGAAGCTGGACCCGTGGCCACAAAGGCGGCAACTTCGCCGCGCCGGTGTTCGGCGTGCCGGGGGATCCCGTGTACCGTGCCAATGTGTTCCCGACAGTACTGCCGCACGACGAGGAAGTCCTCACGGCCTACGAACTGGGCGCAAAGGGCGCGGTCTTCGGCGGCAGGGCGCGACTGAACGGCGCGGTGTTCTACTACGACTACAAGGACTACCAGGTATTCTCGCTGCAAAACTCGGCGCAGGCACTGTTCAACCGCGACGCAACAGTATCTGGTGGAGAGGTGGAACTAACAATCACTCCGACAGATCGGCTGGAGTTTCGGCTCGGTGTCGCTGCGCTTTGGGAAAAGACCATCAGGGACGTGCCGATCCCGGTAGGGAGCGTCGATCGGGTGATGCCAATGGCGCCGGACCTCACGGTCAGCGGGGTCGGACGCTACGAATGGCCGGCGCTTGGCGGGCGGATGGCGGTACAGGCGGACTTCAAATGGACAGACGACTTCTACTTCTACGCACTCAACGAACCGATTACTCGCGAGCCTAGTTACATCGTGACCAATGTGCGCTTGAGCTATACCACTGCGGACGACAAGTGGCAGACGGCCCTGTGGGTCAGGAATCTCGGGGATACCGACTATATGTCGTATCGCGTAGATGTCGGCGCCCTAGGCTTCTGCACCTGCGCGGCCGGAGAAGAGCGCTGGATTGGCGCCACGGTTACCTACCGGTGGGAATGAGCGCCGGGAACTCAGGAGTGCGGTACATGCGCTTCGGCCGGTTCGCCGCAGCCCGACCTGTAGCGGCGTCGCCATGGTCCGGGGCAGCGCTTTGGATCGCTTGCGCCGCATCGCGACAATCATCACGGCGGGGACTTGGTCGGCGCGCCACTGCGCCGCCGGCCCGTCATGCGGACAAGCGCCCGGAGGGGCGGGAGGCGTCACTGCGGTTGCCCCGCGGGGCTACCGGACTTTGGGACGCTGCGTTGCTGTGAAAGGAGAGGCGAAGAAGTTCGGGAGTTACCGCGCGGTTGACATCCCGGGACCGTTAGACGGACAAGGGGCGCTCGTGGCGGCCCGATATTCAAGGGGCGTGCGCCACCGAGGTAACGCGCATTCAGTCAGTCTGGCGAAGCGCGAGCAGGCGACTTCTGCTGCACATTGATAGAGTTCACCGTCAGGGTAACGGCCGCTTCTCAGCAAACGAGTCGGGCAGGTCGACAAGCGGAAGGCCGGGGTCGGCTTCCGCGGAATGCCGACCGTTTGTGACGCCTCGGCAGGCCCAGCGCGCTGCTACGGCGGAACTCAAGCTGTGGCAGTAGGAAACACCTCGCAGCACGCTGCTGTGGAGGGGGGGCGAGGTCGTACCAGGCCAGGTTGGAGAAATGCTATGAAAAACTTGCAGTTCTATATCGATTTCGACCCGGAGCTGGACTTTCAGGCCACGCCCATCTGGCTTCTTGACATCAGCCACTGCGTCCCGCCGTGGACCCCCTTGTTCGCCTGGTACTGGGGCAATCTATTCGCGTTTGGAGGGGGCGGAGCGAAGGCAGACGCCAGTCTGCCCTTCGACCGGGTGACGCTGATGCGGCTGCGCAACGGCGGTGTCTACTACGGATTTTCCTTGGTCGAGGATGCTGCTGAGATAGCGAAACGCGAACAGGGATTCAAGAATTTCATTCTTCCTTATCTGGAAGACTACGACGCAAATTGGCACGGAGTACTCGAGACGGAGTTGATGGGGCACTATTCTCGTCTAAAACAATTCGATGTCGATACATGCTCGGTTACAGATCTTTGGGAACATGTCGAGGACTGCTTTCGCGTTACGCGAAGAATGAGCTATCTGCATGTGCTAGGAATGTACATCACCTGGCTCCCATACATGCTCCTGGAATACATGTGCAAGCAGTTTGCTAACATCGACGATACACATCCGACGTTCCTGAAGCTGGTAACTGGGTTCGATAACAAGATCTTTCAAGTCGACAAAAAGTTGCTCGAACTCGCCAAAGATGCGCGGGCAAGAGGCGTTGACGCCTGCCTGATGGAATGCGAGTCGGCGCCAGCAGCGTTTGCCACGCTGGAACAAACTGACGTGGGGCGGCAATGGCTTGACTCGCTGTGGACCTTCCTGCGAGAGGATGGCTGGCGAATGCCGCGTCGAGCGGAGTTCATCGAGCCAACCTGGATCGAGGACCAGACCCCTGCGATCGAGATGATCAAGATGTATCTGAAGCAAACGGATGGCTGCGATCTGGACGCGAACCGGGAGAGGCAGCGAAGCGAGAGGGAGCACGCCGAGCGAGAGGTGCTGGCTAGCATCCCTGCGGTTCAGCGCGACCATTTTGTAAAGCTATTGAGAATCGCGCAGCGAGCAGGTAGCTACGCGGAAGGCCACAGTTACTATTGCGAAGACTATTGTTTCTCTCTGACGCGAAGAGCCTTCATGGCGATTGGCCGTCGGTACGCGGCCGACCACGCAATCAACGAGCCGAGCGACATCTTCTTCCTGCTGCCAGAGGAGATACTAAAAGTGCTCTATGCGCCACAAATGTACGATTTGCGACCCATAGTGAACGGACGGCGCCAAGAGCGGCAGCGATGGTGCGAGGAGGGGAACCCACCGTTTCTTCTCAAAGAGGGCACGTCGCAGGCTGACGTTGGTGAACACCTGCGGCTTCTTGGAGATCCTATCTTCTACAAAGCGCTGATGGGAAGCATGCCGACGCCGAATCCCGACCTGAAGGCAGACCTTTACGGAGTTATTGGCTCGTGCGGCGTTGCGGAGGGATATGCAAGGGTTGTGCATTCGGAGAAAGATCTGCGCGAAGTACAGCCGGGCGACATCTTGGTCGCTGCCAATACGGCACCTAGCTGGACGCCGGTATTTCATCTGATCCGTGGGGCAATCATCGACCGTGGCGGCAGTCTCGCGCACGCCGCAGTCGTCGGGCGTGAGTTTGGGATTCCTGTCGTCCTGAACGTGCTGGATGGTACGCGAAAGATACGGTCGGGCCAGAAAGTACGAGTGGACGCCAATCTCGGGGCGGTCTTCTTCCTGGAGGAATGACCTGTGCTGTTGTGCTGGCAAGGCCGTCGAGTAGATCGTGATCGCGGAGGAAATTGGCTATGGGTACGCAGCTAGTATTAGCGCTGGACCAGATCGGGCGGGAGCGGAGCAATCTAGTCGGAGGAAAGTGCGCCAACCTGGGCGAGCTGCTGCGCATTGGCGCACCGATACCGGAGGGATTTGCGATCACTGGGGCTGCGTATGAGCGATTTCTGGAAGAGAGCAGGATCGGCGACCAGATCAAGGAAGCACTCATTGGAATCGAGGAGGCACACGAACTCGACAATCTTGAGCGGGCAAGTGCAGTGGTGCACGGTCTATTCTCGCAGGCAATCTTGTCCGAGGACCTGCGCAACGCGATTCTCGGTGGCTATTTGGCACTTGGTCGGAAGTGCGGGGCGGAGTCGGTTGCAGTGGCGGTGCGGTCAAGTGGGCTCGCGGAGGACGGAAACGATTCGAGCTTCGCCGGGCAGTTCGACAGCTTTCTGAACGTCAAAGGCGAGCAGCAGCTATTGGAGAAGACGCTCCAATGCTGGGCTAGCCAGTTCACAGTTCGGGCCATGATGTATCGAAAGAAGAGAGGACTGGATCTGGGCGGTGGGCCGATGGGCATCGCGGTGATCAAGATGGTAGAGGCGCGCACAGCCGGGGTCGGATTTTCTGCCGACCCGGTGACTGGGGACCGTTCACGAATCGTCCTGGAGGGAAGCTGGGGACTTGGGGAAGCGATCGTGCAGGGCCTGGTGTCCCCTGACCGGTACGTCTTCGACAAGGACAGGCTCGTTCTGATTGAAAAGACGGTTTCGGACAAGGACATGATGATTTGCTACGCCGAGCAAGGCATCCAACAGGAACCGGTGCCGGACGCAAGGAGAAGAATAGCGTGCCTGACGACTGCCGAGGCTACGCGGCTCGCGGAGCTTGCCCGGCTTATCGAGGACCGGTACGGACGGCCACAGGACTTCGAGTGGGTCATAGACTCCCACCTGCCGTTCCCCGAGAACGTCTTTGTAGTGCAGACCCGGCCGGTTACGGTTTCAGGTGTGCGCAGCGAGCGGGAAAAGGCTGAATACCTGGCTGACCTTATGATTCACATGTTCAGGCAGTATCGAGGCACACGCTAGCAGACGTACCACGGCGCGAACGTGCGGTGCCGATGCTTTGCAGCCGAATCACAACGGAGAGAGACGATGTTCGAAGACGCAATCCTGGCGCAGGTGAAGTTGATGGTGGAGACATGGGAGAGGAAGGTCGCCAAGCGAAAAGACAAGAGCAAGCTCAAATGCAAGACTGCCGGGGGAATTCCGATCAAGCCGTTCTACACGCCAGGAGACTTGGCAGGAACCGGGCAAAGCGAGGTTGGTATTCCAGGGCAGTTCCCGTACACCCGCGGCTTTCGAGAGGTGCCATATTCCCTGGAAGGATGGATGATGCGCCAGCCGGTCGCTCTGGGTCTCAGCAAAGACACGCGCGCGAGGATGGAGTATCTGGAGAAGCTGGGCTGGCAGTTGTTCATTGGCGAGGACGAGGCGAACCGCCTGCACGTACAGAACATCGCACTCGATATCTGTTCCCAGCAGGGTTACGACCCTGACGCGCCAGAAGCGCGCGGCAGGGTAGGCAGAGACGGTACGAGCCTGTCAAACATGTGGGACTTCGAGGAACTGTACGAAGGCAAGGATCTAACCAAGACGGAAGTGTTCTTCGCGAGTCCGGATGGACAGCTGCCCTGCCTGGCGGCTTACCTCGTGTATGCGGAGAGGCGAGGTGTTCCCTGGGATAAGCTGCGCCTGAAAGTCAGCAATCTCTGGTACCACTCGTGGTACTGGGACGCAGCGGGTTATCCGCCGAAACACGCCTATAAGTTAGGGCCGGAATGCATCGCGTTCTTCCGCAAGCACGTGCCGATCGCCCAGGTTGCCAGTGTGACTGGATATAGTCCAGGCGAAACTGGGGCCACGCCATCCCAGGAAGTCGCATTCAGCCTGGCCACAGCGATGTTCATTACTGAGGAAGCAATCAAGGTTGGCCTCGATCCAGACGACTTTGTTCCGCACTTCTACGGTCATGATCATACCAGCCTGGACCTGTTCGAGACCGTCGCCAAGTTCAGGGCCAAGCGGAGAATGTGGGCGAAGATCTTCAGAGACAAATTTGGCTGCCAGAACCCGATGGCACTTCGACTGAGAAATTTCCCGCAGACCGCGGGCTCCCTGCTTCAGCGTAATGAGCCGGAAAACAACATTGTGCGTGTCACCCTGATGGCGCTTGCGCAGGTCCTTGCTGGGGCAGACGGTGTGTGGGCCGCGTCGTTTGATGAGTGCCTGAATATTCCTTCGCAACGTGCGGCGCAGATTGCATTACGGACTGGACAGATCATTTTCTACGAGACCAATGTCGCCAACGTCATCGACCCGCTAGGTGGGTCGTACTACGTGGAATGGCTGACTAGTGAAATTGAGAGGCGCGCGTGGGAGCTCCTGAACACGATCGAGGAGAAGGGCGGATATCTGAATTGTTGGGAGTCGGGGTGGTTCCGTAGCGAACTGGCGCGGGAAGCGAGAAAGTGGCAGGAGTCAATCGACAACAAGGAGCGCACCATTGTCGGCGTCAACGATTTCGTGATCGACGAAGGCGAGATGTCGGCCTTGTTCAGGATTCGCAAGGGAACGGAGCAGGAAGCGGTGGAAAGGGTGCGAGCGTTCCGAGCAAGGCGCGACCATGAAAAAGTGGAGCTCGCATTGCGCAGACTTCGGGCTGCGCTCGAGGACATGAAAGCGAGCTGGCCAGAAGCATGCGGCAACCTGATGCCAGCGATGATCGAGGCATTCCGGGCAGACTGCACTATCGGTGAAACACAGGGACTGATGAAGGAGGTGCTGGGGTATGGGTACTATGGCAGGCAATAGCCGAAAGGTACGGGTCTTGCTGGCGAAGTCGGACCAGGACGCTCATGACCGGGGCATTCGTTATATTGCGGAGGTGCTCAGGGACGCCGGAGTGGAGGTGATCTTCATTCGATATCGCATTTGCGAGGAAGTGACCGAGATTGCCCTGCAGGAAGATGTAGACGTCCTGGGAATGGGCTTCTACAGCTCTGGTTACGAATTTGACATCCCAACGATATTGGAGGCGCTAAAGGCGAAGGGGAAGGCCCTGAAGTTCATGGTCGGGGGGATTATCTCCGGAGACGAAGTGCCGAAGCTCAAGGCAATTGGGGTAGACGCCATCTTCGGGCCCGGGACACCGACGGAGGATGTTGTCAGATTCGTTGCGCATTAGAGGAAACCATCGGTGAATGAGCTACTGCGGGGGATGCTGAACGGAGACACATTCGCCCTGGGGCGACTCATTACCATGGCTGAGAACGAGCAGCTCGAGCTTGGGGCCTTGATGCGCCAGTTGCGACACCGGCTCGGGAGAGCGTATCTCATTGGCATTACCGGTGCACCCGGCGCGGGCAAGAGTACGGTGACAGCGCGGCTCATCGGCCTGATGGTGGAGACTGGTTTGTCGGTTGGCGTGATCGCTTGCGACCCAAGCAGTCCGTACAGCGGTGGGGCCGTGCTGGGCGATCGCATCAGGATGAGTCAGCACACCTTGGCATCCGGGGTCTTCATTCGCAGCATGGCCACGCGTGGCTATCACGGCGGGCTGTCGCCGACATTGCACACTGTAGCGAGCCTCCTGGATGCGTTCGGAAAGGACTACATCATTCTCGAGACAGTGGGTGTAGGGCAGACGGAGCTTGATATTGCGAATATTGCTGACAGCAACGTCCTCGTGCTGACGCCACACGCCGGTGATGAGATTCAGGCGATGAAGTCCGGCATCATGGAGATTGCAGACGTCTTTGTTGTTAACAAGATGGACCGGGGCGAGGCGGACGCGACGGTCGAGGACTTGCAGGGCGTTCTGCGCATGAGACGTAAGGCAGGGAACTGGGAGCCGCGCATCGTGAAGTCGCAGGCCGTGGAAGGCATTGGCATCAGCGATGTCTTTGCGGCCATTGAACTACATCGCCGCTTTGCGAGCGAGACTGGCCTTAGAGATCGGCGGCGACGGATTAGCAGTAAGGAGGCCTTCTGCCGCACACTGGATGAGGTACTTATGAAGAGAATCCGGAAGGCTGTGACGAGCAGTGCGGAGTTTTCCTCGTATGTTGCCAAAGTTGAGAGTGGAGAGCTGGATCGATATTCGGCCTGTGACGAGCTGCTGGCGGACAAGAGGATGTGGCGCGCCATGTGCGGGGACCCGCCGGCGAGTTGAATCGAGGGTGAAAGCCGGGCCGGGTTTAGACTGCGTCGTCAGCTGGAACCGATAGTTGATCGGACGAGCAGCGCCGCACCGGGACCGACGTTTCCTGGATGAGGCTCCGGAGCCAGTGATGGCCAGGATCCTTCTCGTGCCGCTGATGCCAGACGACCGACACACCGGTGTGCGGCTGTGGTACCGGCAGCTCGAAGGCAACCAGTTCCTGGCGATCGGGCAGGCGCTCGACCAGTTGGCGCTCTACCACACCGACCAGATCAGTGCCGCGGATAGCGGCCGGAATTGCCAGGAAGTGGGGCAACTGCAGCACAATACGGCGCTGATACGAGTAGGTGTTGAGCAGTCGGTCGAAGTCTCCGCCATCCGGGTCGTTGCCAACCCGGTGGCAGACATGTGGTGCGGCGAGGAACAACTCGAGGTTCATCGTGCCCTCCCGCAGATACGGATTGTAGCGGTCGGCAAGACCAACGCTGTCGAGGGTTACCAGGTGATGGCCGACGATCGTTGGCGGTAACTCGGGGAAGTAGCCGATCGCGAGTTCGGCGCCGCCGGCGGCCAGCGCGGCAATAGCGGAATCCGTGTTGGCATCGAGCACGCTCAGGGAGATGCCCGGCGCCCGGCGGCGCAGCGCCGGCATCAGGAACGGGAGAAATCCGAAGCTGGAAATGTCGGGCATCGCCAGCGTGAACATTCGCTGCGATGAGGCTGGGTCGAAGCGGATCCGCCCTTCGAGCGCCATCCGCAGCGAGGTCAAGGTCGGACCGACGACCTCGGCGAGTTCGAGCGCTTTCGACGTTGGTATGAAACGATTGTCGCGCCGGACGAAGAGGTCGTCGCCGAACAGGCGCCGCAGCCGCGCCAGAGTGTGGCTCATCGCGGACTGGCTGCGGCCGAGCCGGTCAGCAGCGCGGGAGACGCTACCGGTCTTCAACAGGAGATCGAATGCCGTCAGCAAATTCAGATCGACCGATGCGAGATTGATCGGCGCCCGGCTGCCGGCCGGTGACTGGCTGGCGGGCGGGAGCGCTACTGCTCCTCGCGCTCCCCCTGGCGAGCGGCCGGTCGACAGCCGGGAGGATCGAACTGTCTTGTCGGAAGCCAAGTAGAGCCTTCACAGATGCAAGGGATTCATATGCCAGTGTACCAAATCACTAGCGTGCATGCCGAGTCTAAGTCCTTGCGGGCATGGCTTGAGTCTGGCTGTTAAGGACTGGATCGTAAGCGATCGAACAACCACGCTCTTCTGATCTGATCGTTCATCGGGCACGCTGCGCGGGAATTGGCAGCAGCGAGGTGTGTGGCGATGACGACGACCCCGGAGTTGACGGAGATTCAG
>SCUD01000009.1 GCA_004297335.1 Gammaproteobacteria bacterium
TCGCGCTGTTCGCCGGGTTCGTGCTGCTGGTATACGTCCCCACCGACCTGCTGCTGCGGGCGATCGCGCGCTGATCCGGGCTGGCCGCGCTACTGCGGCGGCAGCGCGAAAGCGACGAGGTAGTCCCCGCGGGTCGTGCCGAGCGAGCCATGGCCGCCGGCCGCAATCACGACATACTGACGGCCGCCAATGCGGTAGGTCATCGGCGTGGCCTGCCCGCCGGCCGGCAGCGGCCCCTGCCACAGTTCGCGCCCGGTCTCGATATCGAATGCGCGCAGCACATCATCCATCGCGGCGCCGATGAACACGAGGCCACCAGCGGTGACCAGCGGGCCGCCGATCGACGGACTGCCCATCCGTTCTACTCCCGGCACGCCAGCCCGGACCAGCGCCGGCATCCGGCCGAGCGGAACCTCCCAGCGCTTTTCCCCGGTGTCCAGGTCGACCGCCACCAGCGTGGACCAGGGCGGCGGCGAACAGGGCAGCCCGGAAGGCGATGCGATCATCGACCGGGTCATCTCATACGGCGTACCCAGTTGATTGCCGCGCCCGGGATCGGTACGCCGGTGCAGCCGCACCTGGAACGGCAGCCGCATCACGTTCATCACCGCCCACCGGCGATGCTCGTCGATCGCTACGCCACCCCAGTTGATGCCGCCGGCATAGCCCGGATACATGAGGTTGCCATCGAAGCCGGGGGGCGTGTACATGCCGCGCCAGTCGAGCCCGGCGAGCAGCGCACGACAGGCCGCACGATCGGCATCAGTCAGGCCGAACGCGTCCTCCGGGGCAATGCCGAATGGATGCAGCGGCTCCGGCAATACCGGGAATGGCTGCGTCGGCGACAGCACCTCGCCGGGGACCGTGCTCTGCGGTACGGGCCGCTCCTCGACCGGAAACAGCGGCGTGCCGGTCTCCCGGTGGAGCACGAACAGGAACCCCTGCTTGGTGGCCACGACGACGGCCGGCACCGTCGCGCCGTCGCGCGTGACGGTCACGAGCGTCGGCTGCGCCGCCACGTCGTAGTCCCAGACATCGTGGTGCACGACCTGGAAATGCCAGGCAACCTCGCCAGTCGTCGCGCGCAGCGCGACCACCGAGTTCGCATACCGGTTGTCGCCTGGGCGCTGGCCCCCGAAATAGTCGGGCGCGGCCGAGCCGGTCGGCACGAACACCAGGTCGCGCGCTACATCCGCCGACATCGGCGCCCAGGCGTTGGCGCCTCCGGTCACCGCCGCGGCCTCGACGGACCAGCTGGCGTACATGGGATCGGACGCGCTGCGCGGGATCGGATCCCAGGCCCACAGCAGCCGGCCGCTGCGCACATCGAAGCCGCGAACGCTGCCGCGCTCCATGTCGACGCGGCGGTTGTCGCCGAGCGACGAGCCGACTACCACGACGTCACGCACGATGACCGGTGGCGAGGTCACGCCGTACTGGCCGTCCTCGACGCGGCCGACGCCGACATCCAGCCGCACGGTGCCGCCATCGCCGAAGTCGGGACAAGGCTGCCCGGTGGCGGCATCGACCGCATGCAGCCGGGCCTCGATGGTACCGAGGAAGACGCGCTGCGCGCACAGCGTGCCGGCCTCGCCCGGGCCCTTCCACCAGGCGACGCCGCGCGACACGAAGCCCTCGTTGCGGTCCATGTCGAGGCGCACCCGCGGATCGAATCGCCACAGCTCGCGCCCGGTGGCGGGATCCAGCGCGATGATCCGGTTCAGCGGCGTACTGACCAGCAGGCGGCCATCGGCGACGATCGGCGTGGCTTCGAACTTCACGTCGCCGGTATGGCAGGAGCCGCACGGACCCTGGGCCTCCTGCCCGGGATCGTGGCTCACGTCCCCGGTCGAGAAGGTCCAGGCGACCGCCAGCCTGCTGACGTTGCCCGCATCGATCTGGTCAATGGACGAGTAACGGGAGCCGCCGGCATCGCCACCATAGTGCGGCCACTCGTCGGGATTGCCGGCATCGTCCGGTGTCGATCGGGCGCAGGCCGCCAGCAGGACCGCGCAGCTCGCGACCAGCGCCAGGTCGCAACATCGCGCCGCTACGCCGCCCGCGCAGTGCATCGACCGCCCCCACCGTGCCTCCGACCGGCACAGCATAACCTGCCGGCGTCATATTCCGGTCATCAGTCCGTCATGATCGCGCCATGCGCCGGCACGACACTGGCCTCGCCCAGGAGGTGGTAGTCGTGCACATCGTGGTCGTCACCGAGACCTATCCCCCCGAGGTCAACGGCGTCGCCCTGACCGTGCAGGGACTCGTGACCCAGATGGCAGCCGCCGGTCACGATCTGGATCTTTACCGGCCAAGGCAGCCTGGCCTGGCCGCGCGCCCGCCCTGCGGGCGCATACGGGAAACCCTGCTGCCGTGCGCCCGCCTGCCACGCTATCCCGAACTGCGCTTCGGCCTGCCGGCCGGTGCGCTGCTGCGGCGACGGTTCCGCGAACGCCGGCCCGACGTCATCTATGTAGCCACCGAGGGTCCGCTCGGCTGGTCGGCGGTCGCCGCCGCCCGGAAGCTCGGCATCCCGGTCGCGACGGGTTTCCACACGCGCTTCGACGCCTACGCCGGCGCCTACGGGCTCCACCTGCTGGAACCGGTGGTGCGCTGGTGGCTGCGGCGGCTGCACAACGCGGCCGGAGCTACCATTGTCCCGACCACGGAACTGCGGGCGTGGCTCGAACATCAGGGATTCCGTCGCGTCAAGGTGCTGGGCCGGGGTGTCGATACGGCGCTCTTCAGTCCCGCCCAGCGCGATCCACAGCTGCGCGCCAGCTGGGGGCTCGGCGAGGATGGCCTCGCGGTAATTCAGGTCGGACGCATGGCGGCGGAAAAGAACCTGCCGCTCGCCATCGAGGCTTTCCGCCACATCCGCATCCGGCAGCCGGGATCGCGCCTCATCCTGGTCGGCGACGGCCCGCTGCTGCCGCAACTGCGACGAGCGCATCCCGACATCCTGTTCGCGGGCGTGCGGCACGGTGTCGAACTGGCGCGCTACTTCGCTTCCGCCGACCTGTTCCTGTTCCCGAGCCTGACCGAGACCTTCGGCAATGTGACGCTGGAGGCGATGGCGAGCGGCGTACCCACCGTGGCCTTTGACTACGGCGCGGCACACGAACACCTGCGCGACGGGTTCCACGGCCGGATACTGCCGCGCGGCGACGAGCGCGGCTTCATCAACGCCGCCGCGACGCTCGCGAGCGACGCGCCGGCCCGCCGGGCGATGGCCGCGGCAGCTCGCGTTGCGGCCCTGCGCCTGCGCCCGGAGGAAGTGACCCGCCAGTTCGTCGGCCTTCTCGCCCGGGTTCCCGCGATGGTGCCGGCGTGAGCGCGCTGCTCGCCCTCGAACTGCCGGTCTGCCGGGCCCTCAACCGCTGGGGCGCCGGCGCTTTCGTGCGACCGTTCTTCGCGCTGATCAGCCGCCTGGGCGACGGCTGGATCTGGTACGCACTGATGCTGGTCCTGCCGGCGGCCGGCGGGCGCCGCGGGGCGCTCGCTGCCCTCCACCTGGCGGTGACCGGGCTCCTGTCGCTTGCGCTCTACCGCTGGATGAAGCAGCGCATCCGCCGGCCGCGGCCCTGCGCCAGCGACCAGAGTGTCATCGCCCGCGTCGCGCCGCTCGACGTATTCAGCTTCCCCTCCGGCCATACGCTGCACGCGGTGGCCTTCACGGTCGTCGCAACGAGCTGGTACCCGGCGCTCGCGTGGCTGCTGCTGCCGTTCACGGTGCTCATCGCGCTGTCGCGCGTCGTGCTCGGCCTGCACTATCCGAGCGACGTGCTCGCCGCGCTGGTCCTCGGTCTCGCGCTCGCGGCCACGACGCTCGCCGCTTCACCCGGCATGGCGGCCGGAGTAGAATACCCACTTGGTAAGACTTCTGGAGCGAGCGATGAGCGCCGTGCTGGTATCCACCAAGGGGCAGATCGTCCTGCCCGCGGCCGTGCGGAGAGCCCTCGGATTGAAGCCTGGAATGCGGGTCGACATCCGGGTCGAGGGCCGGGGTGCGCGCATCACTCTGGCGCCGGCCAGGAAGACCGCGAAGCTCGCCGAGATCCAGGCCATCCTCCGGCATTCCGGCCGACGGGTGGCGGTGAAAGAGATGCGGGTTACGGACTACCGGGACTGATGGCGTGCGCGCCCTGGACACCAACGTGCTGGTGCGCGCCATCGTGCAGGATGACGCGGCACAGGGCCGGCGTGCGCAGGCCTGTCTGAGCGCGCAACCGGTATTCATCCCGGTGACCGTCATCCTCGAGCTGGAGTGGGTGCTGCGCTCGCGCTACGGCTTTTCGCCCAGGGCGATTGCGGACGCGATGGAAAAGATTGCGATACTGGAAAATGCAGTGGTCGGCGAGCAGGCGGCCGTGGTCGCGGCGGCCGGAAAGATGCGGCAAGGCTGGGACTTCGCCGACGCGCTGCACCACGCTCTCGCCGCCGGCTGCGATGATTTCGCTACCTTCGATACCACTCTGGCGCGGCGCGCGGGCCGTGATGATTCGACGGCTCCCCCGGTGATCAAAGTCTGAGGATTTACGAGGCCAATCCGGCATGATCGCCCGCGAGCGCCCCAGCGCTTACAATTCGCACCTGCCCTGCGGGGAGTCCGGGAGCACGGAGCGGGCGTGGCGGATCGCGGTCATCTCTTCGTCGTCGCGGCACCCTCCGGTGCCGGCAAGACCAGCCTGTTGCGTGCGCTGCTCGAGCGGCGACCGGGGCTCGAATTCTCCGTGTCCTGCACCACCCGGGAACCGCGCCCGCATGAACGGCAGGGGCATGATTACCACTTTGTCAGCCGCGAGGAGTTCCAGCGGCTGGTCGACAGCGACGGATTCATCGAGCACGCCCTGGTATTCGGCAATCGCTACGGCACGCCCCGCCGGCAGGTCGAGGCCGCGCTGGCCGCCGGCCGCGACCTGATCCTCGAAATCGACTGGCAGGGCGCGCGCCAGGTGCGCGAGCGGCTGCCCGAGGCCGTGCAGATCTTCATCCTGCCGCCGTCCCGGGAAGAGCTGGCGGCACGGCTGCGCGGGCGCGGCACGGACAGCCCGGAGGTGATCGCACGCCGCCTGGGCGAATCCGTGGCCGACATGCAGCATTGGGACGAATTTGATTATGTCGTGTTCAATCGCGATTTTGACACTGCTGTCGCCGATCTGGAGGCGATCATCAGCGGTCGCGGCGATGCGAGCCGGCGTGATCGGCCTGGGCTCCAGGCCACGGTTGCCCGGTTGCTGGACCCCGCCGCCTGACGTAGCATTAAGACTCGAGCTGGGGGAGTTGCCAACATGGCCGGTAGACAGGAAGCAGAGCGCGGGAAGGAAGCCGTGGATCGTCGCTGGCACGCCGTGGCGGTCAAGCCCGGGTCCGTGGCCTGTCCCGCCGTCGTTTCGGGCCGCAAGCGGCGGTGGCTGTCCCGTGAGGCACCCCGCCTGCCGCTGCCGTCCTGTACGCGCCCGGAAGGCTGCAACTGCACCTACGAGCACCACGCAGACCGGCGTGCCGGCGGGCGTCGGGCCGAGGAAGTGGACGCTTTCCGGCGGCCAGTCACCGTATTGACCGAGCGCAGGGCCTGCAAGGACCGCCGCGCACCGCCGAGCCACTGAGCAGCTGCGGCACGCGCCGCTGGCCGGCGGGGGGGTGGATCGAGTATGCTCCGCGGCCCATCTGCCTGAAAGATCGGTCGTTTTCCCATGGCCCGCATCACCGTCGAAGACTGCCTGCACAACGTCGATAACCTGTTCGACCTGGTCCAACTCGCCTCCCGGCGCGCCCGTCAGCTCGCCAATGGCGCGGAAGCGCGCGTCGAGTGGGAGAACGACAAGCCGACGGTGGTGGCGCTGCGCGAGATCGCGGAAGGAAAGGTCACGATGGCCCTGCTGAGCGAACCGGAGCCGGAGCCGGAGCCGGAACTGATTCCGGAAAATCCGCTCGACTTTTCAGCTGACTTCCGCGCCCCGCAGCTCGGCCTGGGAGACTGACCCCGGGCGCATGCGCCCATGAACTACGCGTCATCCATCCTCGGGCTGCTGCCGGGCGGAAGGCGCGCACCGGGGATCACGCAACTCAGCTCGAAGGTCGAGGCTTACCTGCCCGCCGCGGAGGTCGAGCGGGTGCGCGCCGCCCACGACTATGCCGCCGCCGCGCACCACGGCCAGAAACGCCAGTCCGGCGAGGCCTACATCACGCATCCGGTCGCGGTCGCGGATATCCTCGCCGACCTGCACATGGACGGTCCGACGCTGACGGCCGCGATGCTGCACGACGTCGTCGAGGACACCCCCTCCTCGGCGCTGGAGGTCCGCGAGCGCTTCGGCGAGGAGGTCGCCGAACTGGTCGACGGCGTCACCAAGCTCGATCAGGTCCAGTTCAAGAGCCGCAAGGAAGCCCAGGCCGAGAGTTTCCGCAAGATGATCCTGGCGATGGTCCGCGACATCCGCGTGATCATGGTCAAGCTGGCCGACCGCACGCACAACATGCGCACACTGGAGGCGATGCCACCGGCCAAGCGCCGGACCATCGCGCGCGAGACACTCGACATCTACGCGCCGATCGCCAACCGGCTCGGCATCCACTCGCTCAAGCTGGAGCTCGAGGACCTCGGCTTCCGGACGCTGTATCCGCAGCGCTATCGCGTGATCGAGCGCGAGCTCAAGCGCTCGCGCGGCAATCAGAAGGAGTTCCTGCCGAAGATCGTCCGGGCGCTGCGCAAGGCGCTGGCCGCGGCGCAGATCACCGGCCGGGTCGAGGCCCGCGAGAAGCACCTCTACAGCATCTACACCAAGATGCGCCGCAAGAAGCTGCCGCTCAGCCAGGTCATCGACGTGTTCGGGCTGCGCATCGTCGTCGGCAGCGTGGATGAGTGCTACCGTGTGCTCGGCCTGGTCCACGGCCTGCACAAGCCGATGCCCGGGCGCTTCAAGGACTACATCGCGATCCCGCGCGTCAACGGCTACCAGTCGCTGCACACGACGCTGTTCGGGCCGAACGGCATGCCGATCGAGGTGCAGATCCGCACCGAGGACATGCACCGGATGGCCGAGGCCGGCATCGCCGCGCACTGGCAGTACAAGTCCGGCGACCACGACGGCGAGGCCCAGCAGGCGCGGGCGCGCGAGTGGCTGCAGGGGGTCATGCAGCTGCACGACGGTGCAACCGGCTCGGCCGAGGAGCTGATCGAGAGCGTCAAGGTGGACCTGTTCCCGGACAAGGTCTACGTGTTCACGCCGAAGGGCGACATCATGCGGCTGCCGCGCGGCTCGACCTGCGTCGATTTCGCCTACGCGGTGCACACCGGCGTCGGCCAGCGCTGCGTCGCGGCCAAGGTGGATCGCCGGCTGGTGCCATTGCGCACCGTGCTGCGCAACGGCCAGACCGTCGAGATCGTCACCGCGAAGGGCGCGCAGCCGAACCCGGCCTGGGCCGGCTTCGTCGCCACGGCCAAGGCCCGCGCCGCGGTCCGCCAGTACCTGCGCAACCTGCAGCGCGGCGAGGCCGCCGACCTCGGCACGCGGATGCTGAACCAGGCACTCGGGGAGTTCCAGCTGTCGCTCGGCACGCTCCCGGCGGGCCGCATCGATGAGGTCGCGAGGTCGCTGTCACTGCGCGACGGCCGCGATCTGCTGGAGAAGATCGGCCTCGGCGAGCGCTTTGCGCCGCTGATCGCGCGCCGGCTGCTGCCGGCCGGCGAGAACCAGGCCGTGAGCGGACCACCGCAGCCGCTGGCCATCGCCGGCACCGAGGGGCTGGTCGTCAGCTATGCGCGCTGCTGCTTCCCGATCCCGAACGATGCGATCGTCGCCTTCCTGTCGAGCGGTCGTGGCGTGGTGATCCACCGCGAGAGCTGCGCCAACGTCGCCGCCTTCGGCCGGCAGCCGGACAAGTGGATTCCGGCGGTCTGGCACAAGGACCAGCAGCGCCTGTTCAGTTCCGAGCTGAAGGTCGAGGTCAGGAACCGCGTCGGCATCCTCGCCGAGGTCGCCACCCGGATCGCTGCCGAGCAGAGCAACATCAGCCACGTCAACGTCGATTCCGGACAGGGCGAACTGTCCACGCTGCTGTTCGAGGTGCAGGTGCACGATCGCGCCCACCTGGCCCGGCTGATGCGCGCCATCCGCGCGATGCCGGATGTCATCAAGGTCGAACGCAGTCTCGCCTGAGGCGGTGCCTCAGGCCGCCGCGGCCGGCCGGACCTCGCGGGCGATGCGCCTGGCGTCCTTGAGTTCGGCGACACGCAGGTCGTAGCCGGTCTGCAGGTTGAGCCACGAGCGCGCGTCACCGCCGAAGTAACGGGCCAGCCGCATGGCGGTGTCGGCGCTGACGCCGCGGCGCTCGCGCACGATGTCGTTGATCCGCGGCGCAGGAACGCTGAGCGCCCTGGCCAGCGCATTCGCGCTCATGCCCAGCGGCCTCAGAAATTCCTCCCGCAGGACCTCCCCGGGATGCACGGGACGCATGCCGTTCCTGAACATCTGCATCACCCCCGATGGTAATCGACCAGTTCGACGTCGGTTGGCCCCTGGGGGGTCCACCGGAAGCAGAGCCGGTACTGATCATTGATGCGGATGCTGAACTGCCCTGACCGATCGCCCTTCAGGGCCTCGAGCCGGTTGCCCGGCGGCGACCGCAGGAACCCGAGTGTCTGGGCGGCATCCAGCAACACGAGCTTGCGGGTGGCAATTTTCGCAATGGCACCAAAGCGCCGGCATCGGCCGGTTTCAAACAGCAGCCGGGTTTCCTGGCAGCGAAAGCCGCGAATCACCGCTGCAGCATATATCGCATAACGTTAAACGTCAAACGATACGAAAGGGCGACAGGGCAGCTGGCCAACCGCCCGCAGCAGTGCCTCAGAACCGGTAACGAGCCTCGAATCCCCAGTGTCGCGGGGTACTGGGGTTGAAGACGTCCGTGCCGGTGAACAGCCCGGTCCACACCTCATCGTAATAGGTGACCGCGTAGTCCTCATCCGTGGCGTTCCTGACGTAGCCGATCACCGCCCACTTGTCGCCCTGGAGTGTCAGGCGCAGGTCGAGGATTCCATACGGATCCTGCTTGTCGACATTGTCCAGGTGAAAGTAGGTCACGCCGCGGCGCACATAGTCAGCGCGGGCCACCAGGTTCCAGCGGCTGCTGACCGGCAGGCTGTACTGCGCGGCCAGGTTGACCGTATAGCGGTTGGTATACGGCAGGGTGTTGCCATTCAGGACTGAAGGGTCAGGCACGGGGAAGCCACTGACGTCCGGCGGCAGCTCGCCAAATTCCTTCAGCTTCCCGTCTGAATAGCCCACCGACGCCGACAGCTCGAGACGCTCCGTGGGTTGCGCGACCAGCTCCAGTTCGAAGCCCTTGACCTCCGACGACTCGCCGTTAAACACCCCTTGTGCCGCCGTGCCCGCATCCAGAACGTAGAACTGTTGATCGCTGTAGTCGATGTAGAAGACGGCACCATTGAACGTCACACGACGGTCGGCGAGGCGCGTCTTGAAACCAATCTCGTAATTGACGATTGTCTCCGGCTGGAACGCACTGCCAAACGTGGTCGTGGAATTGAATCCCCCGGGCCGGAAACCCCGGCCGACCGTCCCGTAGATCCGCGCATCCGGTGTCAGTCGATAGGAGAGCGACACTTTCGGCTGGAACTCGCTGTAGGTTGCAGTGCGGATTGAAGAAATTCCGGGATTGGGCGCCGGCGAAAATTCCTCGCGATGCTCGTTGTCGTAGCGCAGCGCCGCGGTCAGCTCCAGGTTTTCCAGGAGGTCATGGCTGACCTGGCCGAAGAAGGCGTAGGAGCGATAATCCTGCTGCTGCTGCGCAAGTGGAATCATCACCACCAGCTTTTCGTCGGGCACGCCCGCGCCGGGCGGCAGCCCAGCCAGGAATGCGAAGGGTCCGTTCAGGTTCAGCCCGAGGAAGGTATCGATATCCCGGCTGGTATCCTGGTAAAAGGCCCCGGCCAGCCATCGGGTCGCCTGACCCTCTGGCGACGAGAACCTGAGTTCCCCGGTCCAGGCGCTGATGTCCAGTGGCTGCTCGGCCTCCAGCGCTGACAGCGAGGTGTAGTCGAGGTCCTCGCGAAAAGTCTCGAACAGCTCGCTGTAGCCGCCGATCATCGTCAGGGTGCCGTAGCGGGTTTCCCAGTCCAGCTTGGCCGTGAAATCGGAGGTGTTGCGCCGCGACGTACCGACGAAATCCGAGACCGGACGGCCGCCCGGATCGCCGGCGAAGTTGTCATCCGACACCGGGGCAAACCAGGCGGCGCCCGCATCCGTCAGCTCATTGTGACTGGCGCGGAGATCCAGCTTCAGGGAGTCGCTCAGCAGGAACAGCAGGGTGCCACGGACGCTGGCATCCTCGAAACCGTCCACCTTTTCATTGCGGAAGACATTCGTGATCAGTCCGTCCTGTTCGTGATAGTAGCCTGCCAGTCGAAACAACACTTTCCCGGGCACCAGCGGGCCGCTGACCGTGCCGGCCAGCCGGTGCTCGCCGCCCTTGCCGAAGCCCAGGCGCAATTCCCCGTCCAGTTCATCGGTCGGCGACCGGGTGATCACGTTGACGGCACCACCGATCGAATTGCGTCCATAGAGCGCGCCCTGGGGACCCTTCAGGACCTCGATGCGCTCCACGTCGAACAGGTCCTGCATGAAGGCGTTGGGGCTCGTCAGCGTGACGCCATCGACCACGAAGGCGATCGGCGGCTCGCCATTGCGAACCTGGCTGATGCCCCGCAGCGTCATGGTGATCGTGCCGGGATTCTGGTCGGACGCGAGCGTGAAATTCGAGGTGAGATTGGCGACCTGCTGGATGTTGCCGATCCCGGCCCGCTCGATGGCATCGGCGGAGAACGCGGTGATCGAGTCGGGAATGTCCAGCAACCGCTCTGACCAGCGCCGCGAGGTCACGACGATTTCCTCCAGGCCGACCTGGAGCTCCGCGGGCTGCGCCCCGGACTTCAGGTCGTCGGCACCGGCGGCCGGCGCCATGAGGCACGCCAACGGTGCCGCAACCGCAACGAGCACAGCCGCAGTTCTGACATTTCTCACGTCTTCACCTCGCAATGGTCCTGGGCGAACTGTGTACCAGCCTGGTACGCGCAAGCCATCGTCCACCACGACCGGAAACATGACAACTTTCAAGATGGGTGGCATGCGGGCCGCAGATGGGTGATAGGTTCCGTTCGCGGGTGATGATCATCGCCCCCATCTGATCCCCCGGGATCCAGGGTTCCACGCGGCCCCTGATTCGGGCAGAGTGCGTGACTCATGGAATTCCTTTCAGCCAGGTCTGTCGAGGAAGCGCTGCAGCTGCTCCGTGCCCATGGAGAGGCGGCGAGCATACTGGCGGGCGGCAGCGACCTGATGATTCAACTGGCCCGGGGCGAGGTCCATCCCGCCCTGCTGGTCCATATCGAGGGCATTGCGGAACTATCGGGCATTGCGCAGCATGGCAATCTCACCATTGGGGCACTGACGACGCACCGTCAACTGGCCACCAGCGCGCGACTGGCATGCGGGTACCTGGCTCTGCAGGAATCCGCAGCCTCGGTCGGCAGCCGGCAGACCCAGGAGGTCGGCACCCTGGCTGGCAATATCTGCAATGCCTCCCCGGCCGCGGACACGCTCGCTCCGCTGCTGGTTCACGCCGCCACGGTGACGCTGGTCAGTGACGCGCGCGGCGAGCGCACGCTGCCATTGCAGGATTTCCTGCGCGGCCGGCGAACGACTGCACGGCAGGGCGATGAACTCCTGACCAGGATCGAGCTCGAGCGCGTTCCGGCGCGAACCGCGGACGCGTATTGCAAAGTGGGACGCAGGAGTGCCATGGAAGTCGCCATTGCCGGCCTGGCGGCGCGCCTCACGCTCAGTGACGATGGCCAGTACATCGCGGAGGCCCGGATTGCCACCTGCGCAGTGGGGCCGGTGCCATGCCGGGCGACGTCGACTGAGGAATTCCTGAAAGGCCGCCGGCCGGATGAGCGGACACTGCGTGAAGCCGGAGCGCTGCTCGCGGCGGGCATTGCCCCGATCGATGACACCCGGGCTACGGCCCGCTACCGCCGCAGCGTGATGGAAGGCCTGCTGGGCCGTGCCCTGCGCATCTGTACGGCCAGAGTGAGCATCACGACATGATCGAACTGAAGCTCACCGTCAATGGTCGCGAGGAGCGCGTGTCCATCGAACCCGCGGAGACGCTGCTGGACGTGCTGCGCAACCGCCTGCACCTGACCGGCACCAAGGACGGTTGCCGGGAGGGCGAGTGCGGGGCGTGCACGGTGCTGCTGGATGGCAAGCCGATCGATGCCTGCATCTATGCCGCCCAGGCCGCGAACGGCAGGCGCATCGAGACCATCGAGGGCCTGAGCGGAGAACAGCTTGGCTCGGTGCAACGGCGGATTGTCGAGGCGAGTGGTGTCCAGTGCGGATACTGCACGCCGGGTATCGTCATGACCCTGACCGCACTGCTGCGGGAACATCCGCGTCCCGACCGTCAACTGGTCCGGGCGGCCCTGAGTGGCAACCTGTGCCGGTGCACCGGATACACGCAGATCGTCGATGCAGCGCTCGCTGCGGCCGGCGATGAGGCCCGGGTGGAATCGTGAGCGTCATCGGCAGCAGCAGCATCCGCACGGACAGCAACGCCAGGATTCGCGGCGAGGAATGCTATGCGATTGATTACTGCGAGCCGGGGATGCTGCACGGTGCCATCCTGCGTTCGCCGGTAGCCGCTGGCAGCATCACGAGACTGGATGTCGCCGCGGCACGCCGGATGCCGGGAGTCCGGGCGGTTGCAACCGCCAGCGATGCGCCCGAGGTCCTGGCGGGGTGGGTGCTGCTGGACACGCCGCTCTTTGCCCGCGGCCAGGTGCGCTACGCCGGCGAACCGGTCGCGGCGGTTGCCGCGGACACCATCGAGCAGGCCCGGGCCGCCCTCGATGCCATCGTGCTCGAGATCGCCGTGACCCCGGCGGTCGTGGACCTGCGCACCGCGCGGTCGAGCGGCAGTCCGCTCGTTCATCCTGATTGGCGAACGTACCTGTCTCCGGCCGGGCTGGACTTCCAGCGTGACGGCAACATTGCCTCGCAACTGTTGTCCGTGCAGGGCGACGTGGATGGCGCGTTTGCCGGCGCCAGCCTGGTCGTTGCAGACGAGTTTGAGAGCGGGCGGCAGTACCAGGGCTATCTCGAGCCAAAGTCCGCCGTCGGGATCTGGCGGGACGGGCGCTACCAGGTGCATACGGGGCACCAGTATCCCTTCAACGTGCGGGACCGGATCGCGCAGTTCCTGCAGGTCAGCCCTTCGAGCGTCCGGGTCATCTGCCACGCCGCGGGCGGTGGATTTGGCGGCCGGCTGGATTATGGCTTGGAACCCTATGCCGTCCTCCTGTCGAGACTCGCGCAGGGCCGGCCGGTCAAGATCGTCAACAGCCGCACGGAGGACATCGAGACCAGCGGCTCCCGTGACAACTCGCTGATCACCATCCGCTCGGCACTGGACGCGGCAGGCAACATCGTTGCCCGGGAACTTCTCGTCGATCTCGACAACGGCGCCTACACCGGCGAAATGGCCCTGATGCCGAGCGTGTCCCTGTTGATCGCCGCCGGCGCTTACCGGGTCGGCGCCGCGCGGGTCACTTGCCGGCTGCTCTACACCAATACTCCTCCGACCGGCGCCTTCCGGGGAGTGAGCGGCGTGGCCATGTATACCGCCGTGGAGCGGCACATGGATCACATCGCCAGTGAATTGGGCGAGGACCGGCGTGGCTTTCGCCTGCGTCATCTGTTCAGGTCGGGTGATGCCCTGTTGAACGGCCAGGTGCTGGACGACGCGGACATCCTGCGCGCGGGCTTCGAGGCGATGGAAAAGACTGCGCCCTGGGCAGCGGTGTCCGGCAGGACGAAGCCTTATCGCGGAATCGGCATCGCAGCTGCCGTCTGGATCACGAACGCGACACCCGCCTCGGTGACGATCAAGCTGAACGAGGACGGGACGGTTGGCGTTCTCACCGGCGCGTCTGACATCGGGACCGGTGCCTTCACGATGGGCGTGACCCAGATCGTCGCCGAAGTCCTGGGCATCCGGCCGGAAGACGTGCGGCTGTCACAGCCGGATACTGATGTCGCCAGCTACGACATCGGCTCCCAGGGCAGTCGGACCACGCGGATGGTGGGCGGCGCTGCGCAGAATGCCGCCCTGGAAGTGCGCAGCAGGATCCTGCACACAGCCGGCCAGTTGCTGCAGGCGCAGCCGGAGGAGCTCGAGCTGGTCGGCGGACGGGTCAGGAAAGCTGGCGACACCGGCCCCGGCATCGCGTTATCAGACGTGGCACTGGCCAATACCTGGGGCGACGGTCCGATTATCGGCACGGGCAGGTATGCCGACAAGCCGGTCGCATACAACCCGGAGTGCGCCAAGGGCCTGGTATTCTCCACGTTTCCGACGCCCACCTATCACGTGCACCTCGCCGAAGTCGAGGTGGATCCGGTCACGGGCAACGTCCGGGTGGTCCGTTATGTCGTGGTCCAGGAGGTCGGTCGGATGATCAACCCGGCCGGCGTGGTCGGGCAGATACAGGGCGGAGTTTCCCAGGGAATCGGCTTCACGCTCTATGAGAGCCTGCGTCTTGAACAGGGCCAGGTCGTCGAGAAGACGCTGGAGGCCTATCGCCTGCCACTGGCGCTCGACCTGCCGGATGTTGAGATCGTCATCATGGAACATCCGAGTGCGGACGGCCCGCATGGCGCCAAGGGAGTTGCCGAGCCGCCGATCGTGCTGGTTCCGGCTGTCATCGGTAACGCGATCGCGGATGCCATTGGCAAGGCCATCAACAAGACTCCGATCACGCCAGAGGATGTGCTCGCCGCCCTGCGCGAGGCCCAGGCCTGAACCGGCGGTCCTTCAGGGGATCAGTCCGCGGCGGCGCGCTTCGCGAACAGCATGGGTCCGGTTGCCGGCGCCGAGCTTGGCGTAGATGTGCTTGAGATGATGCCGGACGGTTTCCGGAGAGATGCGCAGCCGGCGAGCGAGAACCTTGGTGGGCAGGTTGAGCCCGAGATGACCCAGGACCTCCTGCTCCCGTGGCGTCAGTACGCCGAGGACTTCAGGCGGCGGCAGGAAACCCATCGTCCTGGCTTCCAGGATGCGTTGCAGCCAATCGTGCAGGGGTCCGGCCGGCGTGTCGGATCCGATGTCCCGCAGGTGAGCATGCAGATCGCGCCCGCATTCCAGGAACGGGCGTATCGCGCCGGTTCCGAGCGTGAGATCCACAGCCAGCTGGATCGCCGCGCGCGCCGCCTGGTCGCAGCCCAGTCCCTGTTGAGATCTCGCCACCAGCAATAGCCCGCGCGCTGCCGTCAGCCGCCGGCCCGCCGCAACAGCTGCATCGCTCGTCTGGGTCGCCAGCGCGAGCGCCTCCGCCGGCTTGCCCTCGTGCAGCCACAGGCCGGCGAACAGGCCGGTGACGGCTTCACGCTCGATCCACATGCGGCTCTTGTCGTCGGCCAGGTCCGCCAGCGATTCCTCCAGCCGGGCAAAGGCGATCATCTGGTGGCAGCCGTCCACATCGCCACGCAGCAGGCGCAACTGCGCGACGAAGGTGGCCAGCAACGAGCTCAACACACTCATGTCCTCGCCCACGGCCCGCGTGCAGACCGCCTCGAGGGTCGTGAGGGCCGACTGCGACTGGTTGAGATCATGCATCGCCAGTGCGCGCAGGCCGAAAGCGCGGGCCGCGGTGTCTGGAAGCACGACGGCTGGCTCCTGGGGCAGCGCATCGAAATGGGCGACCGCCAGCTCGAGTTCGCCGCGCTCGTAGTACACATGCCCCAGGCAGCTGTTGACCGTCTGCACCAGCGAGGTGTTGCGGGTCTCGCCGAGGTCGGCGATGCGGTGCAGGACGCTGTTAGCCCTGGACTCGGCTGCCGCCAGGTCGCCTCGGTTGACCGCGACGATGGCCTCGTGAATGGAAATCCACGCCAGGTTCGGTGCAAAGCCCGCGGACTCGTAGAGCTGTCGGACCTCGGCCATCTGCCTTTCGGCCAGCGCTACCGATCTGTAGGAGTGGATGGCATGGAGGATCATCGGCTGGATGCAGCCAAGGTAGCGAAGGTCCTCGAACCGGCGCTCCTCACATCTGCGGCGGCCGGCTGAGAGCAGGCCCCAGTCGGGGCGTGGCGACCGCCCGGCACTGTGCATCGTATCCACGATCAGGCGGACCAGTGCGAGTCGCAGGCCGAAATCGGTGTCTGGCAGCACCTCGCCGTCGTGCAGCCCGGACCCCGCCTGCAGTCGCTCGAAATCGGCCAGCCAGTCCGCGCTGATGCCTTCCAGCGCCTGCTGCGCGATCCGCATCAGCCGCAAGGACGGTCGCGTATTGATGATTTCCGTGGGCACCAGGTTCATGAACGTGCGCACGCGACCCTGCCCCTCGCTGATGTTGAGCAGCATGCCGCCAGCCCGCTCGAGGATATCGGCGCCCAGTTGCGGATCACCCGAATGCATCGCGTGTTCCATGGCCGTGGAGTAATCGCCGCGGCCGGCAAAGTGCAGGGCGGCCCGCCGATGCAGCTCGCCCACGCTGCCGCCGCCGGAGCGCTTCAGTGCCTCGCGCAGGAAGTCACGAAACAGCGGGTGCAGGCGTACCGAGAACGGCGTCTCGCGGATCAAGGTGATGATCGGGGCGAGGCGCAGCAGCTGCCGCAGCGCCGGGTAGCAGTCGTCGCTTCCAGTGACTGCGGCGGCCAATCCGGTGTCGACCTCGGTCAGGATCGACAGCTGCTGCAGCAGATCCTGTTCCGCCGGCTGCAGCGAGGCCAGCACCTGGGCGGCGAGATAGTCGAACACATGCGCGGTGCTCTCGATGCCGAGCAGCGGATGCTCCGTCGGTCGTCCACCGCTGGCAATTTCCAGGCGCATCAGTTGCAGGATGACGGGCCAGCCCTCGCTGCGGACCACGGCGCCACTGACTTCATCCGGGTCGCCGAGTTCGGCCAGGACGGCCCGGGATTCGTCATCGGTCAGGCGCAGCTCCGGAGCCTCGATGAGCCTTGCCTTGCCGTCGAGGATCAGTCGCGACAGGCTGAGGCGCGGCGCCTGCCGCGAGGCGACCACGAGACGGCTCTGCCCGGGCAGGCTGCGGATCAGCAGCTCGAGCAGCGCATCGGTAGCCTGGCTGGTGGCATTCTCATACTCATCGATGATCACGATGGTGGGGCTGCTGGAGCCGGCCAGCTCGCGCGTGATGTCGTCGATGTCGAATTCCAGGCGGTCGAGGAACAGTCCGGCCGCCTGCAGGGCGGCGGCCAGGTTACCGAGGAAGGTATCGGGTTGCTGGTCCTCGCGGCTGCAGTTCAGCCAGATCGGGATGGTGTCCTCGCGCGCCAGGCTCCCGGCCACCTGCACCAGCAACGTGGTCTTGCCGTACCCCGCCGGCGAGATGACCAGCGTCGCGCGGGCGAGTGAAGGCCGGCCGCCCAGGACCAGCCGGACCAGGCGCTCGCGCTCGATCGCGCCGGCCGCCGAGGTGAGCGGAGTAAACCGTATGGTCTCCATGGTGACCGTGCATCATAACCGGGCACCCGGACCTCGGGTAATCCGGCCGGTGGCATATGACCGCAGGTCGCCGACAGGCTCACCCGTTTCGCCTGCGCCGATCCCCCAAGGGCAGCGGCCGCCGCAAGGCCAGCGTACGGCAAGATGACCGCACGGGGCTCGATCCCTGCAACGGCTGTCGAGGACGCATGGAAGACAACACACGGTATCGCCTGTCCATCGACGTGGGTGGCACGTTCATGGACTTTGTCCTGCTGGATGAGCAGAGCGGACAGCTGCGCATCGAGAAGCAGCCTTCGCTGCCAACCGAACTGGCGCGGCAGTGCCTGAAGGGAATCATGCAGCTGGGCGTCGATATCGGTTCCATCGGCAAGATCTTCCACGGCATGACGGTCGGCATCAATGCGCTGTTGCAGGAGCGCGGCGCCCGCGTGGGCCTGATCACGACCAGCGGCTTCCGCGATGTGCTGGAAATCGGCCGGGGAGCACGCAAGGAGGTCTACAACTATCTCTACAAGGGGCCCCCGCCCATCGTCGAGCGCTGCCTGCGCCGCGAGGTTCCGGAGCGACTGACTCCGCGTGGCGAGGTGCTGCTGCCGATCGATCTCGCAGCCCTGCATCGGGAAGTCGACGCCCTGCTGCAGCAGGGCGTGGACGCACTGGCCATCACCTTCCTGCACGCCTACGCCAATCCCGTGCACGAGATCGCCGCGCGCGATGCGATTGCCGCACGCCATCCCGGGCTCGCCATCTCGGTCTCGCATGAGATCGCCTCCGAGTGGCGGGAGTACGAGCGCACGACGACCACCGTGCTCAACGCCTTCATCCAGCCGCTGGTCAGGAACTACATCGATAGCCTGACGCACGAGCTGAGTGCCGCGGGCTACCGCCAACCGCTGGCCATCATCCAGTCGAACGGTGGCGTCTGCTCCGCCCAGAACGCTTCCGCCAGGCCGATCCGGACTTTGATGTCCGGTCCCGCCGGCGGCGTGATCGGCGCCAAGTTCCTGAGCGATCACCTCGGCCACGCCAACGTCATCTGTGCCGATGTCGGCGGCACCAGCTACGACGTGGCGATCATCGAGGACGGCTGCATACTCGAACGCAGCGAGACGGAGATCGCGCGCCGGCCGGTGGTCGGCTCGCTCATCGATATCACTTCCATCGGTGCCGGCGGCGGTTCGATCGCCTGGCTCGACCACCGCCAGGGATTTCGCGTGGGTCCACAGAGCGCCGGGGCCGCCCCCGGCCCGGTCTGCTTCGGCCGGGGTGGCACCGAGCCGACGGTCACCGACGCCCACCTCATCCTCGGTCGCCTCGATCCCGCCAATTTCCTCGGCGGCCGCATGCCACTCGATGCGGAGGCCGCCAGGCGGGCGATCGAGACCAGGATCGCCGCGCCGCTCGGACTCGAGCTGCAGGTCGCGGCCGATGGCATCCTGAGCATCATCGAGGCCAACATGGCCAACGCCATCCGCAGCAAGACCGTTGCGCGCGGGCTGGATCCGCGCGAATTCGTACTGCTGTCCTATGGTGGTGGCGGCGGCCTGTTCGCCGCCGGGGTGGCCGCCGAGCTCGAGATTCCCGAGGTCGTGGTGCCGGTGGCGCCGGCCAATTTCTCGGCCTGGGGCATCCTGACGACCGACTACATCGAAGACGCTGCCCGCACCCTGGTCATGCCGTTCATCGACGCGACGATCGACAACGTGTGCGCGACGCTGGCAGAGCTGGAGTCGACTGCCGTCGCCGCAGTGGCGGGCTACGGTTTTGCGCCGCAGGAGGTGCGCCGCGTGCGCCGCATGGACCTGCGCTACAAGGGCCAGGAGTACACGCTGACCGTCGCGCTCGGCGAGACCTGCGTGACCGGGAGGGAGATCCTGGTCCAGGCCCGGCGGGACTTCGTGGCCGCACACCGCCGCCTCTACGGGCATGGAGAGCTCGAGTCGGATCTCGAGGTCGTGTCCCTGCGGTGTCGCGCCATCGGCCCGGTCAGGCCGCCGCGGCTGTCGGCCACGGCGTCCACGGTCACGAGCACCGCCAGGACCCGGCCGGTGTATTTCCGGGAAGCGGGTCGATTCGTGGAGACGCCGATTCTCGAGCGGGAATCACTACGGCCCGGGGCGGTCGTCGAGGGGCCGGCGGTCATCGAGGAATGGACCACCACCACGCTGCTGCCGCCGGGCTGGCGGGTGGAACGGGACGCGATGGGTAACCTGCTGCTGCGGCCGGTGTCCAAATGAATCCACGAAGTGAGGCAGTCATGAGCACGGTCGACGTGGTACTGGCGGAGATCGTCCGCAACCGGCTGATCGCCGCGACCGATGAGATGGCCAAGACGCTGATCCGCACGGCCTTCAATCCACTGCTGTACGAAGTACAGGATTTTGGCGTCTCGATCCTGTCACCGACCGGCGAGTTGTGGGCCGAGACGCCCGGCTGCACGATCTTCAGCCGCACGCTTCCAGACGTGGTCCGTGCCGGGCTGGCCCGTTGGGGAACTGAACTGGCCGATGGCGATGTGCTCATCGCCAACGATCCCTATGAGACCGGAACACACATTTCCGATACCTCGGTGTACATGCCGGTGTTCTTCGCGGGCCGGCTGGTGGCTTTCTGCGGTACGACTGCGCACTGGGCCGACATCGGCGGCAAGAACCCCGGCGGCTGGTGCCCGGACACGACCGACGTGTACCAGGAGGGCATCTGCTTCCGTCACCAGAAACTGGTGGAGGCAGGCGTACGCAGCGTCGCGGTGTGGGACCTGATCGCCGACAACGTCCGCGTACCAGCCGTGGTCAAGGGCGACCTCGAGGCGCAGATCTCGGCCTGCCTGCAGGGGCGGGAGCGGGTCCAGGCGCTTTGCACCAAGTATGGTGCCGCGATGCTGCAGCAGGGCATGGAATACGTCATCGCCCGGACGGATCGCTCCATGCGCGATGCCGTCCGCGCACTTGTGGATGGCGAGTACGGTGCATCGATCCGCCTCGATAGCGATGGAGTCAACCCGAATGGTGACTTCCGCATCAACCTCCGGGTGATCGTGAACGGTGACCGGGTCCGGTTTTCCCTGCTGGGCTCGGCGGCCTCGACGCTGGGGCCAGTCAACATGCCGGCGCCAGGTACGCGCGGCACGCTGGCGTCGGTCCTCAAGGGCCTGCTGATGCCGCATGATCCGGCCAACGAAGGCCACGCGCAGTGCATGGACTATGAGTTGCCGCCGGGCCTGATCGTCAGCCCGGTGCGTCCGGCACCGGTCGATTCCTATGGCTACGCCCTCGAGTGCCTGACCGAGTTGATGTTCCGTTCGCTGGCCGGGATCCTGCCGGACCAGTGTCCGGCCGGTGGTTTCCAGATCAGCGGCGTGACGCTCTCGCGCTCCGATGCGCGCTACGGGGCCCCGTTCGTGATGTTCGATGTCCTCGATGGCGGCAATGGCGGCCAGCCCGCCGCGGATGGTTCGACGATGATGTTCGTCGGCAACGGCGACGTGCCGAATATCCCGGTGGAGGTGCTGGAAACCCGCTTCCCGGTCCGCGTGGAGAGGCTCGAACTCGAGCCGCGAGTGGCCGGCGCCGGGACCTTCCGCGGTGGCGCGGGCCTGCGGAAGGAGTACCTTCTCCTCGAGGGCGGCATGTACACGATGTTCGTCACCGAGAATTCGGTCGACCCGACCGCCGCCGGCTGCCGCGGTGGCAGCAATGGCCTGCCGAGCTACATGGAAATCGAACCGGGAACCGATCGCGAGCAGGTCTTCCGGGCGCGCGTTGCCGGCATCGGGCCACTGCCGGAAGGTACGCGGCTGCGCGCAACCACCGGCGGGGGTGGCGGCTGGGGCCCACCGCGGCTGCGCGATACGGCAGCGGTACTGGCCGATGTGCGCAACGGCTTCCTGAACGTCGAGGACGCGGAACAGGTCTACGGCGTCGCCATCGTACCGGCCGGCCACGGCTTCAGGATCGACGAGGCGCGGACCGCCGTGCTGCGCGGCTCCTGAGAGGCGGCGGACCAGCGAGGTCTACAGTGCATTGCGGTGCAGTTGCCCGCCTTTCATGATCAGCGACAGGTGGCTGCCATTCGCGGCCAGCAGGCCGATATCCCGCAGCGGATCGCCGTCCACGACGATCAGGTCCGCGCGGGCGCCCGCAGCGATGCAGCCGATTTCCCCGCTGCGCATCATGATCTCCGCATTGATCGAAGTCGCCGAGCGCAGGATTTCCAGCGGCGTGAGCACCTGGGCGCGAATCAGCAGTTCGCGGCATTGCCACGCATGGAGCGGACCGATCAGGTCGCAGCCGAAACCCATCCTGGCACCCGCGCGCTTGAGAATCTCGAGGCAGCGCAGCCCGGTGGGCAGCATGGCCCGCAGCTTGTCGCGGACGTGCGGCAGCATGCCGAACTTCCCGCCCTCAGCCTCCAGCGCATACATGATGGCCATGGTCGGCACGGCATAGGCGCCGCTCGCCACGAGCAGCCGGGCCGTGTCGTCGTCGATGAGCGTGACATGTTCCAGCGAGCGGACACCGGCCTCCACGCAGCGGCGGATCGCCGCCGCGGAGTGGCAGTGCGCCAGCACGTACTTGCCGGCCCGCGCCGCCTCGTCGACGACCGCGCCGATCTCGGTCATCGAGAACTGGCAGGCGTCCACCGACCCGCCGGGCGAGAACACGCCACCGGAGGCCATGATCTTGATGTGGCTGGCGCCGAGCCGCAGTTCCTCGCGCACCGCCCGGCGGACGGCGTCCTCGCCATCGACGACGACGGCGAGGGAGTCTCCCAGCGCGCGACAGGCGCACACCGGCGGGTCGACCAGCCGGGGGTCGCGAAGATCGCCGTGTCCACCGGTCTGCGACAGCGCGCGGCCCGCGTAGAAAAGTCGCGGTCCCTCGATGAGTCCCTCATCGAGCGCCTGTGCCAGGCCGGCATCGCCACCCCCGGCGTCCCGCAGCGTCGTGAAGCCGCAGGACAGCGCGAAGCGGAGCACCCGGGCGGCATGATGGGCGTAGTAGGTCGGGCGCATCCGGCTGGCCGCAGCCGCATCCAGCGAGCTGAGGTGCGGGTGCGCATGCGCGTCGATCAGGCCCGGCATCAGGAAGCGGCCACCGAGGTCGATCAGCTGCGCACCGGGCAGCAGCACCGGGCGCGCCGAGACTTCGCGGATGTGGCCGTCCTCGACGACCACGTCGGCGCCCTCGAGAATCTCGGCACTGGTGCCGTCGAAGACGTTGCCATTTCGCAGGATGATCATTGGCATCATCACAGCCGCGGCTGCCCACCGCCGCAAGGAATGTCTTGAGGGATGAGCGGCGCAGCCGCTGCATCCCTCATCCATTCCCGCCCCGTCCCCCACGGCCGGCATTGCTGCACCGCCGCCGCGGGTGCTGTACTCGTGACTCCCAGTCGCAGCAGGGAGCCAAGCCGTGGCCGAGCAGTCGAATTCATCGAGAACGGGCGTCCTCCTGCATGGCACGACCCGGCCGGAGGAGATCGCCGGGCTGTGCGCTCTGGTCGAAACGCTGGGTTTCCGCGAGGTCTGGCTCGCGGAGGATTACTTCTTCCTGGGTGGCTTCTCCTCGGCCGCCATGGCGCTCCAGGCGTCGAGGAACCTGAGGGTCGGGCTCGGTGTCGTGGCCAGTGTCGCGCGCCATCCCGCCGTGACGGCCATGGAAATCTCGACGCTTGCGCGGGCGTATCCAGGCCGGTTCATGCCGGGAATCGGCCACGGTGCCCCGGCCTGGACCAGGCAGATGGGGTTGTTTCCGAAGTCGATCCTGGCAGTGCTGCGCGAGACGATGACCTGCATACGCCGCCTGCTGGCTGGCGAGACCATCACGCAGCATGACGGCCATTTCCACTTTGACCGTATCGCGCTGCACCACCCGGTGGAGAACCTGAAGCTCTACGCTGGCGTCTCGGGAGCCAAGTCCCTGGAGCTGGCCGGGGAGATCGCGGACGCGACGATTCTCGGCGCGCTGTCCAGCCCCGAATACATCCGCTCCGCCCGCGAACACATCCGCCGCGGCGTTGAAAAGTCGGCCCGCACGGGCGAGCACGAGCTGCCGACGCTCGTACTCTACGCCGTGGACCGCGACCGGAAAGCTGCCCGCGCGGCGGCACGGTCATCGCTGGCGTTCTACCTGGGGATGGCCGGACCGACGGCCCTGACGGAGCCGGCTGGGATCAATGACGAGCTCGCCGCAATGCTCGAGCGAGGTGGAGCGGAACTCATCGAGGCGGAGATGCCGGAATCCTGGATCGACCAGCTGGCGGTCGCCGGTGATCCCGAGGAGTGCGCCATGCGTGCGCGCGCACTGCTGGAAGCCGGCGCCTCGTCCCTCGTCTTCGCTCCGATCAGGACCGACCAGACGACGTCGCAATTGACCATGACGGCGCACGAAGTCCTGCCCCTGCTTCACCGTCCATAGCCGGCGCCCCGGCACGTCCTCCCCCGCGGGACGGTGGCGCAATCCCCGGTGCCGGTGCATGATCGCGCCCACCAGCACGACCCCAGGGAGTCCCGCGTGAGCCGCCGCATCATTCATTCCGAACAGGCACCCCGGGCGATCGGCCCGTATTCGCAGGCGGTCGCCGCCGGCGGCGCCGTCTGGCTGTCCGGCCAGATCCCGCTCGACCCGGCCACCGGCGAGCTGGTCGGCGGGGATTTCGAGGCCCAGGCGCGGCGCGTATTCGACAACCTGGCCGCGGTCGCCGCGGCGGCCGGCTCGAGCCTCGCGAGTGCGGTGCGGCTGACGATCTACCTGACCGACCTCGGGCAGTTCGCTACCGTGAACCGCGTGATGGGCGAGTACTTCCACGAGCCCTACCCGGCCCGGGTCACGATCGGCGTCGCGGCGCTGCCACGCGGGGCCGCGATCGAGGTCGACTGCATCCTGGTGCCGTGAGCCTCGAGTCCCGGCCGGTCACGACGCAGGCCGGGGTCGGGCGCGCGCTGGCGGCGCGCCTCGCCCGGCTCGGCGTCGAGACCGTCCAGGACCTGCTGTTCCTGCTGCCGATCCGCTACGAGGATCGCACGCGGATCGTGCCGATCGGTGCGCTCGTGCCCGGTGCGCGCGCTGCGGTGGCCGGTACCATCGAGCTCGCCGAGGTCGTGTTCCGGCGGCGGCGCGTGCTGCTGCTGCGCCTGGCCGACGGCACCGGTTTCCTGACGCTGCGCTTCTTCCACTTCAATGCCAGCCAGCAGCAGCAGCTCGCGCGCGGCACCCGCCTGCGCTGTTTCGGCGAGATCCGCCGTGGCCCGCTCGGCCTCGAAATCGTGCACCCGGAATACCGGCTCGCCGACCTGCCCGATGCCCAGGCCGTCGAGGGCGCGCTGACGCCGGTCTACCCCGCCACCGAGGGCGTGCAGCAGGGCCGGCTGCGCATGCTGACGGCCCAGGCGCTCGGCGCGCTCGCGAACGACCCGCTCCCGGACTGGCTGCCACCCGAACTGCTGCGTGAACCGGGCCTGCCGGGCCTGCGGGCCGCACTCGAGTACCTCCACCGGCCGCCGCCCGATGCCGCGATCGAGCTCTTGCAGGCCGGCCGCCATCCGGCGCAGCGCCGGCTCGCCTTCGAGGAGCTGCTGGCGCAGCAGCTCGCGCTGCGCCGGCTGCGCGAGGAGATCCGCCGCGATCCGGGCTGGCCGATCCAGGTACCCGGCGCGCTCGCCGCCCGCCTGCTCGAACAACTGGGCTTTCCGCTGACCGGAGCGCAGCGGCGTGTCGCCGGCGAGATCAGCGCGGATCTCGCCAGCGGCCACCCGATGCTGCGGCTGGTGCAGGGCGACGTCGGCTCCGGCAAGACCGTGGTCGCCGCGCTGGCGGCAGTCGCCGCGATCGAGGCCGGCTGCCAGGTCGCGCTGATGGCGCCGACCGAATTGCTGGCCGAGCAGCACGCGCGCAATTTCTCGCGCTGGCTGCGGCCGCTCGGCATCGAGACGCTGCTGCTGTCGGCGCGCATCACCGGCCGCGCGCGCCAGGGTGCGCGCGAGGCGATCGCCGCCGGCAGCCACCCGTTCGTGATCGGCACTCACGCCCTGTTCCAGGAGCGCGTGGGCTTTGCACGCCTCGCACTCGTGATCGTCGACGAACAGCATCGCTTCGGCGTGCAGCAGCGTCTTGCGCTGCGCGACAAGGGTGCCAGCGGTGGCCGCTATCCGCACCAGCTGATCATGACCGCCACGCCGATTCCGCGGACCCTGGCGATGACCGCCTACGCCGACCTCGACGTGTCGGTGATCGACGAACTGCCGCCGGGGCGGACGCCGGTGCGTACGGTCGTGCTGCCGGACTCGCGCCGCGACGATGTCGTAGCGCGGATCCGCCGCGCCTGCCTCGCCGGTCGCCAGGCCTACTGGGTCTGCCCGCTGATCGAGGAATCCGAGCTGCTCGAGGCCCAGGCCGCCGAGGACACGGCTGCGGCGCTGGCAGCGGCGCTGCCGGAACTGAAGGTCGGGCTGGTGCACGGGCGCATGCCGGCCGCGGCGAAGGAACAGGCGATGTCCCGCTTCCGCGCCGGGGAGATCGGCCTGCTGGTCGCGACCACAGTCATCGAGGTCGGCGTAGACGTGCCGAACGCGAGCCTGATGGTGATCGAGAATGCCGAGCGCATGGGCCTCGCGCAGCTGCACCAGCTGCGCGGCCGGGTCGGCCGCGGCGCCGAGGCCAGCAGCTGCCTGCTGCTGTATCGCGCGCCGCTGTCACCGCTCGCCCGGGCGCGGCTCAGCGTGCTGCGCGCAACGAGCGACGGCTTCGAGGTTGCGCGCCGGGACCTCGAGCTGCGCGGGCCCGGGGAGCTCCTCGGCACGCGCCAGACCGGCCTGCTGCAGCTCAAGGTGGCCGACCTGCTGCGCGATGCCGATCTGCTGCCGCGCGTGCGGGAAGCGGCCGACGTGATGCTGGCCGCGCATCCGGCTAATATTGCACCGCTGACGCGCCGGTGGATCGGCGCCGGCGGCCGTTACGGCAAGGTCTGAGAATGCGTCCAGCAGCCCGGCTTCCGAAACCTGAACCGCTGCGCCCTGCGCCGCCGCAGCGGCCGCGCCGCGACCCCGTCTACAAGCCGCGCTGGCAGGCCCGCACCGCGGCCCGCCACGCCGGTCTCGCGCTCGCGCAGACGCTCCGGGAATATGCAGAGCTGATGCGCCTGCATCGGCCGATCGGCATCTGGCTGCTGCTGTGGCCGGCGCTGTGGGCGCTGTGGATCGCCGGCGCCGGCCGGCCCGAGCCGCGGCTGCTGCTGATCTTCGTCGCCGGTGTCGTCGTGATGCGCTCGGCGGGCTGCGTGATCAACGACTACGCCGACCGCGACTTCGATCCGCACGTCGAGCGTACCCGCGAGCGACCGCTGGCCGCGCGCCGCATCGCGCCGACCGAGGCGCTCGGCCTGTTCGTCGTGCTCGGCCTGGTCGCGGTCTGGCTGGCCCTGCAGCTCGAGCCGCTCGCGCGCCTGTTCGCCGCTGCCGGCGGCCTGATTGCAGTGACCTATCCGTGGCTGAAGCGCGTCGTCCACGTGCCGCAGTTCTACATGGGCGTGGCCTTTGGCTGGTCGATCCCGATGGCTTTCGCTGCACAGGCCGGGGCGGTGCCGAAGGTCGGCTGGCTGCTGTTCGTCGCCGTCGTGCTGTGGGCGGCGCTGTACGACACGATGTATGCGATGGTGGACCGCGACGACGACCTGAAGATCGGCCTCAAGTCGACGGCGATCCTGTTCGGCGATGCCGACCGCGTGATCATCGGCGCGATGCAGGCGATGGTGCTGTTCGCACTGTGGCTGGCCGGCGGCGAGGCAGGGCGCGGCGACTGGTATCGCGCCGGGCTCGCCGTTGGCGCGGTGTTCTTCCTCTGGCAACAATGGCTGATCCGGCGCCGTGAGCGCGACCCCTGCTTCGCGGCCTTCAACAACAACCATTACTTCGGCATGGCCGTGTTCATCGGCCTCGCGCTCGACTACCTCTACAGCTGAGCGGGGGCCGCGGCGGCGCCGCTCGCACGGGCGACGGCCCAGGCCTCGACCCGCCGGGCACCCGCGGCAAAGAGCGCGAGCGCCAGTGCGTCGGCGGTGGCACCGGTCGTCAGCACGTCATCGAGGACCGCGATGCGCAGGCCGGCGGCTGCCGGTGTCGCGGCGAACGCGCCGCGCAGGTTCGCGCGCCGGCTGGAGGCCGGCAGCACCGCCTGCTCGGCGGTCGCCCGGATGCGGCGCACGAGCCGGTCCGCGACCGGAACCCCGAGCTCACGCGCGGCATAGCGCGCGATCTCACGGGCCTGGTTGTAGCCGCGCTGCCGTTCGCGGTCCGCGTGCAGCGGCACCGGGACCACGACATCCGGCAATGGCTGCTCGCACCGCGCCAGCCGCCGACCGAGAACGGTCCCCAGTATTCGCGCGAGCGGCAGCTCGCCGCGGTACTTCATGCGCTGGATCAGCTCGATGACCGGAAACTCGTAGTGGCAGGCGGCGAACGCGGCGTCGAAGACCGGCGGCGCAGCGCGACAACGCTCGCAGCAGTCCACCGGCAGGCGCGTGGGCATCGCGCAGATGCCGCAGGCCGGGCCGAGCCAGGGCAGGTCCGCCTCGCAGCCTGCGCAGAGGTCGAGCGCCGGCGGCTGGCCCGGGTCCAGGCACAGGTAGCACGTGGGCGGAATCAGGCCCTGGACGAAGGTGGCGAGTCGTACGCGCAGCGTTGCCGCGGTGGATTTCGGATCCATGGCGCGAGCCTGCGCCAGCACCGCGCCGCCCGCGGGCCAGTCAACCGGCGACTATCGGCAGAAATCCGCAGCTCGCAGCGCGGCCGCTACTTCCTGGGCTTGCCGCCGCCCGACCCCGCCACCGTGACCTGCGCCGACGGACCGGCCCAGGCCGAGACACCGCCGGCATTGGCCGCGCGGACGCTGTAGCGGTAGGTACCGGCGGACGGTGCCTGGCTGTAGGAGGTGGTGTTGGCCGCAACTGTCGCGACAATCACCAGGCTGCCCCAGCGCCGGTTCTTCGCGTTGTAGCTCTCGCGCCCGATTTCGAAGCGGGTTTCGTTCGCGGCCAGATCGGTCCAGCTGACCGTGACCTGCGCACCGGCCACGGCCGCAGCGATGTCGGCCGGCGCCGGCGGCGCAAGGTCGGGCGTCGTGACCGTCGCCATGTTCGAAGCGGCCGAGTTGCCGATCGAGTTCCATGCGCGTACGCGATACCAGTAGTTCGAGTTGGCGCCGACACCGTTGTCGCTGTAGCTCGTCACGTTGGCGCCGAGCGAGGCCACCTGGCTGAATTCCACGCCATTGCCCGAGCGCTCGATGAAGTACCCGGTTTCGGTGCTGGCGTTGTCGGTCCAGCGCAGGTCCACGCGGGTCGCCGTGGCGGCCGTTGCCGTCAGGCCCGACGGCACGGCTGGAGCCTCGGTCACCGCACCCTGGCGGAACGAAGCGACCGTGGGCGCCGTGTTGCCCATCGAGCGCGCCGCCTCGGCCGAGGCCGCCGGGTCGGTCTCGTAGGCAATGCCGGTGGCGTAGCCGCTGTAGAGCACCGCCGGATTGGAGAAGTGATTGACCCGGGGCGCGCCGGTGCAACTGTAGGACATCACCGTGCGAAAGCCGGTGCCATCTGCAACGCAGCGCCGGTAACCGTACGAGTACGGATAGGCGCCGGCATTGCTGGAGTTGTCGCGGTCGTGCATGTTGCCCTGGTTGTGGCCGACTTCGTGCGCCAGCGTCTGGCCGGACAGGCAGTTCGATGCAGTCACGCTGAAGGCACTCGAGGCGAAGCCCGTGCTGACCGAGGTCATCACATAGGCGATGCCGCAGTAGTTGCCGTCCTCGTTGACCAGCGCGACGAGATCGGCGCCATGCAGGTCGCGCAGCGCGTGCGCCTCGTCCATCTGGCCATCGCCGTTCTGGCGCAGCGCCGACAGCGCCTGGCCCATGTCGCCGGTCTCGACGTACTGGGTCTCGGCCATGTGTACGAGGTTGAGGCTCAGTGCCAGACCACTGTTGGCGTAGGCCTGGTTCGCAGCGGCGATCGCCGAAAGGATGCGTGACTCGACGCCGCCCGAGCTCTGGTAACGGGTCCGCGAAGCCGGCGAATACAGCACCAGGATGTCCTGCACGGTGCCGTCACCGGCGGCAGTCCCGGTCGCCTCCAGGGCGGCGCCGCCGGTATCGCCGGCCGCGGGCTCGTGCAGCGGCAGTTGCGGCGGACCGGCAGGTGGCAGGCGCGCCTCGTCGACGCGGTACAACAGGTGCCGCCCGCCGCGGCCCGGCGCGATCTCCCAGGTGTCGGCACCGTCGTGGAAGAAGCCGGTGGTCGCGCCATGCCAGCGGGTCAGCACCAGCAGGCTCTCGGGCGCGTGCTGGAAGGCGCCGACCCAGGATTCGCCGCGGCGCGCATCGCGCAGCTCGCGCTGGCGCTCGGCCACCAGCACCCGCCCGTCAGGCAGCTCGAGCCGCAGCCGTCGCGCGGTGAGCGCCTCCGCGCCGAGGTCGCCTGCGACGCCACTGCCGCGAGCCGCCTGTGGTGGCAGCTCGTGATCGGCAGCGGCGCCGCGGCGGATCAGGATGTCGGCTGGTGGCTGGCCGGCCAGTGCCGGCGCTGCGGCCAGCGCGAACCAGACCAGTACGAGGGGGTATTTCATGGGAGGTGGAGCGTCCGCCCGCGCACGCGCGGTGTCTATGCGATCCGGACATAAGACCGGTGCCGCGCGCTGGATTTCCGACGGGGTTCACGGATCGGGGCGGCGGCCGCCAGCCAGCGCTCAGGTTGGTGGACCGAGATCGGCCGTGAAGCCAATCGGACGGGACTTCGTTGCAGGAGGCGTCATCAGCGCCCGGATCGTATACAGACATCTCGACGGCGCGCGGGCTGTTCAAGACCGAGGCCGCCATGATTGCTCCATGCTCCGTGAAGGCCAGGGGCAGGTACCTGGGATGCCGACCCCGCCTAGGCCCTATGGTCGCAATTTGCGACCTTAGAGATCGCAACCAGGCTGATTTGGCCCGATCCGGAAGCGCTGTCAGTCCTTCTGGTAGGTGCCGATCAGCTCCGCCTGGCCGAGGATGTGGCCCTGCATCGCCTGTACGAGCGCAGCACTGGTCGGAAGCCCGAGATCCGGCAACACGACATCGAGCGCATAGAGCTTGTGGAAGTAACGATGGCGGCCGATCGGCGGGCATGGTCCGCCGTAACCGGTCCGCTGCCAGTTATTGTGGCCTTCGAGTGTGCCGGGGGGCAGTGCAGCCGGGGTCACGGCCTCGGCCAGGCCCGGCGCGCCCGGCGGGATGTTGTAGAGCACCCAGTGCACCCAGGTCATCTTCGGCGCCGCCGGGTCCGGTGCGTCCGGATCGTCGACGATCAGCGCGAGGCTCTTGGTGCCCGCGGGCAAGCCGCTCCAGCTGAGCGCCGGGGAAATGTCCTTGCCCTGGCAGGTGTAGATCTTCGGAATGGCGCCGTTGTGGACGAAAGCCGGCGAGGTCAGTACCAGTGCCATGAGGGTCTCCAGCATCGGGGTGCTCCGGTCGGGAAGTTTACGCCAGGCCGGCCATTCTGCCTAAGTTCACGCGCGCGCCACAGCCGGCCGAACGCCCCATCCGGACCTTTGGTAAACCAATGCGCGCCTCCAAAGTTGACATCGCTCCCCGCCCTCCGAATACTGCCCGCCTCCCGCGAGGAACCCGACGATGCAACTGGACCTGAGCCGCCTCGGCGAGACCCGCAGCGACTGGACGCTCGAGGAGGTCGCCGCCCTCCATACCCTGCCCTTCACGGACCTGCTCTGGCACGCGCAGTCGGTCCACCGGCGGAACTTCGATCCGAACGCGGTGCAGGTCTCGACGCTGCTGTCGATCAAGACCGGCGCCTGCTCGGAGGACTGCGGCTACTGCTCGCAGAGCGCGCGCTACAAGACCGAGGTCGGGCGCGAGGCGCTGCTCGACGTGGAGATCGTCCTCGAGCGCGCACGGGCGGCGCGCGACTCCGGCGCCACGCGCTTCTGCATGGGCGCCGCCTGGCGCGGCCCGAAGGACCGCGAGATGGAGCCGGTACTGGCGATGGTCCGCGGCGTGCGCGAGCTCGGGCTCGAGACCTGCGTGACGCTCGGCATGCTGAGCGCCGACCAGGCCCGGCAGCTCGCCGACGCCGGGCTCGACTACTACAACCACAACCTCGACACCTCGGAGTCGCACTACGGCGAGGTCGTGAGCACCCACAGCTACCAGGATCGGCTCGACACGCTCGCCGCCGTGCGCGGCGCCGGCCTGCGCATCTGCTGCGGCGGCATCCTCGGCCTGGGCGAGGACGAGTCCGACCGCGTCGCGCTGCTGCAGCGCCTGGCCACGTTCTCGCCACACCCGGAGAGCGTGCCGATCAACCAGCTGGTGCCGATCGCCGGCACGCCGCTCGCGGGGCAGAAGCCGCCCGGCGCGATCGACTTCGTGCGGATGATCGCCACCGCGCGCATCCTGATGCCGCATTCGCACGTGCGCCTCTCGGCCGGCCGCTCGGCGATGAGCGACGAGCTGCAGGCGCTGTGCTACCTGGCCGGCGCCAACTCGATCTTCTTCGGCGACCGGCTGCTGACCACCGGCAATCCGGACACCGCGAGCGACGAGGCCCTGTTCCAGCGGCTCGGGCTGCGACCGGAAGCGGCATCCCGGGCCACCGGCTGACACCGGTGAGCGCGGAGGCCGGCGGCCTCGCGATGCCGGCGCTCGAGGCCGCGCTCGCGGCACTGGATGCGGCCGGCCTGCGCCGGCGGCGCCGCACCGTGATGCGCCTCGCGCCGGATTCCGCGGCGATCCGCGTGGACGGCCGCGAGTGCCTGGACTTCTGCGGCAATGACTATCTCGGCCTGGCCGGCGATCCGCGCGTCACCGAGGCTGGCATCCGCGCCGCGCGCGCCTGCGGCATCGGCGCGCGTGCCTCGCACCTGGTCAGCGGGCATCAGCCGGAACATGCCGCACTCGAGGCCGAACTCGCCGACTGGACCGGCCGCGAGCGGGC
>SCUD01000080.1 GCA_004297335.1 Gammaproteobacteria bacterium
CGCCATGATCGGACCATGGCCCGTGTGGATCGCATCGATGCCGCGGCCTTCGTCGAGGATGTGCGCCGGACGCTGCCCGCATACCGCCCCTGGTTCGAGGAAGCGGCCGCCGAGACCGGCGTCGACTGGCGCCTGCTCGCAGCGATCGGCTACCAGGAATCGCAGTGGGACCACTCGGCCGTATCACCGACCGGTGTTCGCGGGCTGATGATGCTGACCGAGGAGACCGCGCGCCGGGTCGGCGTCACCAACCGCGATAACCCGCGACACAGCATCCAGGGCGGTGCGCGGTATCTCGTCCTCGTGCGGGACACGATCCCGCAGCGGATCCCGGAGCCGGACCGGACCTGGTTTGCACTCGCGTCCTACAACATCGGCTACGGACATCTGGAGGACGCACGTGTCCTGGCGCAGCGCCAGGGCAAGGATCCGGATTCCTGGGATGAGGTGCGCGCCGTACTGCCGCTGCTCGCACAGGAGCGCTGGTTCACGCAGACCAGCCGCGGCTACGCGCGGGGCTGGGAAGCGGTCGGATTCGTGCGCAGGGTCCAGACCTACCTGGAGGTACTCGAGTGGATGACCGGCGCACCCGGAGGGCCGCTGCGCGTCCCGGTCTCCGCCGGCACGACTGCCGGGCAGCCACCGGCCGGATAGCCGTCGCAGTCAGCGCCGGCCGGCGAAGAACTGCCGCAGGATGGCGCCGCATTCCTCGGCGAGTACGCCGCCAAAGGCATCGACGCGATGATTCAGCGCGGCTGCATTCACGAGATCGAACACGCTGCCCGCAGCGCCCTGACGCGGATCCCAGGCACCGAACACGAGGCGCGCGATGCGCGCGTGCGCGCAGGCCGCGGCGCACATCGGACAGGGTTCGAGCGTCACATAGAGCGTCGCGCCACCGAGGCGATAGTCGCCGACCTGCAGCCCAGCGGCACGGAGCGCCAGGATCTCCGCGTGCGCGGTCGGATCGCGCCGTCCGATGGGCTGGTTCCAGCCCTCCCCGAGCACCACGCCATCGCGCACGATCACGGCGCCGACCGGAACCTCGCCCTCGGCCTCGGCGCGCGCCGCGAGTGCGAGCGCGCGCCGCATCCAGTCGATGTCCTGCCCCATGATCTGCGACCTTTCCGGGCCAGCGGCCCCACTCAGTTCGCGAGCAGGCTGCGCAGCATCCAGGCCGTCTTCTCGTGCACCTCCAGGCGCTGGGTCAGCAGGTCCGCGGTCGGCTGGTCGTCCGCCTTCTGGACCACGGCGAACAGGCGCCGCGCCGTGCGGGCCGTCGCCTCCTGCGCTGCGACCAGATGACGCACCATGTCCTCCGCGGCGGGCACGCCTTCGACCTCGCGGAAGGAACTGCGCCGCGCGAACTCCGCATAGGTGCCGGGCGCCGGGTGACCGAGCGCACGGATGCGTTCCGCGATCACGTCGAGCGCGTTCCACTGCTCCGTGTACTGCTGCATGAACATCTGGTGCAGGCTGTTGAAGTGCGGGCCGGTCACGTTCCAGTGGAAATTGTGCGTCATCAGGTACAGCGCGTAGCTGTCGGCGAGCAGGTCGGACAGACCCGCGGCGATCCTCGCGCGGCCAGCGGTGCTGATGCCGATGTCAATGGCCGGGCCCGCGGCCCGGCTGTGCTTGCGGCTACTCATCGAAACCTCCTAAGTGCCGGCCCATCCGGCGTCTTGTTGAGCAGATGATCGGCGAACGCCGTCCATAGGTCCAATATATTATTGCACTGTACTTCATAGTCTCCATCAATCGTTCAGCGTCCACGCCGGAATTCTCAGACGTTGCCGAACGCCATGTAGACCCAAGACAGCGCGATGAGAATGAACAGCGACGGCAGCACGAACAGCCCGCCGGCGACGAACCCACCCCACTTGCGGTGCCTGAGCCAGTAGCGGAAGGCCTCGGCACGTGTCGGCATGCGGGGCGCGCGGGCGGACTCGCTGACGCCCTCAGTGTTCATCGGGTGTGCGCGTGCGGCAGAAGCCAGGTCATTGGCATCCGGCGAATATCTCACACTGCAACGCCGGCTTCCATTCCCCCGGTGAGGACCTCGAAGATCCGGTGCGGACATGTTCTACTTCAGGGCATGTCGATTCGATCTGCTTCCCCTGCCCTCGTCGCAGCACTGCTGTTCGGCGCCAGCACGCCGCTGGCAAAACTCCTGGTGGGCGGCATGCCGCCGCTGCTGCTGGCGGGACTGCTCTATCTCGGCAGCGGATTGGGCCTGGGCCTGCTGCTCATGCTGCGGCACCTCCGTGACCCGGAAGCCACCCGGCAGCTGTACATTCCGCGCGGCCAGATCCCGTGGTTGCTTGGCGCCATCTTCTTCGGCGGAATCGTCGGGCCGGCCCTGCTGCTGTGGGGCCTGACCGTGGTCGACGGCGCGACCGCGTCGCTGTTGCTGAACGTCGAGGGCGTGCTGACCGCGGTCATCGCCTGGATCATCTTCAGGGAGAACGCCGACCGCCAGATCGTCCTCGGGATGGTGGCCATCGTCGCAGGCGGTGCGCTGCTCTCCTGGGAACCGGGCCCGGCGACCGTCTCGGTGGGCAGCCTGCTCATCGTCGGAGCCTGCCTGTGCTGGGCGATCGACAACAACCTGACCCGCAATGTCGCCGGCAACGACGCCATGCTGGTGGCATGCCTCAAGGGCCTGGTCGCCGGGGCGTGCAACACCGGACTCGCGTTGACCTCGGGGGCATCGCTGCCGTCGGCAGTCGCATTGAGTGGGAGCCTGCTCGTTGGGTTCCTTGGCTACGGACTGAGCCTGACGTTGTTCGTCGTGGGACTGCGAACGCTGGGGACTGCGCGCACCGGGGCCTACTTCTCCGTGGCGCCCTTGTTCGGGGTGATCATCTCGCTGGCGCTGTGGCCGGAACCTCCGTCAGCACTGTTCTGGTCGGCCGCCATGTTGATGGGACTCGGCGTCTGGTTGCACGTGCGCGAACGGCACCAGCACATGCACACTCACGAAGCCCTCGAGCACACGCATCACCATCGACACGACGAGCACCACCGGCACGAGCACGACTTCGCGTGGACCGGCGACGAACCACATACGCATCCTCATCGACACGAGGTGCTGACTCACCGGCACCCGCACTACCCCGACATCCATCATCGGCACGGGCATTCGCACTCGTAATGCGCATGATCGTGCAGATGACCGCCCATTGAACGCTGGCCGGCGCCACCGGCGCCCGTCTACCGGCCGCTGTTGCCGCGCAGCTGGCCGACGAAATTGCGCTTGCCGATGGCGACGCCCTGCCAGCGCAGGATGTCGTAGGCGGTGGTCGCGTGGAAGAAGAAGTTGGGCTGCGAGAACGACAGCAGGAAGTCCTCGGCGGTGAAATCGATGCGCAGGTCGCGGAACTCGAAGCGCATGTCCCGGCCGAGGAAGCCGTTGACCTCCTCGGGTGCGAGAGCGCGCAGCCCGCTGAGTGCGCCGGTCACCCGCGCGCGCAGCCCGGCGAAGTCCTCCGGCGGCGGTTCGAGGTCCGGGCCGAACAGGCCCCGGCGCACGCCCTCGATCGCGCCGAGCGAGTGCACGGCCGTGGACTTCACCTGGTAGGCAAAGTTGAACATGTCGGGTGCGAGCCGCGCCTGAATCAGGTCGGCGGGCGCAATGTCCTTGGTCACGCAGTGCGCCGCCGCCTTGTCCAGCAGGCCGGCGACGGCCTCCAGCATCTGGCAGAACGTCGGGACCGTCGCGGCGTACAGGGAAAAGCTCACTGGAGTACCTTCCTTCTGGTGGTGGCTGCAGCCCGCGCCACATATGTTACCAAGAAGGCCTGTGCTAGCATCGCCCCTGGTCAGAGCCAGCGCTGTCCGACTCCAGGGGGATCCAATGTACAGCCGGCACCATCGCAGTCCCGTGGCGCGCCCGGGCGCGCGGTTGCTCCTGTTCCTGGTCGCACTGGGCCTTGGCCAGGGCGCCGCGGCCCAGACCGGCAGCGTGCCGCCGAATGACGCCTTCGCCAAGGCGCAACTGATCAACGCAACCTCCGGCCTCGTGACCGGCACGACCGCCGGTGCAACCGTCCAGAAGGGCGAGCCGCCGCTCGCCCAGACGCTGCAGAACACAATCTGGTACCGCTTCACGGAGAAGACGGGCCGGGCGGTGGTGTTCGACATTTCAGCGTCCCGACCGGCGCTCGGCTCGAGCGAGTATGCGCTCGGAACCGCTTACGCCGACGTCTATTATGGTTCGGACCTCGCTGCACTGACCAAGGTGGGCTCGATCGGCAACGTCATGTATGTCAACGCGAACCGCCAGGGCATCGAGGTGAACGCGCCGGCCCGCTCGAGTTACTACATCCGGGTCGCCGCCGACGCGAACGGTTCGTCGCGGGACATCGTCCTGCAGTGGGGGCCGCCGCCGGGCAACGATCGATTCGCGTTCGGTCCGACCTTGATCGGGGCAAGCGGCTCGATGTCGGGATCAACCGTGGGCGCGACCGCCGAGAGCGGCGAGCCCGTGTTCGACCACGATTCCGGCCCCGGCATCAGCGCTGCCGCGTCGGTCTGGTATCGCTGGACGGCGCCGCAGACGGGTATCGCGGTCTTTGCACTGACTGGAACGTATCCGCAGGAGATCCAGGCCTTCGCCAATACGGGTGGTACAACGCCCGCGAACCTCGTGCCGATCGCGACAAGCCGGCGCATCGATCGGCCGAAGGGGGCGTCGGGCGGTGAGCTCCAGACGGAATTGGCCAACTATCCGCTCGCGTTTCCAGTCCAGGCGGGGCAGTCGTTCGTCCTCCGCGTCGCTCCACGGGCGACGGCTACCGGCACGTTCACGCTGAACTGGTCGATGGGTGCCTCGCCGAACGACCACATGGCGACAAATTACACGCCGTTTCTGATCGGCCCGTTACCCGGACTCTCGATCGAAGCCTCCAATCTTGGCGCCACCTCCAGCGCGAGTGACAACCTCGGCGCGGCGGCCGGTTCGTCGATCTGGTTCGGGCTCCTGCCGGCGAATCCAACCGGCAACCGGGTGACGCTGACGACGGCAGGGAGCGATGTCGACACGGTGATAGCCGTGAGAGCCTGGCGACCACAGGTCAACTCGATCATCGACATCACCTACGACGACGACTCGGCGGGTCAGGGCCACAGCCGGGTCAGCTTCGACCTCGATCACCCGGCATTCTGGGTCGTCATCGGCAGCAAGAAGGAAGCCCAGGGGCGGATCAGGCTCACCGGCATCGCCGAGGAGCCAAACGCACCGCCGCCGAATGATTCTTTCCAGCAAGCCATCACCCTGTCCGGGTTGAGCGGCAGAGTGGATGGTGCTTTCGTCGGTGCGACCCAGGAGGCCGGCGACCCACCGACGGGGACGTCCACGACCCGCACCGTCTGGTACCGCTGGAAGGCCACGGTGCCCGGCGACGTCCGCCTCACTGCCATCACACGATGCTACCCGGCGCTCGGCTGGTCCTGCCCGGCCGCGAACGTGCAGCTCTTCACCGGCTCGACGCTCGCGGACCTGCGGCCCGTGTCCCCGGGGACGGACTCGCGGTTCCCGGTCCAGGGCCGCGTCGAGTACCGGATCCTGGTGACGCCCGGGCAGGGTGATACGGCGCGCTACTACCGCCTGAACTGGGTGATGCAGTAGGGCGGATCGCGATCGGTGCCAGGCTCAGGCGCCACGGCCTCGCACCCACGCTGCCAGTCGCCACGCGGCCGACAGTTCCTGGCGCTTCAGCGTCACGAACAGCAAGCTGGCCAGCATCTCGGTGACCTCAAGGTCGACGACAAAGCAATCTTTGCTGTTCAGTGAAGATTCGCCCAGCCCGCGTTACAACTCTCTGCACCTGTCGACGCTCTACTGAACCCCCGCCATCAGGCTCTCGTACGGGATCTTCAACCCGTCGTGCAGCCTCTTGACCATTCGCAGGCTCAACGGGCGCCTCCGGTTCAGCACTTCGGAGACGCGGCCGCTCTGCCCGATGTACGGCTCCAGGTCGCGAGGCGTCAGTCCCTCCTGCTCCATGCGGAACTTGATGGCCTCCACCGGGTCCGCGGGCCCGAAGTCGTAGTGCGTGTTCTCGTACGCCTCGACGAGCGTCACCAGGATGTCACGCTCGTCGGCCTGAGACGTACCCTTCTCGGCCTGGAAGATCTTCTCCAGGCGGCGGAGCACCTTCTTCAGGTCGTCATCGTTTCGGATCGGCTTAATAGTCATTCACGCTCTCCACGTCGATGCGGTCGTACTGCGCATGCGTCCCGACGAACTTTACCCAGATGATCCCTGCCTGGTACTGCACTTCCACCACGAGCCGGTACTTGTTGCCGCCCACATTGAACACCACGCGGTTGTTGCCGCAGATACTGGCGCTGGCGAACTGATTCTTGATGTCCTGCGGCGTGCGCCACTTCGCCTTGAGGACCTCTTCATGCCAGCTGTGCAGCGGGCCTCGCGCATCGGCGCAACCGGGGCGCTCCCAGAACCTCTTCAGGCTGCTCCTGGCGATGACCCTCATCGCCGGACAGTATCTCCCATCTTGGGAGGCCGGTCAATGGAAGTCAGTGCGGGATCTTGATGCTCCGCGTTGCCACTGCGAGAGGTGCCGCCGCAAACCAGAACACGGCCCAAGAAGCCCGCCGCCGCTCTACCGCGCTCCGACACTTTTCTTCTGGCTTCCGTATCTCGGGGGAATCAAGGCCACAGCCAGCCACCGACGCGCATTACCGTAGCCAGATGACCGGACAGGACAAAGACGCACCCAAAGCGTTCGTGAGGAAGTTACGCCTCTACGCCCCCCCTACTCCCACTCAATTGTCTCCGACCAATCTAAGTGATTACGATCATTGGATTTCTCAGAATGATCGCAGCAATTGACCGTCGAGTCGACCGTCAGAAAGTGGCGCTTACAGAAGGCGGCCGGCGATAGATGGCGAAAGACAATCGGGCGGAATTCTTGAACCCACTGCAACTCGCCACTCTCACGTTGTGCGGGCGGCAAAGATCCCGAAATGTTCCGAAACCCGAAACAACCACGCGACAATTTGTAGATGCATTGAGCACTCTAGCTACTCAGCTTGCTGAGATGCACAAGAACCGCAGCGTGCCGCCCCAGATCTCAAAACCGCCCGCTCCGTCTGATCGGGTACATCGGGTGTTGCCGCACCACTGACACCGGCGATGAGTCTGCTGGACTACGGGGCCCAACAGGCGGCTGAGGTTCAGGCCCTGAGGTGGTCCCGCGTAGGCTGAAAACGAACTCCTCGAACTCGCGTGCCTTCTGCGCCGCCCCCTCACGAAGTATCGCAATCAACTCACTTCGAGCAAACGGAGCGACATCGACAGAGCCAGTCGGTGTCCCCGCAAGAATCCACCAGAGCGTCGGCCCGGCGCCGAAGTCAATAAAGACCGGCGCGCGGCTACCGGACCACTCCCTCAGGATTGCGCACTCCTCTGCGAAGGGAATCCGTATCCGAGCATTGACTCCTATGGGTGTGCCTCGATTCAACGCGTTGCGAAACTGCGCAGCATCCCTCTTTCGCCTTACCCCATTCACCACCCAGACCAGCTTGGTATAGAAGGCATCGCGAGACCGTCGCTCCTCTGGATTGAGGTACGAGTGCTGGAATTCGACTACCCAGCCGTGATCTGTCTTTACATCAGCTATGTGCTTCTCACCGTTATCAGCGTGGTGAACAACTTCCTGCCACGTTTCCGGAAACTGTCCCTTCCACGCACGGTGCCATTCGGTTTCATTCTCCCACCAAGGATCACAATCGCGACGCCCCTTGTGCGCCCAGTGCCATATCTTCACTTCTCCGCACTTTGCAATCGTCTCCTGATCGCAGGCCGGGCATCTGCCGGCTACACCTGGCTGAGCCTCTTGGCGCACCGCATTTACGATAGAGAACTTCACCGCAACAACGTCACTCGAAATCTGAATTCTTGAACTTGAGGACCTTACTGTTCTCCTTCACGGTTCGTTGAAGACTCGCGTCGAATCCGGCTCCCGATTCCGCCTGAATCTCAACCGAGATCTTCACGGCCACCCCTGTCCGGGTCGTGAAGTTCTGAACTATTTCGTCAACGACGTCCGCAAACTGTTTCTTCGCCAGAATCGGGTCGAGGTCAACGGTTCCATAGAACTGCGTCTTGGTCGGCTCACTCGACGGGCCTGCCGAAATCCCGCCAGTCCCACCCTTCCCTTCAAGAATTGCACCAACTGGCGCAGGCCCATCGCCTGTCCATGTGCCCGGCGGCTTTGCGCGTGAGGCATCTTCGGCCGCGCGAAGATTCTCCAGGTAGATTCCGGCAGCTGCGGGCTCGATGAGCAGCAGCGACGAATCGAGGATGGGTATCGTCGACTTTCCGTAGATGAAGCCGAGATACTTCTCCTGCTCCTTGCCCTGAGCGAAAGCAAAGAAGTCGCGACTCTCCGCGCCTGCCGCCAATGTCCGCTGGAAGACGATGTCGTCCTTCAACCGCGGCAAGTACAGCTGCTGACAGCTCTGCTGCCAAACGTTTAGCGCGCTGACCTCCTTGACGTCGTCCTTCCAGAACCAATCCTTAAGCACCTTGGCCAGATGGATCGGCGCCCACTCGCTGATTAGTAGCTCGTTCTCCTTGAGCACACGCTCGATCTCTTGTGCCCAGTTCTGCGCGCTCGGATTGGCCTGGAAGTGCTCCCACCGCAGCTCGGATAGGCCCTTGCCGGGTCTTGCTTCCTGCATCGGCGTCACAATCCACTTGTAGGTCTCGCGGATCATGCGGCGTACGGTCTCCTCGGCCTGCTCTAGGCTGGCGTTTGCCTGCTTGGCCATCAGATTGTCGAGGACGATGCGGTTGTCCTTGTAGTCAGCAACGATGCTGCGCCAAGCCAGGTACGAACGGACATGGTCTTTCAGGCGGCTGACGCTGTCGTAATCGGCCGCCAGGAAAATTAGGCGGTTCTGCTTGAAGCGCGGCTGGTCGCCGCGCTTCCTCAGGATCTCGGCTGCACGATCGATGGCGAGGCTCTGGCCGCTCTTGCTGAATGCCGCGTCGGGCGGAAGCACCACCAGTCGCAGCGCCCAGTCGTCGGGTACGTCGCCGCTGTCCGTGAAGACGTGGATACCGCCGAATACGCCGCTGGCGAAACCTCGCTGAACGCGCTCACGGACAGTCGGGAAGACGTCCTCTTTGTCCTGGAAGCGGCGCTTGCGCTCTTCCATTTCACGGCGCAGGTTTGGCCGCGTGTCGAGCCAGAAACGGTTGTTCGCGTGGTTGAGGTAGTGCAGCCGGTCACCGAGCCTACGCAGTGCGTCCTTAAAGAGCCCAATCTGCTGGCCGGGCTGAACGATACCGAGCATCACGCGCTCCAGCTCCAGACCGCGCACCAGCTGATTCGTAGTGCTGGGCGCGCTGCCGAGGAATACTGACCGCGCCGCACGCCGACAGGCCTGCACGCTTCCGAAGCGGGTGTCCTTATTCTCGATCTCGGTGGTCTCGGCACGCTCACCGTCCACGTCGCGTTCGAGAACCGGATCCCAGCCTTGCGGCAGGTAGTAGATGACCTCATTGCGCACATCGGCGTCGTACAGCGGAAGGCTGCCCGGCATGATCAGCGGGTCGTTGTTGCCGTCCTTCCATAGGCGGTGAATTACCTTGGCCATCATCTTCAGAACACCGCGCGTTCGCTGGAAGTTGTCCAGCGTGGACCAGTCCTCGTAGAGCCGGTCGAACACTTCGGGGTGAATCGGGTAGGCGTGGACCAAGCGCTCGAAGTAGCGGCTCTCCTGCGTCTCCTGAGGAAAGTCGTCGCGGTTTGCAGTGTAGAAGTCCGCAAAGGCGCGGCACACCGACTCCATCGCAAGCTTGTCGTTGATCGACGCGAACAAGCGTCGCCGCACGATCTCGAAGGCTTCTTCGGTCGCCACGGGCTTCCACAGCGCCTGCACGCGGCCGAAGTAGTGCGCCAGCGCCTCCAGCGCCTTCACGCCGCGCTGGCTACCAGCCTCCTTGTCCGACTCTGGCAGAGACGCCAGCAGCACCGCCGTTGGCACGGCCTTCATTGCCTCGGTCAGCGCCTGCACGAACGACAGGTTGGAATCGAATGTGCCGCCGGTTAGGGCTTTGCCTTCCTCGAACTGGCGCACATAAGCCACCAGCTCATCGATCAAGATCACGCACGGCGCACATTGCGCCAGCAGCGTCTCCAGTACCGCCTTGCCTGGCGAGGTACCCGAACTGTCAGCATCGGCCACGAGGGCGTAGCCTTCCGCGCCGCCAAGCTGGAACGCGAGGTCGCCCCACAGCGTGCGCACCAGCTGCTCTTCGCGCCTGATGGGTTGATTCGGTGCTGACTTGTTGCCGTCGAGCACTGCCACGCGGGCGCGCGGCAGTTCCACAACCTGCGCAGCGCTCAGGATCTCGCCGACGCCCTGAAGGTCGCTGGCAGACGCCTCGCCCTTCGCGAGGTGGTAGACCGCCAACATCGTGTGCGTCTTGCCACCGCCGAAAGCCGTCTGCAGCTGAATCACTGGGTCGCCGCCTTTGCCTGCGAGGCGCCGCACAACCGAGTCAAGCAGCAACCGCATGCCCTCGGTGATGAATGTGCGCTGGAAGAACAGCGTCGGGTTCTGGTACTCGGCCGTTGCGGTGCCGGCGTGCACACGAGACAGGTCGGCCGCGAACTCGGCCTGCTGGAACGTGCCCTTGAGTACGTCCTCGTGCGGTGCGGCGATCTCGCGCCAGGGTTTCAAAGCCATGGTGGTGGTTCCCTCGATCAGATATCAAGTTGGGATTGCGCGCCGACCACGCCGGCTTCGCCAGCGGCTTGTTCGATGCCGCTCCAAGCGGTGACGAGTTCGTTGTAGGCGCGCGCGTCGTCAGCCCACCCCTTGCGCTCGCACAGTGTGTAGAGCCGATAGGCCAAGGCTCGAATCGGCTCCGCGCGACCCGGCATTCGGGCCAGCAGAGTTCCGGCTGCCGATTCGCCGCCTTGATTCAGCGCGCGGATCAGGTGGTGCAGCGCCTCCCACACCGGCAGTCGCGCATCCGTCTCGGGCGACCAGTCACCTGGCAGTTCAGCGGAACGCAATAGGCGCAAATCACCCTTGCCCGAGGCTACCACCCCAGTGGCCTTCAGCCCTTCGACGCTCGTACCCTTGGCGCGGGCCAGCACATCGGCCTCGCCGAACTTTCCTGTCACCCACCCCTGCTGCTCGAACCAGTGCAGGCAGAACTGCGTGTCGTGGTCGAAGTCCTCTTCGGCGAGAAAGCGGTTGATCAACTGCAGGGCAGTCTTCACCCGCATCGGCGTGCCATCAGCTTCTAGCACCGCGGCGTACTGACTGAAGATTGCCATGCCAGGACCGATGATCGCTTGAGACAGGTCCACCGGAGCAACGGGCGAATTCACGCCGCCACGAGTCATCTCGTCGAGGGCGTCCGGGAGAGCCGCGTTGAGTTCTCGGATGAACTCGCGACGGCTGACGGTGGCTGCGTCGGCTGTTCGTTTTCGGCAAACCAGGATGATGCTTGAAGCAAGAGCGTTGGTGCCGGAACCAATCATGCGGTTACCCATCTCAGTGCGCATGGGCCAAGTGCCAGTAAGTGCGAATCCCGCGTGTATGACAGCCTCCAAGAACGTTTCCCAGCCAGTGCTGGATGTCCCCGCCTCACCCTTTGTCTCGCTTTGCTTAAACGCGTAGTAGATCGTCACCGGGAATGCCGGATGCGCCTGTTCGGCAAGGTTGTGCATCGCGTGCGTCATGCCACTGAGGAAAAATGATTCCGCTTTCTCCTTGGTGCCGTGCCGGTACGGCGTCGCCACCAGCTCTTCAGCCTTAGGAACGGCCAAAGTGGAATACAAGCCCGGATAGATGGATTTCAGGTTCCTGCGTAACCAAACATAGAAGAAGTCGGACAGGTCGGCGTAGCCGATGTTGTCGTAATACGGCGGGTCGGTGGAAATGACCTTCTTCAAACTTATCGTCTGCGTTTGCGCATTTGCCTGCAGCGCCGTACCAGGGGCGCCATGGTTCAGGCGGTCCAGAACCTCCCACAGCGAGTACACGGTGCCATAGATGTCCCCTCCAGCACCGGCGAAGGGGTTCGTCTCTGCGTAGTCCCAGACCATGGGCAAAGCCTGACGGCCGAATGTGTTGCGCATTCGGTCCATCTTCGTTTCCCAGGCACAGAGAGACGTATTGCGGTCTGTCGCCTTGTCGACTGCAAATGCCAAATACACACCCACTGCTTCAGCGTATGCCCTTGCTCCGCGACCGCCTGCGTCCAGACCAAGCCCTTCGTCCGGCATGCCTGCCGCGGCAGCCGCTTGTTGGCATAGGGTTACCGCGTCCTTGATCAGATCGGAGAATGTGGTCAGCGCGACCAGTTGGCGCGGCGTGAATAGGTCCCCGAATTTGCTCAGACCGTAGTTCAATGTCCAAAAATTTCGAGGATCGTCTGGCAGTGGCGTTTCGGGCCGCCAGTCGGGTTGAGATTCCCGCGCGATTCTTTCGTGATCATCGGTTGGCGGCAGGTAGATTCGCCCCTTCGAGCCCTCCGTCACGATGGCCATCAATCGCTGACCAAGACGACCGGCTGTGCCCTCAGCTTTGATGTACTTCGGGTCAATGGGCGTGTTCGAAAGGAGGCATTTGAAGTTTGCACCGCGTGACAGTTTCGTTCCGCCTTCTGCCGCCTCGTCCGGCTCGCCGACCACAACGGTAAACCGATACTCAGCACCTTTAACGACCGGCCGCACAAAGACCTGCTTGCCCTCTTTGCTTGAAAGAACAAAGGTGGAAGCTAGCGGCACCTCAACGTGGCTAAATGCTGGGTTCGGGCTCTTCACGGTGCGCGTCCACAGCCAAGCGATGACGGTCAGCGACTGTCCCACTAGAGGCTTGAGGTCTGCTCGATCAGCCGCCATTTCGGAGGTGACGGTGATCTTCGGATAGAGATGTCCGATTCGCGTCTCGGCCTCGTCTCGCAACCATGCGCCATAGCGGCGAACGTCCTCCGCCAATCCACGAGCTCCGCGCCAATCGTCGTGCAGCCTTGCCTGCTTCTCGTCGACAGGTATGGGTCCGACAGGCGCGCAACCGGCAAAGCGCGGTGGGATCTCAATCATGGCCTTGTTAATCGTTACCGCCACCGGGTTCAGGTCTGAAGCGTAGCTGTCCAAGCCGAGGCGTTGAGCCTCTAATGGAATCGCACCGCCACCCGCAAACGGGTCGTGAAATGCGGGGAGCACGTCGGCGGAAAAGAGATCAGCAGCCTGGGGATGGGCCTTGTTGAGTTCGCACGTCTCGCGCCAAGAGCGCCGGATCTCGGCTCGAGCGCGCTCCAGCACCTCCTCATTGTTCGTGTTCTCCCACAGCACCAAGTCTTCGATGATCTTGAACAGACGCTCACGCTCCAGCGCCGCCTTCTCTTTGTTCACTCCGTATCGGAAGCCGCCACCCTGCTGATAGCCAGGGTCGTTCACCATCTGTGCAAACAGTACCGCGCGAGCGGCCGCGAGCGGCCGCCGCGCCCACCACAGATGCAGCGTGGACGGATGGCCATGCCGGATCGATTTCTCCTTCGCAGCAGCGACGTTGATGGCGTCTAGCGGCAGCGCGACCTCGATGAGTTTTTTCGGCGCTTTGATGGTCGCCATGCGTTGTTCTACCTTGTTATGCTGGCTGCTGCGCGCGGGCGAGCAACTGATCGAGATCGAGGTTGATGCTCGTCACCGCCCAATCGGGCTCCTGGGTGAAGGGCTGCCGCACATAGAACGGCCCTTCATGCTGTTCACCGTCCACCATCACGACGGCCAGGATGAACTTGTCGGTCTGGTTGAGCCCGTAGAGGACCTCGTTGCGCGTGACCGTAATCGTGGTCTGGCCCTTGGCGCGGCCCTTGACCTCGATGTGGCGCGAGGGCGGCAGCTTGCCGTCCATCGCCTTGGGCAAGCTGGTGACGTCCCACCCGCACTTCTCGGCAGACACATCGATGACGTCGTGCCCCAGCGCGCGCTCGGCGTTCATTACGGCGCGCATTGCGATCTGCTCGACGCGGGCTCGCGCCGCGGCGTCCGCAGTCCATCCGGCCTGCCCCTTGCGCTGCAGCAGCAGGCCGGCGGGGATGACCAGCGAGCCGCCCAAAATCACCGGCGTGGCGGAGATGACGTGGCGCATGGCCAGCAGCTCCTTCTCGCGCGACTCGCGGCGGGCGGTGAGGTCATCGATGGTACGGCGGACGTTCTCCAACGTCAGGCGCACGTCCTTGCCGGCAGCGATGTCGTCCTGCAGCTTGATGTAGCGGTCGGACCAGAAGTTGATCTCCCTGACCAGGCGCTCGTGGACTGCGGCCAGCGTCTTGTCCACAGTCTTCTCGCGACGGGTACGGACTTCTTCGAAGTGCTCGGGCACGAGGTGCGTAGAAGCATGGGCCAGCGCGACCTGCTCCAGATCCTTGGCGATCCAGGGTGCGGCCAGCACATCCTCGATCAGCGCCATGTCAGCCGGCGCCAGTGGTTCCAGGTCCAGGTGCGGAGCCCAGCCGGCATTGATGGCGTTGCCCTTGGGGTCGATCTCGACGAACTGCATGCGGCGTGACACCACATGCGTCGAGTCGGCGCCCTCCTTGACCGAGTGGTCGATGATGAACATCACCTTCGGGGTCAGGCCCATGTCTGCAGGGTCAACCAGCACGGCACCTTGCTTGAGCTTGTTGCGGTGAGCTTCGAGCACCAGGTCGGTCACCGACTGCATCAGCGGGTGGGCTGGGTGCATCAGGCTGGCCATCGGCGCGCCCACGCGGTCAAGCACGCGGACGTACTGCTTCTCGAAGCAGACGCGCTCGTAGCGGCGCAGCACGGGGTCGGCATTGCGGCGATCGCGCCCGGTGATCTGGCGGTCGCGCTCACGGATGATGGCAGGGACGTTGGTGATTTCGTAGCGGCCCGGTTCACGTGGACGCAGCTCGCCCCCCAGCTGCTGGAATGCCTGGGTAAAGAACGAGCGGATGAAGAAGGGCTGCAGCTTGCGGGCCTCGGCCTTCTCCATTTCCTCTTTGACGGCGAAGAGGCGCTTCTCGTCCATCACCTCTTCACATAGGGCGTTGCGCTTGATGATGTCTTCAAGATGGCGGGTGTCCAGCGCGCCTTCAACTTTGCGTAGCAGGCGCGCGCGGACTTCGGGATCTGAGCCGTAGCGGATAGCTTCGATTAGCAGGTCCTTGAGGCTGCGGTCTTCGAACACTTCGCCCAAGATGTCGAACACCCGGCCACCCAGGGCGTCGCGCTCGACTTCCAGCTTCTCGAACAACCGCTGGAAAACGTCGCCCTCACGCGTCTCGGATGCCACCATGTTCCACAGGTGACAGACCTCCGTCTGGCCGATGCGATGGATGCGGCCGAAGCGCTGCTCCAGGCGGTTCGGGTTCCACGGCAGGTCGTAGTTGACCATCAGGTTGGCGTTCTGCAGGTTCACGCCTTCGCCGGCGGCGTCGGTTGCGACGAGCACGCGCGCGGTCGGGTCGTTGCGGAACAGCTCCTGCACCTTGCGGCGCTCTTCGCGCTTCACGCCGCCGTGGATCATGACGACAGCCTCCTCGCTGCCGATCAGGCCGCGGATCTTTGTGGCGAGGTAGTTCAGCGTGTCGCGGTGCTCGGTAAAGATGATCAGCTTGCGCTGGCGACCCAAAGAGTCATGCATCTCTGGCGTGTCTTGCAGCAGCCGAGAAAGCTCGTCCCACTTTCGATCTTGGCCGGAGTGCACGACCTTGCGGGCCTGCTCTTCCAGGTCTTCGAGGATGATGATCTCTGCCTCGAGCTCCTGGATGGTCTGGGCGGCCGTGGCCTGGTCGACGACAGATTCTTCGAAATTCTCGTAGTCGTCGGGCGACAGCGCGTCGGCAGACTCCCAAATGTCATCTGGAACACCGTTGGTGCCGGTGCCGACGAGGGTCTCGGCCAACGACTTGCCGCGTTGGCCCAGCTTCTCTTCCTCGACGCGGCGCTTGAGCTTGTTGCGGCGGCGCTTCAGTGACTGATAGATCGCCTCGGGGCTGGAGGCCAGCCGGCGTTGAAGCGAAGTCAGTGCGAAGCCGACGGTGCCCTTGCGACCGCCGTCCGCCAATTGGTCGGCCCGGGCGAACTCGGTCTTCACGTAGTCCGTGACGGCGGCGTAGAGCGCGGCTTCGAGATCGGACAGCTTGTAGTTGCAGGTGTAAGCCCGACGCTCAGGGAACAGCGGCGTGCCGTCGAACTTGAGCAGGTCCTCCTTGACCATGCGCCGCATCAGATCGGTGACGTCGACCTTGTGCGCACCGTCGCGGAACTTGCCGTAGAAGCGGTCGGCGTCCAACAGCGACATGAAGAGCTGAAAGTCCTCTTCCTTGCCGTTATGGGGCGTGGCGGTCATCAGCAGGAAGTGCCGCGTGATCGAGCCCAGCAACTCGCCGAGCTGAAAGCGCTTGGTCTTGTTGACCTTGTTGCCGAAGTAGCTGGCCGACAGCTTGTGCGCTTCATCGACGACTACGAGGTCCCAGTGCGATAGGCGCAACTTCTCCTGCAAGTCTTCAGCGCGGGCGAGTTGGTCGACGCGTGCAACCAGCAGGTCGATGTCGTCGAAGGGATTACCGCTTCGGGACTGCTCTACCTGTTCGCGCGAGAACAGCGAAAATGTCAGACCGAACTTCTCGAACATTTCGTCCTGCCACTGCTCGACCAGGCTGCCCGGCGCTACGATCAGCACCCGCTTGGCGTCGGCACGCATCAGCAGTTCGCGGATGAACAGGCCGGCCATGATGGTCTTGCCGGCGCCGGGGTCGTCTGCCAGCACGTAGCGCAGCGGCTGGCGCGGCAGCATCGACTCGTAGACCGCCGTGATCTGGTGTGGCAGCGGCTCCACGTTCGATGTGTGCACGGCCATCATCGGATCGAATAGGTGGGCCAGGTTGATGCGGCAGGCCTCTGCGGCGAGCTTGAACTCCGCACCTGGCGCGTCGAAAGCCCAAGGCCGCCCGGCCTCAGCTAGCGAAAGGTTGGCCTCGTCCGCGCGGAACAGCATCCGCTCCAGGAGCTTTCCGTCTGCGGTCTTGTAGTAGACGGTCAAGGCGTTGTCGCCGACGGACTCTGTCGTCACGACGCGCACGACTTGGCCCGGCTCCAAACCGGCGATTACTGCGCTCTTCTGGATCTGTTCGAGTTTCAGCACGATGCTAGTGATCCCTGTCGGTGCCTGAGTATCCCGGCGCAAGCAATAGGTTGGACACGCCGTACAGCGCCTGGCGATTGCGAAGCCAGAGTTGGTATTCCCCGCCCTTCAGGCTGTGGTCGTTCGTGCAGTCAACGTTCCAGCGGCGAAGCAAGTAGCCGGCGAGCGCCGCACGCACTCGAACTTTCAGAAACCCGCCGTTCATGCCGTACTCGGATTCGATGGTGTCCGGGTGCTGAACATTTGCAGGGTGCGGAACAAGCTCCAGCTCGGTTATGCGATTCCACTCGATGTCGTCGGCCGACCGTTCGTTGTCCTTGATGGGGCCACTCAAGAGACGCGCGTCGGTAAGTCGGGCAAGCACGAAGTCCCGAAACTCTCCCGTTCGACGATCGAAGGCACGGACGTGCCAGCGCAGACCACTGTCCGCGAGCGCAAACGGAACAATCTCGCGCGTTGTCAGGCCACTCGACATCGCGCGGTAGTAGACCTCCGCCGCGCAGCCTTGATGAATTGCACGGGTCAGTACCGAAACAAGCTCTAAATCGACGTTGCCAGCGAGGCGGGTACCCTCATGGGGCACTACCGGTTTGCGAGGGACGGGCTCGCCGTCTGCATAGCCGCGCGACAGCCAGGTCAGAACCCGGTCGACAGGGAAATCAAAGATGGGCCAGAACTGGGCGGCCCGGACGTAAAGCTTGTTCTTGGTGTCGTACTCAAGGTTTCGCGGCGCGAGGTTCCTGTACTCGGCGATATCCCGAGTGGCAGCTGCCGCCCGAATACCGAATCGCGCAACCAGTTCTTGGCGCCGCAATTCGCCGCAATAGCGCAGACGCAGCTCGATGAACGCCAGGCGGTCGCGCTGAGCCTGCGTCAGGTCAGAGGACTTGGGTGAACTCACAGGGCTGCCTGAGTGTTTTATTGAGTGAGAGCATAACGCGGCACTATTATGATACCGGATCATAAGCTATAATGACCGGACGTGCTAATCATTTTGATGATGATATGCAACATTTCTCTGCTAGTCGGGTGAGACGGGAAGGAATTTGGGGTTCCAAATGGCAACCGCAGAAAACAGTCGAGACGCCCACCCGCTTCATTCGGCGGATCGGTCGACGCTGCGCGAAGCCAATGCTCCAGACGGCGTGCCTTTCCGCGTGCTGTGCCTCGACGGCGGCGGAATGCGCGGCATCTATCAGGCCACGTACCTTCACACCCTCGCACAGCGCGTCGAAGACACCGCAGGCCGATACCCCGACATCGGCGCCACGTTTGACCTTATCGTCGGGACCAGCACCGGCGGGATCGTTGCTTGCGCGCTCGCAGCCGGCACGCCGCTTTCCGAAGTCATCAATCTCTACAAGGAACACGGCCGGAAGATATTTCCACGGCAGTGGCTAAGATCCTTGCCCGTTCTGGGCACGGCGGTTCGTGCCTTCTTCCCTGGAAATCGGCGTGGCGAACACGCGCTGCGCCACGCGCTGGAATCTACATTTCGAACTCAGACCGTTGCGGAGGTGTACGCGAGGCGTCAAATCGCCGTAGCCATTCCAGCCGTCGACCTCACTCGCCACTACGCAACCGTCTTCAAGACGCCGCACCTGTCGCGACTGAATGGTCGCGACAACGAGCGAACCTTGGTGGATGTGTGCCTCGCCACCAGCGCTGCCCCGATCTTGCGGTCGGTAGCACGGCTGCCCGACACGAATGGCACCGACGCTCACGTCGACTATGTTGACGGCGGTCTCTGGGCCAACAATCCAGGCCTCGTAGGACTAACCGAAGCCTACGAGATACTTCATAGCCGCCAAGAGAATCGCCCTATTCACCTCTACACGCTCGGCACGTTGCCAGTACAGGGCGGCGAGGTTCTCAAGTTCCATCGCTCGCGACATCGCGGCGCGCTACGTTGGAAGTTCGGCATCAAGGCGATCGAAGCAGGGATGAATGCCCAGTCGGTCGCCTATGACTACATCGCTTCAAAGCTCGCTGAAATGCGAAACGACGGAAGCTTCGTCATGCGATTGCCGGCGCAGTGCCCATCCGGCGAACTACACAAGTATCTGCAGAACATGGATGACGCGCGCGAGATCGTCCTGAATGCGCTCTCCCGCCAGGCCTCCTCGGACGTGGACCTCGCGTGGGCCGCATTCGAACAGAATTCCAAGCTTCGGACCCTTCGCGACGCGCTATTGCCAGACACCCACGCTGCCAGTTCAAAAGAGGACCGTCAAAATGTCGACAATTGATTGCCACGGCGACCTCAAGGGATACCACGACAAGAAGGTAACCCTCGGAACTGCGGAGCAGGCTGACATGCGCACTCGCCGTGACGCCGGTCGCACGCGCATGAAGAACGGCCTTGCGGCTGCCGAGCAGCCCGCTCCAAGCGCCTTCCATGCGCAAGGCTCATACGCCATGCGCACGATGGTCCAGGACTCGCAGAATGACTATGACATCGACGATGGTGCGTACTTCGAAAAGGACGATCTCCGCGACGCGAATGGCAACGACTTGGCGCCACGAGACGCCCGACAGCGCGTTGCAAGCGCCCTAAAGGACGACCGCCTCGCGTACGACGCAAAAGTGAAAAACAACTGCGTTCGCCAAGCGTACCCGCCGGGCTATCACATCGACATTCCTGTTTACCGGGTCCTGCGCTCAACGGACATTTTTGGAAAAGAGAAAGCAGAATATGAGCTGGCGAGCGGTGACGAGTGGGTCAAGTCTGACGCTCGCGAGGTTACCAGCTGGTACAAGTCGAAAGTTACGTCAGAACTGGATCGCGGCCAGGAGGACACCAGCCAGCTGCGTCGGATTACAAAGCTGACTAAGAAGCAGGCGCGCAGCCGCCTTTCGTGGAAGGCTCAGACGACAAGCGGCATTGCGATCACAAAGCTCGTAGTCGACCACCAACGACTGGAGGCCGGCCGCGACGACCTCGCGCTGCGTCGCACTTGGCAAGCGATCAAGACCCAGTTGGATTTCTCGCAAAGCATTTCTCATCCGATTGCAGGAAACCGCGATCTTGCGAACGAGGGAGATGAGGCCGTTAAGTACTTCCGTGATCGACTTGCCGAAGCATTGGAGACGCTCAAGATCCTTGATGACCCAAAGTGCACCAAAGCACAGGCTCGCGAAGCCTGGAATGCGGTTTTCAATACAACCTACTTCTCTGATCTACCGGACGACGGCACAGGCGGTGGGACCAAGGCCAGTGGTCCTTTCGTGATCTCATCCGGGAAAACCACAAAGCGCGACGACGACAACGGCAGGTTCGGTTGAGACGACGTGGATTTCGAACGCTCCTATGTACCAACAATTGAGCAGGCCTTCGAGACGCAAGCAAGTCTCCGTGGCCGATGGCATCGACTGGCTTCCGCTGATTCCAATCCCAGCGCCAAGGCACGGAAGGCCGTAGTTGCCTGGAAGTTCGAACTTCCGCCGAATGCGGTGAAGTGCCCGAACGTGGATGAACTTTGGGTTCTCCTCGATGATCATTTCCCCTACAGCCAGCCGCGCGTACTTGCCCCCTCGCTTCGTGAGGATTCTTGCGATTGGCCGCACATCGAAGATGCGGGCCTGCTCTGTCTTCCATCCACCGGCTTGCGCGATTGCCCAGGACTCCGTGTGCTGCGTCATCTTGAGGATGCGCTTCAGCTCCTAAACCTTGAGGAAGCGGATCGGAAGCGCGACTTTCAGTCTGAATTTGCGACCTACTGGGCACGCGGTGACGCCGGAAAGCCTCTGCCCAGTCATTGGAGTCTCGCAACCCCGGTCGGTCCATCACGAGAGGTCTTCCGGTATCACAGCGTCGAGGCCAACAGGCACATCTGGGCCGACACGAAACCAGAGCTTGAACATTGGCTAAGAAATGCGGGCCGAAATCCGAGCAAGAAGTCTATCGAGGGTGCGTGGGCGGTATGGCTACCCGAAGCCCCTACTCCTGCTCAGTTCCCAAAGCTTGGGTCCCATGTACTAGCGCTCATCCCGTCAGAAGCGCAGGCACGACTGATCCATCCTGGCGAGAAGCTGCCGATTCTCATGGGCGCACCCACGGCGAACGGTCCGGTTTGGGTCGCAGCCATTCTTGACATCGCATCGGAACGGGATCTCCAGAACGGATTCCGCAGTGGCCGCATTCCATTTGATCGCGCCAAAGCGTCTATGGCTGCCCGCCCCGTACGACGACTCAAGGTCGAACGCATCGACGGCCCGTATGTCCACGGGCGTGACCGCAACGAACAATACCAAGCGCTCTCCCGAAAGCGCGTCGCGATCCTCGGTTGCGGCTCTCTAGGCAGCTCCATCGCCAGAATCCTAGCGCAAGGCGGCGTCGGCAGTTTCATGATGGTAGATGACGACATCATGGCCGCCCACAACACGAGCCGCCATTCTCTAGGCAGCAAGACGATTGGTCTTTTGAAGGCCGACGCGCTCGCCGACTCCATCGAGGCAGACTTCCCGCATCAAGGAAAGCATATCCGGCTAAAGAGACGTGTTGAGAACTTGACCAGAAAGGAATGGGAAGAAGTTGCCGAGTGCGATCTCATTGTCAGCGCAGGAATCGACTTCCCCGGCGATATGCGGATCGCTGCGTGGCGTATGAGCGTTGAGAATCCACCTCCACACGTTTGCACTTGGGTCGAAGCCTTTGCAGTAGTCGGACATGCGGTGGCCCTATTTGGCCGTGATGACCTAGGGATACTTTTTGACGCCGACGGGAAGCCGCAAATCGCCATGACTCACTGGCCGGATACGACTCCCGTGCTTTTCAGAGAGGCCGGTTGCGGCAACAGCTTTCAACCACATGGTGCAGTAGACCTGCAGCGGACGGCCACGACAGCAGCCACTCTGTGTTTGGACATACTTGTGGGTACCGTAGCGGACTCCTGTCGTCGTACCTGGCAGGGTGACTTGACGAAACTGACCACACTCGGCGGTGTGCCGTCGCCGGATTTTCAAGTCAGCAATACAGAATCATGTTGGCCATGGGACGCTCTCGCGAGCGCCTCCTCAGGATGAGCCTGTCTTGGCGCTGCCGTGACTTCCGGCAGGTACTCGTCCTATCGGATGAAGTGCTTTCGTACGTTCGTGCGCACAGGCAGCTCGAACACCGTGCAAATGAAGCCGGAGGGCAACTCTTCGGCGTGGTTAGCCCGCAGGAAGTGCTGATAACTGTTGCGACCGGCCCCTATGCCGGAGATACGCGATCGAGATTTAGCTACCGTTCTTCCCCTCAAGCCGCAAATGCAGCAATCGAGACCCAGGAGGGCGGCGGACTCTCTTACCTTGGTGAGTGGCACACTCACGCCGAAGGCAGACCAACGCCGTCGTCGTACGACAAGGCGACGATGTCTGCGATATCCAAGAAGTCCACGCTGCGTGCCGGCGCTGCCATGATGCTGATCGTTGGCCAGTCGGATGCCCCAGACGGGTTGTATGTCGGAACTTTCGAGAAGGGCCGGTTCCGTCGCTGGCTAGCGGAATCCGGAGGTAAGACCAGTGACGGGCTGATGCACCGACTATGGGAGATCTTTCGGTAGGTTCGTAGCGCCTGTTTTTCGCGGTTAGCGAGGCCCCCTGCTCTTCGTCGGGGGCTGACGCAGCTGAGGGCGAGAACTGGTTGTTAACTCTTCGGCGATCCGATCCCTGTCGGTAGCAGGGCCGCGCAGCGCTCGAGAGAACTTAGCGACGTCAGCGGCAAGACCCACCTCACCACTACGTTCGAGAATGTGTGCAACGCCCCTCCACCCGTCTGCGACGTTGCTCCATGTCTTCAACAGCGATTGCTTGCCAGATTGGGGTTTGACGACGCCGCTAACCAACTCTACGGCTATTGACTCGACACGGGCTCGAATGAAGGACGAATCGCCTCTTAAGCTCGCTCGGTAAATTCCATCCTTTTTGGCGCTTCGACTCTCTCCGCGAACCGCACGCTCGGTCGCATTTGCCGCCACGCCCAGCTCGCGCAGGTGACTCGCGAACTGCGACCGCCAGTGCCGCAGGGTCGCCTTCTTGATGTTGAGCCGCACTCCCAGCTCGCTCACCGCCTTGAGGACCAAATGAACATGCGGATGTGGCTCGTCCGTGTGCAGCACCAGCGCGTACCGATGCTGCCCATAGAACTCCTCGCGCGCGAAGTTGCGCACCGCCGAGAGGACCTTCTGTGGAGGCGTGCCTGGTGGCATCGAAAACATCAGTTTGTGGACCAGCTTCGGGGGAGTCCGTTTGCTCGCAGCCGCCAGACTCCCTTGCCGTCTCACGTCATCGACGTCGAGATCCCAGTCCTCCAGCAACGCATCTGCGACGCGTCCCTGCAGCCGCTCTCCGTCGTCGCCTTCCAGTTCCAGTTTCCCCCGCCGACCGATGTAGTCGATGTGCTTGCCGACAGCCTTCAGGTCGTTGCTGCTCCGGGGCAGTACCTTCACGACTGCCTCAGGCGCGCGGTTGACGGTCAGGCGGATCTGCTCGATCGTAAGCGTTCGGCGAACTCATCTTGAGGCGCTGGCTGCAGACGTGAAGGATCGTGTCCACGTAATTTCTTAGGTGGACACGATGGCAGGCGAGGATCGCAGGCGACGGCGGCGGTACAG
>SCUD01000081.1 GCA_004297335.1 Gammaproteobacteria bacterium
TGCGCGAAGTCGTCGATCTTCAGGATCGTGCCGCAGCCGTCGGACGGATAGATCTTCGCGCCGCCACCGACGTGCAGCATCGAGGCCATGCCGATGCCGCGCTTGACCGGCGACGGATCCTGCCGGCGCGCGGCATACTCCGCATGCTTGCGCAGGTAGTCGCTGCGCTCGGCCGCGGTCTGCAGGCACTGGCGGAATCCGCAGCTCTTGAAGTTCATCCCCTGCGGTGTCACTTCGCCGGGCTCCTGCGCGTTCTTCAGCCGGAACGCGAGACCGTCCATGCCAACGGCCTCGGCGAGCTTCTCCATGTGGGCCTCGACCGCGAAGGTCGCCTGCAGATTGCCGTAGCCGCGGAAGGAGCCCGCGTAGGGGTTGTTGGTGTAGATCGCGGCGGTGTGATAGAGGCAGTGCGGCACGCGGTACAGCGAGGAGATCGTCTGCATCATCACGAACGGCGTGGTCGCGCCCCAGGAGGTATAGGCGCCGTTGTCGTGCAGCGTCTCGACGGTGCGGAAGGTCAGCGTGCCGTCGCGACGGCAGCCCGAGCGCAGCTTCAGAAGTACCGGCTGGCGGGTCGGCGAGGCCAGGAACTCCTCCTCGCGCGTGAATACCAGCTTGACCGGACGGCCGGTGATCTTCGCCAGGAAGATCGCGATCGGCTCGAACGGATAGATGTCGAGCTTGGAGCCGAAGGCGCCACCGATTGGTGGCTGGATGATGCGGATCCGCCCCGGATCGATCCCGAGCAGTTCCGCAAATTCGCGCTTGTGCAGGAACGGCACCTGCGTATTCGAATACAGCAGCAGGTTGCCGCCCGGGTCGAACTCGGCGATCACGCCGGAGACCCCCATGCAGCAGTGCGTCACGTAGTGCAGCCAGAACACGTCCTCGAGCACGACGTCGGACTCCGCCTCACCCTGCGCGACGTCGCCCTGCGCGTAGTCGAAGCTCATCGCCAGGTTGCCGGGATGGTCCGCGTGCAGTTGCGGGGCCTCCGGTGCCAGCGCCTCGGTGACGTTGGCGAGCACCGGCAGGCGTTCGTAAGTGACGCGGATCAGGCGCAGCGCCGCCTCGGCGATCTCCTCGCTGTCGGCTGCGACCGCGGCGATCTCGTCGCGCAGGCTGCGCACGCGATCGGTCTTCAGCGGCAGGTGGTCCTTGCCGACACCGATCGGCCGCTGCCAGGGCACGTCCGCCGCGGTGATCACCGCGTGCACGCCGGGCAACGCCCGCGCGGCACTGGTGTCGATCGCGACGATGCGCGCATGCACCTCGGTCGAGCGCAGGATCTTCGCGTGCAGCGCGCCCGGCAACTCGAGGTCCTGGATGTAACGGGTCTTGCCGCTGGCCTTGTCGGGCGCGTCCAGCTTGCGGATGCGCTGGCCGATCAGCGACGGTACCGCCCGCAGTGCCTCAGCCATGGTGCTCTCCCTGCGCCACTGTGGCGATCGCGTCGATGATCTTCCGATAACCGGTGCAGCGGCACAGGTTGCCCTCGATGCCGCGGCGGATCGTCTCCTCGTCAGGCGCGGGATCGCGCGCCAACAGGTGGGTCGCCTGGACCATCAGGCCCGGGGTACAGAACCCGCATTGCACGGCGCCCTTCTCGACGAAGGAATCGCGCAGGCGTTGTCCGGTGGCGCCCGCGATCACGCCCTCGACCGTCACCAGCTCGCGCCCGTCGCAGTCGACCGCGAACATCAGGCAGGAATTGACGCTGACCCCATCCACCAGCACCGTGCAGGCGCCACATTCGCCCTCACCGCAGCCGTACTTGGTGCCGGTCAGGCCGAGCTGGTCGCGCAGCAGTTCGAGCGTGCTCATCTCCAGCGGGACGGAGAGCCGCCGGGCCACGCCGTTCAGCGTGAAGGTGATGTCACAGTTGACTGACATGGCTGAGGACCCTCTGCAGCAGGTTGTGGACGAGCTCGCGCCGGTACCAGTCCGAGGCACGCAGGTCCGAGATCGGGTGGACGTCCTGGAGCGCGGCCTGTGCAGCCGCCTCGATGGTCGCGGCATCGGGGCTGCGCCCTTCGAGGGCGGCCTCGGCGCGCGGCGCGCGGATCGGCGTCGGCGCGACCGCGCCGCAGGCGATACGCACGTCGCGCAGGACCGCGCCATCACGGCGGGCCGCGACCGCGAGCGAAATCGTCGAGATATCGAGCGCCGGACGCGTGCCATGCTTGTGGAAGGCGCCGACGGAGCCCGCGGGCGGTTCCGGCACCTCCACCGCGACCAGCAACTCATCGGGTTGCCGGCAGCTCCTGCCCGGACCGGTGAAGAACTGCGCGAGTGGAACCCGCCGGGTCCGGCGGGCGTCACCGGAGCCAGCCGCGAGCACGGCGCTGGCGTCAAGTGCCAGCAGCGGCACCAGTGTGTCACCGGCAGGCGAAGCGTTGCAGAGATTGCCGCCGACCGTCGCCACGTTCCTGATCTGATCGCTGGCAAACTGGTCGCAAGCCTGCCACAGCGGAGGCAGGCGCTCGCGCACCAGCGCGCTGTCGCGCAGCTCCGTGACCGTGACCAGCGCCCCGATGCGGATGCTGCCGCCGGCCAGGTCGACCCCGCCGAGCCCGGCTACCCGCCGGATGTTCATCAGCACCGGCTCGAGCGGCCTGCGCCCGGCGCGGGCCTGGGGCATCAGGTCGGTGCCGCCGGCCAGCACGCTGACCCCACCGCCGGCGAGGACGGCGAGCGCCTCGTCGAGCGAGCGCGGCGCCACGTAGCTCTGGACTCCATGCACTGTCGCGGCCATCGTCAGCGCCCCGCCGCGGCGAGCGGCTCATCGCGCAGCGCGACCGGTTCCTGGTAGCGCCCGAACACCTCGACCAGCACGGCGGTAATCTCGCCGACGCTCGCGTAGGCCTTCACGGCGTCCACGATCGCGGGCATCAGGTTGGCGCCGGAGCGGGCGTCGGCGCGCACGCGCGCCAGCGCCGCGGCCACCTGCGCCGCATCACGCGTGGCGCGGACCTCGCCGAGCGCCCGGACCTGCGCCGCAGCGTCCTGCTCGCGGTAGGGATGGAATTCCATTTCCGGCGGCTTCTCTTCGATCCGGTAGCAGTTTACGCCGACTTTCCGGAACGTGCCCGCATCGATCTCGCGCTGGCGCTGGTAGGCCTGGGCCGAGACCCGGTCCTGGATCCTGCCGTCGGCGATCAGCCGGACGATGCCACCGCCGGCATCGACCTCGCGCATGATCTCCTCCATCCGCGTGCGCATCTGGTTGGTCAGCGTCTCGACGTAGTAGGAGCCGCCGAGCGGGTCCACGGTGTCGGTCAGGCCCATCTCCTCGATCAGCAGCTGCATCGTGCGCAGCGAGATCCGCTGCGCGTACTCCGACGGGATCGTGAAAGCCTCGTCGTAGCAGCACAGCGCCATGGTCTGGGCGCCGGACAGCGCGCTGATCAGCGCATAATACGCACCACGCACGATGTTGAGTTCCGGCTGCTCGAAGGTCAGCCCGCCGCCGCCGCCGCCGGCTATCATGCGCAGCCACATCGAGCCTGGCTGGGTGGCGCCGTACTGCTCCTTCATGATCTTCGCCCACAGGCTGCGCCCGGCGCGGAATTTCGCCACCTGCTCGAACAGGTTGCCGAAGATGTTGAAATTGAAGGACAGCCGTCCGGCGAACTCGTCCACCGCCAGGCCGCGGCCGATCACCTCGTCTGCGTAGGCGCGCGCGATGCAGAAGGCAAAGGCCATCTCCTGCGCCGGATCGCAGCCGGACTCGCGGATGTGGTAGCCACAGACCGATACCGGGCTGTACTTCGGCGCGTGCTCGGCGCAGTACTCGATCGTGTCACCGACCAGACGGATCGACGGCCCGACCGGGAACACCCAGGTGCCACGGCCGACGAACTCCTTCAGGATGTCGTTCTGCGCGGTACCGCGGAGCTTCGTCAGGTCGTAGCCGCGCTTCTCGGCCAGCGCCAGGTACATCGCGATCAGGATCGCCGCCGCACCGTTGATCGTCAGCGACACCGTGATCTGGTCGAGGTCGATGCCCTCGAAGGCGATCTCGAAGTCGCGCAGCGTATCGATGGCCATGCCAACGCGGCCGACCTCGCCCTCGGCCTGCGGGTCATCCGAGTCCAGCCCGCACTGCGTCGGCAGGTCGAAGGCGACGTTGAGCCCGGTCTGGCCGTTCGCGATCAGGTAGTGGAAGCGCTGGTTGGTGTCGGCGGCATTGCCGAAACCGGTGTACTGGCGCATCGTCCATGGCTGCTTGCGGTACATCTGCGGATGGATGCCGCGCGTGAACGGGTATTCGCCGGGCCGTCCGATCATGTCCTCGCCGCCGCTCGCGGCAACGTCGGCCGCGGTGTACAGCGGCTGGATCTCGATCCCCGACTCGTTGATGACCCGGCGCGGCTGGCGCTCGGGCGGCTTCGGCTTGCTCATGGTGCGTTCGTCCGGATGAAGTCGATGATGTCCTCGAGCCGCGAGCTCGAGGCGAAGACGCCGCGGAAGCCCAGCTCCCGCAGCGTGTCGTGGTCCTGTGCCGGCAGGTTGCCGCCGATGATCCACAGGCGATCGCCGAGCCCGGCCTGCTCCAGCAGCGGCTTGAGCCGGCGGCACACCGACAGGTGCGTACCGGCCATCGAGGACAGCGCGATCACCTGCGCGTCCTCGTCGCTGGCAATCTTTGCAATCGCCTCCGGCGTCTGCCGCAGGCCGGTGTAGACGACCTCGAAGCCCGCGTCGCGCAGCGCCCGCGCGACGACCTTGGCGCCCTGGTCGTGGCCGTCGAGACCGGGCTTGGCGAGGACGACCTTGATGGCTTTGGTTCCGTTCACGATGCCGATACCTCCTTGGCGATGATCAGCTTGAGGATCTCGCTGGTGCCGCCGCCGATCAGCGTGAAGCGCACATCGCGCAGGAAGCGCTGCACCGGATACTCCATGGCGTAGCCATAGGAGGCGAAGATCCTGGCGGCATGCTCCGCGACCTTGAGCGCCATCTCGCTGGCGAAATACTTGGCCATCGCCGCCTCCTTGTGGTGCGGGCGGCCGTTGTCGCACAACCACGCGGCCCGCTCGACCAGGCCCGCGGCGGCCTCCAGCTCCGTCGCCGCCTCGGCCAGGCGCAGCTGGATCGCCTGGTAGCGGTTGATCGGCTTGCCGAACTGGCTGCGCTCGCCGGCGTAGCGCACCGCGGCGCCGAGCGCGGCACGGCCGAGGCCGACGGCCATCGCCCCGGTGATGATGCGGATCTCCGCGAGCGTCTTGCGCAGATGTGCCTCGCCATCCCCCTCCTCCCGCGACAGCCGATGGTCGTCCGGCACGAAGCAGTCGTCGAAGGCGAGCTCTGCGGTCGGCAGCGCCCACACACCCATCTTCTCGATCGCGCGGCCGAGCTTCAGGCCGGCGAAGTCCCGCTCGACCAGGAAGATCGTCAGCTTGCGCTCCTCGCCGGCCTTGGCGAACACCGTGAAGAAGTCCGCGACCGGCGCCGAGGTCACCCAGGTCTTCTGGCCGTTCAGCACATAGCCACCATCGACGCGGCGCGCCTGGGTGGCGATACCGCCGAGGTCGCTGCCGGCGTTCGGCTCGGTCATGCAGATCGCACCGATCTTCTCGCCGCGCAGTGCCGGCCGGAACAGGCGCTGGTGGATGTCCGCATTGCCGAGCAGCTGCAGGAACTTGGTGCCCATCAGCGACTGCATCGCCGCGCACCCGGCGAGCGACATCGAGCCGCGGGCCACTTCCTCGAGGGCGATGCAGAATTCGGCGAGCCGCATGCCGCTGCCGCCCGCCTCCTCCGGATAGCGCATGCCGAACAGCCCGAGTTCGGCGAGCTCGCCGAACAGCTCGCGCGGAAAGGCATGCGCCTCGTCGAGCGCTGCCGCCTGTGGCGCGATGCGCTCGTCGCTGAACCGCGCGAAAGTCTCGCGGACCTGCTGCTGCTCGAGGCTCGGCGAAAAATCCATGTCAACCCCCGTCCTTCAGCTCGTCCCAGCGGTAGTCGATCAGCTCGAGCAGCACGCCGTTGACCGCCTTCGGATGCACGAAGGCGAACTCGCAGTCGCGGAAGGGTCGCACGCCGCCGATGAACGGATAGCCCTGCTGCTGCAGTTCCCCGATCGCCTCCCGGGTATTGTCGACGTTCAGCGAGACCAGCATCACCCCCTCGCCGCGCTTCTCGATGAAGCGGGCGACGTCGCCATCGGGGGTCAGCGACTCCATCAGCTCGAAGCCGACGCCGCCCACCCAGTAGCGGGCGACGCGGATCTTCTCCGGTTCGTCCACGTAGGCGTCGTCCGGGCCATCCTTGCCGAGGATCGGCTCCCAGATCTTCCGCGCCGCCTCCAGGTTGCGCACGGCAATGCAGAGGTGATCCAGCTTGTTGATCTTCATCGCAGCTCCATCACGGCGGCGCGGACCGCCTCCTTCTGGACCTTGCCGAGCGCACTGCGCGGCAGGCTGTCGAGAAAACGCACCTCGCGCGGGTGCTTGTAGCGGGCAATCCGGCCGCTGAACAGCGCGAGCGTCTCCGCCTCGGTCAGGCGGCAGCCCGGCTTCACGACCACCGCCGCAACGACGACCTCGCCCCAGCGCGCGTCCGGGCGGCCGACCACGCAGGCCTCGGCGACCGCCGGGCACTCCAGCAGCAGGTTCTCGACCTCCGCCGGATGGATGTTTTCGCCGCCGGAGATGATCAGATCCTTGCGGCGCCCGACGACGTGCAGGCAGCCGTCTGCATCCAGGTGACCAAGGTCGCCGGAGTGATACCAGCCGTCGCGGAAGGTGCGTGCGGTCTCCTCCGGCGCGTTCCAGTAGCCGGTCGCGACCGAGGGTCCGCGCACCAGGATTTCCCCGTCCTGCCCCGCCGGCAGCTCATCGCCAGCGTCGCCGGCGATGCGCAGTTCGCAATGCAGCGCGGGCCAGCCCGCCGCGCCGGCCCGGGCCGATGCGTCGCCGGCGCGCAGGTACGCGGCGACCGGGCAGGTCTCGGTCGCGCCATACACCGGCACGAGTGGCACGCCGCGTTCCGCGACCCTGCGTACCAGCGCCGCCGGGACGATCGTCGAACCGGTCGAGATCATGCGCAGGCTGGAGAGATCCGCCTGCCGCCAGCGCGGCAGCGCCATCATCGCCTCGAGCTGCGCCGGCACCAGCACCGTCAGCGTGATGCGCTCGCTCTCGATCGCCGCCAGCGTTGCCTCCGGGTCAAAGCGCGGGTGCAGCGACACGCTGGCGCCGGCATGCAGCGCGGGCGTGCTCTGGATGTTCAGGCCGCCGACATGGAACATCGGCAGCGTGGTCAGCACCCGGTCGGCGCTGGTGAGATCGTGCATGTGGGTGCTGTTGACCGCATTCCAGGCGAGCGCCCGCTGCACCAGCACCACGCCCTTCGGCGCCCCGGTGGAGCCCGACGTGTAGCACAAGAGCAGCGGCGACTCTTCGTCGCCGGCGGGCGGCGGGGGCGCCCCGGCGTCGCCATCGAGGGTGGCGACATCGTGCGCCTGGAAGCGGCCGTCGATCGCCGCCGCGGGCGCGGCGAACGCGGGCTCGACGAACAGCGCGCGCGGCGGGCAGTCCGCGAGCACGCGCGCATGCTCCGGTGGCGCGAGCCGCCAGTTGAGCGGCACGAACATCGCGCCCTGCCGCGCACAGGCAAACAGCAGCGTCAGCAGCGCCGGGCTGTTGAGTCCGAGATACGCGACCGCATCGCCCGGTCCGACCCCGAGTCCCGCGAGCACTGCGGCTGCGCGCCGGATCCGCCCGGCCAGCTCCGCATAGGTGATCTCCCGCCCCTCGAAGCGGAGCGCCGGCGCGCGCGGCGCAAACCGCGCGTGCCGTTCGATCCACTGCGAGAGATCCATGGCTGCCGCCCCTGCTGCGGGCCGCGGCTAGCGGCCCGAGACCTCGAGCACGACCGCCATCGCGGTGTCGCCGGCCGCACAGCCGGTGAAGAGCCCGAGGCCTCCGCCGCGCAGCACCAGCTCCTCGATCACCTCGATTACGGCGCGGGTCCCCATCGGGGCCTGCGGATGACCCCAGACCAGCGAGCAGCCGTTGTTGTTCATGCGCTGGACCTCGACACCGAACTTGCGCGCGAACAGCACGTCGTTGACCGCGAACGGGTTGTGAGTCTTGATCGCGGAGATGTCCGTAATACCGACGCCGGCTTGCGCGAGCGCCCGCTCGGCCGCGGGCAGGGGCGCCTCCGGCATGAACGCGAGCGCAGCCCGGGCCTGGCCGAAGCCCCGCAACCGGATGCGGATCGAAGGGTCGCGGCTCAGCTCGCGCGCGCGCTCGGGCGCGGCGACGATCATCCCCGCATTGCCGTCGGCCGGGTGGGTCTGGCCGCCGAAAGTGATGGTGCCACCGGGCTTCACCGGCTTCAGCCTGGCGAGACCCTCGGCGGTCGAGGTCGAAATGCCCTCGTCGCCGGTGAGGGTCGCCAGTACCTTGCGTCCGGAGGCGTCGGGCACCTCGAAGGGCAGCGTCATGAAGCGCTTCAGGAAGGCACTGTCGTCGGCGAGCGCGGCGCGATACTGGGACTCACGCAGCAGCACCACCTCGTGCTGCTCAGCAGTCGTGATGCCGTGCTTCTTCGCCACGTTCTCGGCGGTGTCGATCATCGCATGCTGGCCGAGCGGGTCGCAGCCGAAGTTATCCATGACCCAGTCCTCGTGCGAGCCGGTGCCGCCGGGCCCGCGCGGATTCGGGTAGTACAGGTGCGGGCCGTTCGAAGTGCGGTCGCAGGTCACGGTCAGGGTCACCTGCGACAGGCCGCTGTCCACTTCCTGCACGCCGGCCAGCAGCGCACGCACGCCGGTGGCGCAAGCCTGCATGACCACCTGGCCGCCGATCTGGCCAGCGCCGGCCATGCCGGCGAGCCACGGCAGGCCGAAGAAGGAGTGATGCTGCGGCACGCTGAAGCCCATGACGCCGTGGTCGAAGATCGCGGCCGGAATATCGCGCCGCGCCAGCTCGCGCTTCGTCACCTGCGCGGCGAATTCGACCGCATTCAGGTGCGCGAGCGCGCCCTGCCAGCGGGTAAAGGGCGTGCTCCAGTAGCATCCGTAGGGGATCTCGGCCGTGTAGCTCATCAGTTCTGCTCCGTCGTCAGCTTCAGAAGAATTCGTCGCGCGTTGTCGAGATGCGCATGCATCGCGCGGGCTGCGCCGGCGCCATCGCCGGCCGCGAGTGCCGCGGTCAGCTCCCGCAGGCCCTGCAGCACGATCCCGCGCACCGGGGCCTCGTCCAGCGTGAACGCGCGCAGGTAGCGGACGTGGTCGGCGTACAGGTGGATCGCGCGCACCAGGCGCTGGTTCGGCACCAGCGCGGTCCAGGCGTCGCGATAGCGGTAGTTGGCCTCCATGAAGGCCGCGCCGTCGCCAGCCGCGGCCGCCGCGTCCATCTCGTCGAGAGCCTGCCGGAGTGGCGCGAGCTCGGCAGGACCCGGACGGCTGCGGGCCAGCAGGCGCAGCGCCTCCGGCTCCAGCAGGAAGCGCAGCGCATAGATCTCCTCGATGTCCTCGACCGTCAGCGAGGGCAGCACGAAGCTGCGACCCTCGGTGACTACGAGGCCATCGCTCGCCAGCCTGGCCAGTGCCTCGCGTACCGGCGTGCGCGACACGCCGAGCTGTGCAGCAAGGGCCGCCTCCTGCAGCGGCTGGCCGGCCGGAATCCGGCCGGCACGCAGGTACTCGCGCAGCGTCGCATAGACCCGGTCGCCGAGCGGCTCGGGGCGATCGAGCACCTGCAGGCGGGAGATTCCTTCCGGCATTGCGCTCATCCGGTCCGCGCGAAGTCCGGTTTGCGGCGCTCGCCGAAGGCGGCGATGCCCTCGCGGGCCGCAGCGGTGCAGGCGGTGCGACCGAAGGCCAGGTAGCCGGTCTCGAGTGCCGCACCGAGCGTCGGAGCGGCCGCCGCGGCCCGCACGGCCTCCTCGATGATGCCGGCGACCTCGCGGCTGTAGCGGGCGCTGCCGGAATCCGCGGCGAACGGCGGAACACTCACGGGCTCATCGAACCGCGCGCGCAGCCGGGTGGCGAGACGGCCGACCTCGGCGACCGCCAGGCGGATCAGCCCGGCGTAATCGTCCGCCAGGCCGCTGATGATGCCGGCTGCCTGCGCCTGCCCGGCATCCAGCCGCCGCGCGTCGCGCAGCATGCCG
>SCUD01000082.1 GCA_004297335.1 Gammaproteobacteria bacterium
GCTGATGAAGCAGGATCCCGCGCTGCCGCGCCGCCATGACCTGCGGCGCCTGCGCTTCATCGCGAGTGTCGGCGAGCCACTCAATCCAGAAGGCGTCGTCTGGGGCCAGCAGGTGCTGGGCCTGCCGTTCCACGACAACTGGTGGCAGACGGAGACTGGCGGCATCATGATCGCGAATTTCGCCGCGATGGACATCCGACCGGGCTCGATGGGCCGGCCGCTGCCGGGTATCGAGGCCGCGATCGTGCGGCGCGAAGCGGATGGCGGCGTGACCGTCCTCGAGGCGCCCGAGCAGCAGGGGGAGCTGGCGCTGCGCGCCGGCTGGCCCTCGATGTTCCGCGGCTACCTGCATGAGGACGAGCGCTATCGCAAGTGCTTTGCCGGTGGCTGGTACCTGAGCGGTGATCTGGCGCGGCGCGATGCCGACGGCTACTTCTGGTTCGTCGGCCGTGCGGACGACGTGATCAAGTCGGCGGGCCACCTGATCGGGCCGTTCGAGGTCGAGAGCGCGCTGATGGAGCACCCGGCCGTGGCCGAGGCCGGCGTCATCGGTATTCCGGACCCGATCGCCGGTGAAGCCGTGAAGGCCTTCGTCGCTCTGAAGCCCGGACACGAGCCCAGCGAGGAACTGCGCCGCGACATCCTGGCGCTGGCACGCCGGCGTCTCGGCCCGGCGGTGGCGCCGCGTGCAATCGACTTTCGCCCCGGCCTGCCGAAGACCCGCTCCGGCAAGATCATGCGCCGCCTGTTGAGGGCGCGCGAACTCGGGCTGCCGGAGGGCGACCTGTCGACACTGGAGAGCGAGCAATGAGCGACGACGCCTCTCCGGGCCGCGCCCACGGGCAACTCCTGTTGCGTGAGATGCTCCGCATCCGTCGCTTCGAGGCCAGGTGCTCCGAGCTTTATCAGGCCGGCAAGATCCGCGGCTTCCTGCATCTCTATGATGGCGAGGAAGCCGTCTCGGTCGGGGTGATGCAGGCGCTCGGCCCGGAGGACGCGGTGGTTGCAACCTACCGCGAGCATGGCCAGGCCCTGGCCCGTGGTATCCCGATGGGCCCGTTGATGGCGGAGATGTACGGGAAACAGCAGGGTTGCAGCCGCGGCCGTGGCGGCTCGATGCACATCTTCGATCGCGAGCGACACTTCTATGGCGGCAATGCGATCGTCGGTGGCGGCTTGCCGCTGGCGGTCGGCATTGCGCTCGCCGACCGGCGCCTGCGGCGCCCGGCGCTGACCGCCTGCTTCTTCGGCGAGGGCGCGGTGGACGAGGGCGCGTTCCACGAGAGCATGAACCTGGCTGCGCTATGGTCGCTGCCGCTGCTGTTCGTGTGCGAGAACAATCTCTATTCGATGGGTACGCCGGTGGCGCTGGCCGAGGCCGAGACCGACATCGCGCGCAAGGCGCGCTGCTACCATATGCCCGGCGAGGCGGTGGACGGCATGGACCCGATGGCGGTCGAGGCGGCGGCCCGGCGCGCGGTCGCCGCGATCCGCTCCGGGAGCGGGCCGTTCTTCCTCGAGTGCCGCACCTACCGGTTCCGGGCGCATTCGATGTTCGATGCCCAGCTCTACCGCGACAAGGACGAGATCGGGCGCTGGAGACAGCGCGACCCGATCGCAGGCCTGCAACAGCAGTTGCGCGACCAGCAGCTGCTCGGGTCCGATGACCTGGCTGGGCTAGAGGCCGGCATCGAGCGCGAGCTCGCCGATGCCGTCGCATTTGCCGAGGCCGGCACGCTGGAGCCAGTCTCCGACCTGCTGCGCTTCGTGACGCTCGACAAGGTGCCGCAGTGAGCACTGCAGCACAGCGGCTGAGCTACCGCGAGGCCTGCCGGCAGGCGATCCGCGCGGCGATCCAGGCTGACGAGCGCGTGTTCCTGATGGGCGAGGACGTCGGACGCTATGGCGGCTGCTACGCGGTGTCGAAGGGCCTGCTGGACGAGTTCGGTCCCGAGCGCATCGTCGACACGCCGCTGTCGGAAGCCGCCTTCGTCGGTGCCGGCATCGGTGCGGCGATCGGCGGCCTGCGCCCGATCGTCGAGATCATGACCTGCAATTTCAGCCTGCTGGCGCTGGACCAGATCCTGAACAATGCCGCGACGATTCCGCACATGTCGGGCGGCCAGTTCAGCGTGCCACTGGTGATCCGCATGGCGACGGGCGCCGGCCGCCAGCTGGCCGCCCAGCACTCCCACAGCCTGGAGGGCTGGTATGCGCACATTCCCGGCCTGCGCGTGCTGGCGCCAGCGACCGTCACTGACGCCCGCTACATGCTGCAGGCGGCACTCGCCGATCCGAACCCGGTGCTGGTCTTCGAGCACATCATGCTCTACGCGCTCGAGGGCGAGCTCGATCCGGGCGTCAGCGCGGTCGATATCGAACACGCCGCGATCCGCCGTCCGGGCCGCGACCTCAGCCTGATCACCTACGGTGGCAGCCTGCCGAAGGCCCTGTCGGCCGCGGAGCTGCTGGCAGCCGAAGGCATCGATGCCGAGGTCGTGGACCTGCGCGTGCTGCGTCCGCTCGATGACGCCACGATCATGGAGTCGGTGCGGCGCACGCGCCGGGCCGTCGTCATCGACGAGGGCTGGCGCTCGGGCAGCCTCGCGGCCGAGGTCTGCACGCGCATCGTCGAGCAGGCATTCTACGAGCTCGATGCACCGCTTGCGCGCGTGTGCACCGAGGAGGCGCCGATACCGTACGCGAAGCATCTCGAGGACGCTGCATTGCCACAGCCAGAGAAGATCGTCGCAGCCGCACGTGCGCTGGTGGGCGGCCGTGGCTGAGTTCTGCATGCCGTCGCTCGGTGCGGACATGGAGGCCGGCAGGCTGGTCGAGTGGCGGGTAAAGCCGGGAGACCGGGTGCAGGCTGGCGATATCATTGCCGTGGTCGAGACGCAGAAGGGTGCGATCGACGTTGAGATCTTCCAGTCCGGCGTGGTCGAGTCCTTCCTGGTCGAGCCGGGTCGCGAGGTGCCGGTGGGCACCCCACTGGCGCGCATCCTGGGCGAAGGCGAGGCGGCGACTGCGGTGCCCGCCGCACCAGCGCCGACGCCAGCCGCGACCGTGCCGCCGCCGGCCCGGAGCCGCGTTTCGCCGGTAGCGCGCCGGCGTGCCGTTGAACTCGGCGTCGATCTTGCAGCGCTTTCCGGCAGCGGTGAGGAGGGCGCCATCACGCTGGCGGATGTGGAGCGCGCCGCGGCGCCGGCGGCGTCGCAGGATCGCGCGGGTGCCATGCGCCGGGCGATCGCCGCGGCGATGTCGCGGGCGAAGCGCGAGATTCCGCACTACTACCTGTCCGCGACGTTCAGCGTCGAGCCGGCGCTCGCCTGGCTCGAAGCGGAGAACGCACGGCGGCCGCTGCCCGAGCGGATTCTGCCGGCGGTGCTGCTGCTGAAGGCAACGGCACTGGCGCTGCGGGCCGCGCCAGAGCTGAACGGCACTTATGCGGGGGATGGGTTCCGCCACAGCGACGACATCCACCTCGGCGTCGCCGTGTTCCTGCGCAGCGGCGGCCTGGTGGCACCGGCACTGCGCAATGCCGACCGCAGTGACCTCAGCGCACTGATGCACGAACTGCGCGACCTTGTCGCTCGCGCCCGCTCCGGCGGCCTGCGCGCCTCCGAGCTTTCGGCCCCGACGATGACGGTCACCAGCCTGGGCGAGCAGGGGGTCGAGGTCGTCCTGCCAGTGATCATCCCGCCGCAGGTGGCGATCGTCGGCTTCGGTTCCATCGTCGAACGCCCATGGGTCGAGGCGGGCGCCGTGGTGGCCCGGCGCGTGGTGACGGCCAGCCTTGCCGCCGATCATCGCGCCAGCGATGGTCACTGCGGCGCGCTGTTCCTGCAGGCGATCGGCCGCCTGCTGCAGGAGCCCGAAAAGCTGTGAATGAAAACGAGATACGGACCCGGGTCCTCGCGGAGCTGACGGCGGTCGCGCCCGACGTCGTGGCCGCCGAGGTCGAGCCTGGTACCCGCTTCCGCGACCAGTTCGACTTCGACTCGATGGACTTCCTGAACTTCGCGATCGGCCTGCACCAGGCTTTTGCGATCGAGATACCGGAGGCGGACTACCCGCAGCTGCAGACGCTGGACGGCGCCGTGGCCTACGTGAAGCGCCAGCGAGTTGTGCCATAATTGTCTCGACCCAGGAGGCGAGCCGATGAGCAATGAGTCGATCCTGCAGCAGCGACAGGACCTGATCCGCAGGACGATCCGGATGGAGAACGTGGAGCGGATTCCGGCGATCTACATGGGGGTCGCGTTCGCGCCCCGGTACATGGGGATGTCGATCGCGAAGTTCTGTGCCGATCCGGAGGCGTCCCTGCAGGTGACGCTCGACGCGATGGACCGCATCGGCAACCTCGACGGCGCCAACATTGCGGTCGGTGGCCGGATCACGACGATCCTGTCCATGCTGTGGCTGTCACGGCTCGCTGTGCCCGGCCGTGAACTGCCCGATGACACGCTGTGGCAGGTGATGGAAGAGGAAGTCCTGAAGGTCGAGGAGTACGACCAGATCCTGCAGGGTGGCTGGAAGACCTTCCAGCGCGGCTACCTGCCGCGCGTCGTCGATCCAGAGGAACTTGCCGGGACGTTGAGCTGGATGATGGCCAACGGCTCGCGGGTGCTGCAGTCCTATGCGGATCGCGGCTACGTCGTGATCAGCGACGCGCAGGGGCTCAGCGCCTCGCCGCCGTTCGAGTCACTGTGTGGCGGCCGTTCGATGCAGCGCTTCTTCATGGACCTGGTGCGGATGCCGAACAAGGTCGAGGCCGTGATGGAGGTGATGATGGAGGAGACGCTGGCCGACCTGGAGCGCGCGCCACCGCGGCAGGGCGGCATCGGCGGCGTCTGGCTCGGCGGCTGGCGCGGTGCGAGCGGACTCCTGTCCCCGAAGATGTGGAATCGTTTCGTCTGGCCCTACATCGAGAAGCTCGCGAACGTGCTGATCGCCAAGGACTACATCCCGGTCCTGCACTGGGACCAGAACTGGACCCGCGA
>SCUD01000010.1 GCA_004297335.1 Gammaproteobacteria bacterium
GGCGGCACGAGCGCGCGGGCCCCCGGCTGCCTCGCCTGCTCCGGCTGCGGCCCGCGCCGGCAACGCCGCTCAGCCGAGGACGACGTCCTCCGGGGCGTTGACGAAGTAGCCCTGGACGAACTCGACGCCGAGCTGCCACAGCACAGCCATCGTGTTGGCGTCCTGGACCCGCTCGCCGATCGTGATCGCCTTGCGGGCATGCGCCAGCTCGACCAGCGCCTTGACGCGATGCTGCTTCTCCTGGTCGGCCGCCAGGCCCTGCAGCAGCGCGCCGTTGATCTTCACGAAATCCGGACTCAGGTGCCGGAGCAGCTGGTCGGAATCATGGCCGAGACCGAAACCCTCGAGCGCGAGGCGGCAACCGAGACTGTGCAGCGCATCCTGCAGTGCGACTGTCTCGCGCAGCTGCTGGCCGACCGCTTCCTCCCGGATCTGGAATACCAGTCGTCGGGGCTCCACCTTCACCGCCTGCAGGCGCTCGCCAATCCAGGCCGGCAGCGTGGCATCGGCAAGCGAGTCCCGGGAGAGGCGCACGAACAGCGCGCCGGACTCCTGTCCGGCGGCGAGCGTGAGCACGGCATCGATGACCCAGCGGTCGATGCCGCGCATCAGGTCGTTGCGTTCCGCGGCCGGCATGAACTCCGATGGCAGGACCTCGTGGCCGTCCTCATCGAGCAGGCGCACCACGGTATCGACCATGCCGGCGTCGTCCCCGACCAGGCTCGCAATCGGCTGCTGCACCAGGCGCAAGCGCCCATCGCGCAGTGCGCTGCGGATGCGGCCGACCCACAACTGGTCCTGGTCCTGCAGGCGCAGCATCGCGCCGGTCTGCTCCAGCAACTGCACTCGATTACCGCCCAGCCCGCGGCCCTGCCGGTTGGCCTTGAAGGCATCAGCCGCCGGACCCTCCGGCTCCCGGACACCGCCCGGTACCGGGCCGAGCCCGACGGTACAGGTCGTCGACAGCGATTTCGTGCCGACCTGGAATACACCGGCGGCCACCTTGTGGACGACATGCTCGGCCCAGGCACCGACGTCGCGGTGGTTGCCGCGCTCGAGCAGCACCATGAAACCGTTCCCGCCGAGGCGCCCGGCCAGGTCGCCGGGTTGCAGCTGGTCGCGCAGCAGCGCCGCAAAGGCGGTCAGGAAGTCCTCGCCCGCCATGACCCCGAGGTCCTCCAGCGCCAGCTCGTAGCGGTCGGGCTCGACGTAGGCGAGTGCGCGCACGCCGCCGCGTCCCGGGGTCTCGAGATGCTCGCGCAATTCCGTGAAGAAATAGCGGTGATGCAGGAAGCCGGTCGCCGGGTCGCAGCGCATGGCCTCGGCGAGGCGCCGCTCGAGCTCGCCTTCGTTGCCGGCGCGCGCCGGCACGCAGACCTGCACGCAGGGTTCACCGTCGAACTCGGCACGCCGGAGCTGGAATTCGAGGGACGGCGTGTGGCCGCTGACCAGCAGCGCCGAGGCCCGCAGGGCGTGGTCGGCCCACTTGCCCTGCACGCAGGCCACCAGTGCGCCCTTGATCGCCGCATGATCGTCGGCATCGAAGGCGTCCATCAGCGGCGTGCCGACCACCTGGTCGGCACCGCTGTAGCCGAACAGTTCCACCCAGGCCGGGTTGGCGTCGACGACAATGCCCTCCTGGACATGGGCGATGGCATCGGTCGAGCCCTCGACGACGTGCTCCAGCTGGCGCTTGTATTCGCGCGCATTGTTCAGGGTCGCCGCCAGCGCACGGTCAAGGCGGCAGGTGCGCAGCTCGCGCCCGACGATCCGCTGCAGGCGGTCGAGATTGTGCATCGTGACCGCATCCTGGGCACCCATGGCGAGTGCCTGGGCGATGGCGGCCTCGTCGAGCTGCTCGCGAACCAGCAGCACCGGCACATCGGGCGCGAAACGGGCCCGGAAGTCCATGGCGCTGGCAACGTCGACGATGCCCTCGTCAGCGAACAGCAGCAGCATTTCGACCGAGGCCTGCGTCAGGACGTCGCCCAGGTCACGGGCATCCGGCAGCCAGGTCAGGTGGACCGGATGACCGGCATTGCGCAGTGTCTTGTTGATCGCCTCGACATGGTCCTGGCTGCGTGTCAGCACGATCATCGGAACGGCAGCGGGTTGCTTCAAGTAGTTCCCTCCCGCAGGGGCCTGCTGGCCGCGGCGGAGCAGATACTAGCATCGACGGGGTGCCCCATTTCGCGACCGGGTTCCGGAAACGGGCGGCCGGCGGCGGCCGGGTAGTCGGGCGCGCGGCTTGCAGCTATGATACGCGGCCTTTTACCAGGTGGGACCGGAGCAGCCGGTCCCCGGTGGCACTCTCCATGGCGAGCTACAGCACCAGCGAATTGCGTTCCGGCGTGAAGATCCTGCTGGACGGGGATCCGTGCACGATCGTCGAGAACGAGCTGGTGAAGCCCGGCAAGGGCCAGGCCTTCAGCCGGGTGCGCATCCGCAACCTGAGGACGGGCCGCGTGATCGAGCGCACCTTCAAGTCCGGGGAGTCGGTCGAGGCGGCCGACGTCGTGGACGTGGACATGCAGTACCTGTACTCCGATGGCGACTTCTGGCACTTCATGGAGCCGGAGTCCTTCGAGCAATACGCCGCCGGCCAGGCTGCGGTTGGCGAAGCGGCGCAGTGGCTGAAGGATGGCACGGTCTGCATCGTCACCCTGTGGAATGGCCAGCCGCTGACGGTGACGCCGCCGGCGCACGTGGAACTGGTGATCGTCGAGACCGATCCCGGCATGCGCGGTGACACGGTCACCGGTGGTACCAAGCTGGCCAAGCTCGATACCGGCGCGGTCGTCAAGGTGCCGCTGTTCGTCAACCAGGGCGAAGTGATCCGGGTCGACACCCGCACCGGCGCCTACATCGCGCGCGTCCGGTAGGCCTGCGCCCGGCGTACGCGCTGCGCTCAGGCGCGGTCGAGCGGGAAGGCCAGCGCGTCGGCGAGCGCCGGCAGGCGCAGAGCGACCATCACCAGCCGGTCGAAACCGAGCGCGACCCCGGCACAGTCCGGCAGGCCGGCCGCGAGCGCCGCGAGCAGGCGCTCGTCCAGCGGCGGCAACGGTGCGCCGCGCTGCTGCCGCTGCTGCAGATCGCGCTCGAAGCGCTCACGCTGTTCGACCGGGTCGCAGAGTTCGTGAAAGCCATTGGCGAGCTCGATGCCATCGACATACAGCTCGAAGCGCTCGCCGACCGGCCAGCCGTCGCCGTCGTCCCGAAGCCGTGCGAGGGCTGCCTGGCTCGCCGGGTAGTCCCGCACGAAGGTTGGCGCGTCGTGCCCGAGGCGCGGCCCGACGACCGCCCCCATCAGCAGGTCGAGCCAGGTGTCCCGGTCCCAGTCCGCAGCGCCGCCCGGCGTGATGCCGTGTGCAGCGAGCACCGCTGCGATCGCCGCGCCGTCCGCGCCGCGCCAGTCGAGGCCGCAGGTCGCCAGCAGCGCCTCGCGGTAGCTCAGGCAGCGAGCGGGCGCCAGCTCGCGCAGGCCCGCCAGTGCCGCGCGCAGCAGCCGGTCCACATCCTGCTGCAGCTTCGTCACGTCGAAGCCGGTGCGATACCACTCGATCATCGTGAATTCCGGATTGTGCAGGCGCCCGGACTCGCCATCGCGGAATACCGGGCCGACCTGCCAGCAGTCGCCCACGCCGGCAGCCAGCAGCCGCTTCATCGCATATTCGGGCGAGGTATGCAGGAACAGCGGCGGTCCGCTGGCCGGCTGCGCGCGGATCGATTCCAGCGCCGGGTCGCTGACCGCCGCGTGCGAGAGCACCGGTGTCTGCACCTCGAGCAGACCTTCGCGGGCGAACCAGGCGCGCACCCGGGCCAGCATTCCGGCGCGCTCACGCAGCACGGCGAGCGAGGCCGCCGGCTGCCACGGCCAGTCCGTCATACCAGGGTGGCGAGCCGTTCGCCCATGCGCAGCCGGCGGCCGGGGGCGAGCCCGGTTTCCAGCCGGGCGCGACCGGCCGGCAGCAGCAGGATCACCGTGGAACCCATGTTGAAGCGGCCGAGCTCGGCTCCCTTGTCCAGCACGACGGGTGGATCCGGGGTCGGGAGCTCGCAGATATGCCGCGGACGCCGGGCATTGATCTCGCCGGCCCAGGCGAGGCCGAGGCTGCCGACGAACAGGGCGCCAACCAGAACAAGCACGCAAGCGCCGGCCGCCGTATCGAACACGCAGATGACGCGCTCGTTGCGCGAGAACAGGCCCGGCACGCCGGCCGCCGTGGCGGCGTTGACGCTGAACAGGTCCCCCGGCACCAGGCGCGCGCAGCGCAGCCGTCCGGCGATCGGCATGTGGATGCGGTGATAGTCCGCTGGGGCCAGGTAGATCGTCACGAACACCCCGTCCGCAAACTCGCGTGCCAGCGCGGCATCGCCGCCAAGCAGCGCCGGGGCGCTGTAGTCGAGCCCCTTGGCCTGCAGCAGCACCTCACCCCGCAGCTGGCCGGCCTGGCTCACGACGCCATCGGTCGGGCTGACCACGGCAGCCACGTCCCGATCCACCGGCCGTGCGCCGCTGCGCAACCGGCGGGTGAAGAACTCGTTGAACGAACCCCAGGCCTGGATCGCGTCATGTTCGGCCTCGGCCAGGTTCACGGGATGCAGCCGCAGGAAGCCGCGGATCAGCGCGCTGCGAACCCAGCCAATGCGACAGCGGGTCAGCGCACGGACCAGGCGCGACAACGCGTGCTGCGGCAGCAGGTGCTGCAAGCCGATGAACAGCCGGTCACGATTGTTGCGTCCGCTCACGGTGGCGGGCTCGTCAACGCCGGGCGGCGATGATGCGCCGGTAATCACGAGCGATGAGCCCGGCCTCGTGCGGGCTGCCGAACACCGCGCGCATCGCTGCGTCCGGATCGATCAGGAAGATCGCCGCCGTATGGTCGACCGTGTAGCTCCCGTCCGCATTGGCTGGCTGCGCCTGCATGACGGCGCCGAGCCCGCGGGCCAGTTCCTCGACGGCCTCCTGGCTGCCGGTCAGGCCGACGAAGGCCGGGTCGAAATGCCCCAGGTAAGCCGCGAGGGCCGCCGGTGTATCGCGTGCGGGATCCACGGTCACGAGCACGATGCGCGGCCGGGCGGCGGCGGGCAACTCAGCCAGCTGCCGGCTCGACGCGGCCAGGGTGGCGAGAGTGGTCGGGCAGATGTCCGGACAATGCGTGAAGCCGAAGAACAGCAGCGTCCACTGTCCCGCGAGGCCCGCGGTCCCGAATGCGGCTCCGCGGTGATCGGCAAGAGCCACCGCTGGCAGCGGGCGTGGTGTGTGCAGCAGCGTCGCGCGCTCGAGTACCGGCGGTGCCGGTGACCGCGTCAGCAGGAGCGCGGCCAGGACCCCCGCCGTCGCTGCACCAGCCAACAGCAGTGGCAGCCACCGGCGGCGGGAAACCGGCGAGTTGGCTGGCGCGGGTTCAGTGTTCATGGATCCGGCATTATTCCACAGGGCGTCGCCCCCCGCGGTGCGGTGACCGGTTAGACTCCCGCAGGATCCGCAGGGGCGGGAGGGCTGGTGGCGCAACGTGCAGTCAGGAAGGCCGTCGCCGGGCGGGTGGGCGATCTGCTGGATCAAGTAGCCGCAGAGCTGGAACAGGCGAATCTGCATTATGGCCACGGCACGGCCGACGCGCGCGACGATGCGGCCGCGCTCGTGTTTCACGCGCTGCGGCTGCGGCACGACCAGGTGCCCGCCGCCTACCGCCGCGCAGTGACTCCGGCCGGTCGCGAACGGGTTCGCGGCCTCGTCCGCCGACGCATCGAGGAACGGCTGCCGTCGGCGTACCTGACCGGCATCACCTGGTTCGCCGGCCATCCGATCCGCGTGACCCCGGATGTGCTGGTACCGCGCTCGCCGCTCGCCGAGCTGTGTGAACGCGGTTTCGAGCCCTGGATCGATGCCGCCCGGGTGCAGAGCGTGCTCGACCTCGGTACGGGCTCCGGCTGCATTGCGATCGCGGCGGCACATGCATTGCCGCGCGCACAGGTCGATGCCGCTGACCTTTCGCCAGCGGCACTGGCGGTTGCCCGCGACAACATCCGCCGGCATCGCCTGCAGCGGCGCGTTCGCGCGGTGCTGTCCGATGTCTATGGCGGGCTCGCTGGCCGGCGCTACGATGTCATCGTGAGCAATCCGCCCTACGTCTCGTCGGCCGAGTACCGTGGCCTGCCGGCCGAGTACCGCGCCGAGCCGGCCCTCGGGCTGAAGGCGGCCGCGGGCGGCCTCGCCATCGTGGCCCGGATCCTGTCCGGCGCCCGCGCGCACCTGCAGCCCGGTGGCATCCTGGTCGTCGAGGTCGGCGACACGGAGGCGGCGGTTCGTCGCCGCTGGCCGCGACTGCCATTCATCTGGCTCGAGTTCGAACGCGGCGGTGGTGGCGTATTTCTGCTCGGCGCAGCCGACCTCGCCAGCTGAAGGAGCGAAAATGTCCGGCAACACTTTCGGCACCCTGTTCACCGTAACCACCTTTGGCGAGAGCCACGGGCCAGCGCTCGGCGCCATCGTCGATGGCTGCCCCCCGGGACTGGATCTCGCCGAGGAGGACCTGCAGGCCGACCTCGAACTGCGCCGCACCGGTACCTCGCGGTATACGAGCCAGCGCCGCGAGCCCGATCGGGCACGGATCCTGTCGGGCGTATTCGAGGGCCGCACGACGGGGACCCCGATTGCGCTCCTGGTCGAGAACACCGATGCGCGTTCGCGTGACTACGAGGCGATCCGCGATCGGTTCCGACCCGGACACGCGGACTACACCTATCAGCAGAAGTACGGCCTGCGCGACTATCGTGGCGGTGGCCGGTCTTCGTCGCGCATTACGGTCGCAACCGTGGCCGCCGGTGCCATCGCGCGCAAGTACCTGCGCCAGCGGCTCGGCGTCGAAGTTGCTGGCTACGTATCACGCATCGGGCCGCATGAACTCGACTGTGTGGATCTGCCAGCGGCGCGCACGAATCCGTTGTTCTGCCCGGATCCAGGCCGGCTGCCCGAGCTCGAGCGGTACCTGGACCAGCTGCGCCGGGATGGTGACTCGATTGGCGCACGGGTCACAGCGATCGGGCGCCGTGTACCGCCCGGCCTCGGCGAGCCGATGTTCGACCGGCTGGATGCCGACATCGCCTTTGCCATGATGGGAATCAACGCGGCCCGCGCGATCGAGATCGGCGACGGCGTGGCCGTCGCCGGACAGCGCGGATCGGAACATCGCGATGAGCTCTCGCCGGATGGTTTTCTCAGCAACCATTCCGGGGGCACGCTCGGTGGCATCAGTACCGGGCAGGATCTGATCGTACACGTCGCGTTCAAGCCGGCCTCGAGCATCCGGATCCCTGGCCGGACCATCGATGTAACGGGGGCGCCGACCACGATCGTCACGACCGGGCGGCATGATCCCTGTGTCGGGTTGCGGGCGGTACCGATCGTCGAAGCCATGCTGCTGCTGGTCCTGATGGACCACTGGTTGCGACACCGGGCCCAGTGCGGGGACGTGGTCTCAGCGACCCCGGACATCACCCGCCGGCGCTGAGCCAGGCCCGATCGGCGAGCGAATGCGTGACGCAGCACGGGATTTTGGTAAATCGCGGGTGTAAGCTATACATCGTGCGATCAGGGACTTGTGACCAATATCACGCCGGCACGGCGTCCTGGTCACCAGCTTTCCGTCCGTTGCCGCAGCCTTGGGAGTTACGATGAGCTGGAAACTGCGTGTCCTCATACCGGCACTGCTGCTCGCGCCACAGGCTGCCTTCGGGCTTGGGCTGGGCGAGATCCGGCTGTCCTCATCCCTGAATGAACCGCTGACAGCGGAGATCGACCTCGTGGCGGCCACGCCGGAAGAGCTGTCCACGCTGCAGGCGAAGCTGGCGGCGCGGGAACTCTTCCAGCGCTACGGCCTCGATCGTCCGGCCTGGCTCGATTCGCTGGAGTTCCGGGTCGGACATGGGCGGGACGGCCAGGGAGTCCTGCTGGTCCGGTCGCGAGATCCGATCGCCGAGCCTTTCGTGACCTTCCTGGTCGACGTGAGCTGGCCGCGCGGCCACCTGCTGCGGGAATACACGGTCCTGCTGGACCCGCCGGTATTCGCACCGCCCTCAGCGGCGGTCGCGGCGGCACCGGTGGTCGCACCGCGCAGCGAGGCGCCCGCCCCGCAACAGCCCGAAACCAGTGAGCCACCGCCGGCCGCTGAAGCCCGACCGGCGGCTGCCGCCGAGGATTCATCGGTCTATCGCGTGCAGCGTGGCGATACGCTGTACGGGATCGCCGGCACGCTTTCCGGAGGTGGTCGGGCCGCGACCCAGCAGATGGCCATCGCCCTGTTCCAATCCAATCCCGCGGCTTTCAACGGCAACATCAACCTGTTGCGCGCCGGTTCGATCCTGAGGGTCCCGGCGGCCGACGACGTGGCCGCGGTGGGGCCGGCGGATGCCGCGGCCGAGATCAGCCGCCAGACAGCCGCCTGGCGTGATCAGTCCGCGGTGCCAGAGGAGGGCCGCCTCCGCCTGGTGACCCCGCCGGAGGAAGCGGCGGCGACGGCCCCCGGCGCTCCGGCAACCCAGGCGGATGCCGAAGGGCGGGTCGGAGAGCTGCAGCGTGAGGTGGACGAGCAGCGTCGCCTGCTGGAAGTCCGGAACCAGGAGCTTGCGGACCTGCAGCGACAACTGGCCGAAGCGCGGGCCGGACGCACGGGCGAGGGTGAGGCCCCAGCGGAACCGGAACCGGCGGCGGAGGCCCTGACTCCGGCGACGGAGGCACAGGTCGCTCCCGAGGACGATGCGGGCGCACCGGCGCCGGCACCGGCAGCTCCCGCGGGGCCGAAGGACAAGCCAGCGGCTGTACCGCCTGCCGCGGAAAAGCCCTCGTTCTTCGCCCGGCTGACCGAGAACTGGCTGATCGTGCTCGGCGCGGCGGCACTGCTGCTCGGTGGCCTGCTGGGCTATGGCTACGTCCGCCGGCGGCGCGAGGAGGATCTGGACGAGGCGCTCAAGGGTTTCGATGTGCCGGCTACCGCGCCGGTACCGAGCGAGACGATGCGCCTGCGAGCCCTGGCCACGGGTGCGGGCGCCGCAGCCGCCACTCCCGAGGTGGGCCAGGACATCGTGGTCGAGGAGCGCGTCCCGGCCGGGCGCCAGCCTGAGTCCGAGCGCCCGCGCCCGGCGGTCCACGACGAGACCATCAGCGCGGAGGCCGCGCTGGACCTGGACCAGGCCGATCCGCTGGCTGAGGCCGATTTCCACATGGCCTATGGCCTGTACGACCAGGCCGCGGACCTGATCCGGCTGGCGCTGCGCAACGAACCGGACCGCACGGACCTGAAACTGAAGCTCGCCGAGGTGCATTTCGTGGCTGGCGATGCCAGCCAGTTCCTGCAGGTTGCGCGTGATCTGCACAAGTCGATCGATGCGAGTGCGGATTGGGACCGCATCGTGATCATGGGGCGCCAGATCGCTCCGGACGATCCGCTGTTCGAGGGCGCCATGTCTGGCGGGGGCGGAGTCGATCTCAGCCTGGAGGGTGGTGAGAACCGGGTCGACCTCGAGCTCCTCTCCGCTCCGGACGGGGACGGCGGCCTCGATATCGATTTTGGCGAGGCGCTGGCCCACGACGATTCCAGCACCCCGACCGGTGAAGTCGAGGAGATCCATCTGGATCTGGGTGATGCGACGATGCCGCCGGGCGCGATCACCAAGGAAATACCGCGGGCTGCGAGCCCCGGTACCGTCGAGATGCCGACCATCGAGATGCCGATTGCGGATTCGACGACAGTCGAGTCGCGCATACCGGGGTTGTCGATCGATGACACCCTGCAGGAGCGCTTCCGGCAGCCTGAACCGGGACGGGCGCAGACGGGCACGGATGCGACGGCGGAGATGGCCATCGACGACCTCGGCCTCGACCTCAGTGAGCTGCCGGATGCGCTCGATGACGACCGGACCCGGATCACGCGGGGCAGTGATGCCACCCGCCAGACACCGGTCCCCGACCCGGAGCACACCTCGCTGCTGCCGGAGATGGACTTCGAGGGAACCGCGATGCTGCCGGCGCTGGATGGCGGCAGCCAGCCGGATGTCGACTTCGATGTCGGGGCCGATCTGACCCGCCCGGCATCCGACGCCACGGCGACCGAGCGCATGGCGTTCGAGGACCTGCCGGGGCTCGGTGATCTGGATCCGGTGACGATGAGCGAGGTGGGCACCAAGCTCGATCTCGCGCGGGCCTACATGGACATGGGTGATCCGGAAGGGGCCCGCAGCATCCTGCAGGAAGTGCTGGCCGAGGGCAGCGTCTCGCAGAAGACGGAGGCACGGCGGCTGATCGATTCGCTTCCTGGCGCGTGAGCGGGGCGTCGCGGCGCATTGCCGTAGGCGTCGAGTACGACGGCACGCGCTACGCCGGGTGGCAGGCCCAGCGCGAGCGCCTGACCGTGCAGGCGGAGGTCGAGCGCGCGCTGGGAGCCGTGGCAGCACACCCGGTCACCGTCGTCTGCGCCGGCCGCACGGACGCCGGTGTCCATGCGAGCGGACAGGTCGCTCATTTCGATACCAGCGCCGTGCGCCCGCTGCACGGCTGGGTACTGGGTGCCAACCGCCATCTGCCGACGGACGTTGCCCTGCGCTGGGCCGCGTCCGTCGCCGATGATTTCCACGCGCGCTACAGTGCCATCGCCCGCACCTATCGTTACCTGATCCTGCACAGCCGTACCCGGCCGGTGCTGCTGCACGCACGGGTCTGCCACGTGCGCGCGCCGCTCGATGCTCCCCGCATGCACGAGGCCGCGCAGGCCCTCGTGGGCGAACACGATTTCTCGGCGTTTCGCAGCGCCGATTGCCAGGCACCGAGCGCCGTGCGGCGGCTGGAGGCGATCCAGGTGCTCGCGCACGGACCGTTCGTCACGATCGAAGTGACGGCCAACGCCTTCCTGCACCACATGGTGCGCAACATCGCCGGAGCCCTGCTCGCCGTCGGTGCCGGTGACCGGCCGCCGGCCTGGGTTGCCACGGTGCTGGCCGGGCGGGATCGCGGCCACGGCGGCATCACAGCGCCGGCGGCCGGCCTGTATCTGGTTGACGTACGCTACCCGGACAACGTGCGCCTGCCCGACCTTGCCGGGCTGCAGCCATCGGCTATGATCGCTGGACTGATCGCAGGGTGGACGCAGTGACCTGGTTCGAGAAGATCATCCCGTCGCGTATCACCACGGAGCGCCGCACGCGCTCCGTGCCGCAGGGCCTGTGGATGAAGTGCCCGGCCTGTGACTCGGTGCTGTATCGCCCGGAAGTCGAGCGCAACCTGCAGGTGTGCCCGAAGTGCTCGCATCACCTGCGGATCGGCGCCCGGGAGCGACTGGCGCGTTTTCTGGACGCCGACGACGCGACCGAAATCGCCGCCGGGATCAACCCCGGCGATCCGCTGCGGTTTCGCGACAGCCGGCGCTACAGCGATCGGCTGGTCGCTGCGCAGAAGGCCGTGGGCGAGCACGACGCCTTCATCGTGATCGCTGGCCGGGTCGAGGGCATCGAGGTCGTCGCCGGCGCCTTCGAATTCGCCTTCATGGGTGGATCCATGGGTTCGGCCGTCGGTGAGCGCTTCGTGCTCGGTGTCGAGCGTGCGCTCGCGGAACGCCGACCGGTCATCTGCTTTGCCGCCAGTGGCGGTGCGCGGATGCAGGAGGGCCTGCTGTCGCTGCTGCAGATGGCGAAGACCAGCGCAGCGCTGGCCGAACTCGCGCGCGCACGCCTGCCGTTCGTGTCCGTGCTCACCGACCCGACGACCGGTGGCGTCTCGGCCAGTATTGCGATGCTGGGCGACGTCAATATCGCCGAGCCACGCGCACTGATCGGATTTGCCGGCCCCCGCGTGATCCAGCAGACCGTGCGGGAAACATTGCCGGAGGGCTTCCAGCGCAGCGAATTCCTGCTCGAGCACGGCGCGCTCGACCTGATCGTCGACCGACGCGATCTGCGCGTGCGGATCGCCGCCTTGCTGCGTTTGCTGCTCCGGCTGCCGGCCGCCAGCTGACGACGATGGCCTGGCCGGCCTGCTCCCGCGGGGTTCCGTGAGATTCCCGACGCTGCCTGCCTGGCTCGCGTGGCAGGAAGCCGGGTACCCGCTCCAGATGGACCTCGGGCTCGAGCGCATTGCTGCCGTCCACCGGAGGCTCGGACTGGCGCGCCCACCGGTGGTCCTGACCATTGGCGGCACCAACGGCAAGGGCTCCGTCGTGGCGACTATCGAGGCCATGCTGTTGGCCGGTGGCTATGAGACCGGCCTGTTCACGTCGCCGCACCTGCGGCGCTACAACGAGCGCATCCGGGTGCGTGGCCGGGCAGTGGATGACCTGCTGCTGGTCGAGGCTTTCGCGCGCATCGACGCTGCGCGCGGCGACCTGGCCCTGACCTTCTTCGAGTGGAACACGCTGGCGGCACTCGTCTGTTTCGCCTGGGAGCGGGTCGAGGTGGCGGTGCTCGAGGTGGGCCTGGGCGGGCGCCTCGATGCCGTCAATGTCCTCGATGCGGACGTCGCGGCCGTGGTTTCGGTCGGCCTCGATCACCAGGAGTGGCTCGGCCACAGCCTCGATGAAATCGGCGCCGAGAAGGCCGGCATCTTCCGGCGCGACCGGCCGGCGATCTTCGGTGCCCGGAGCCTGTCCCCCGGTCTCGTCCGGGCCGCCGATGCGCGCGGTGCGCGCCTGCGACGGCTCGGTGTCGATTTCGACTTCGTCGAGCGACCTGACGGCTGGGACTACGTGGGACTTGGCTCGCGCCGCCGGGAATTGCCGCTGCCGACACTCGCTGGTGCACACCAGCTTGGCAATGCGGCCACCGCGCTCGCAGTGCTCGAGGCGGTGGAGCCGACTTTACTGGTTCCAGACGCTGCGGTGCGAGCGGGACTCACCGGCGTGCGCCTCGCCGGGCGCTTCCAGTGCCTGCGGGCGCACGATCGGGACTGGATCCTCGACGTGGCGCACAACCCGGATGCCGCGCAAGCCCTCACCGCCAGCCTCGCCGCGCGCCCGGTCGCCGGACGTACGCTGGCGGTGTGCGGAATCCTTGCGGACAAGGACATGGATGGCATCGTCGCCGCGGTTGCACCACAGGTCCAGGACTGGACAGTGGTCACTCCCGACAGCCCGCGCGCGCGGGCCGCTCCTGAACTCGCGGCCCGGGTCGCGGCCCTGTGCCCAGGGGCGGCCGTGGGCGTGGCCGCGAGCGTATCGGCGGGCTGTATGCGGGCGCTGTCGCGGACCGCGGGCAGCGACCGGATCCTGGTCTTCGGATCGTTTCACACCGTGGGACCGGCACTCGATTGGCTGGGTTGCGAGCCTTGAGCGCGCCGCGCGTTTAGAATGCCCCCGTGGATATCCGTCTGCGCGAGCGCCTGATCGGCGCGCTGGTTCTGGTCGTCGTGGTCGTGCTGCTGGTGCCAGCGGTGCTGACCGGGCGCGCCCCCGTGCCGGAGACTGCCCCGGAGCCGGAGCCAGCCGGCATCGAGATCGTGCTCGATGCGACGCCGGCGCCGGCCCTGGAACAGCCGGTACCGGAACCAGAGCTGCCGGCCGCACCCGAACCTTCGCCGACGCCCGCCGAGGTGCCGGCCGTCCCCCCGTCGTTGCCGGCCGAGCCGGAGGCCGAAGCGCCCGCGGCGCCGCCGCCGGCCTACGCCGTGCAGCTCGGTGCATTCAAGACGCGGGGCCGGGCGGATGAGTGGGTCAGCGAGCTGCGCGACCAGGGCTATTCCGCGTTTGTATTCGAATATCGGGCCGGTGGCCAGGTCCTCTACCGCGTACGCGTCGGGCCGGAGAGCGACCGGAGTCGCGCGCAGGCCCTGGCCGAACGCCTGCGCAAGGCCGGTCACACCGCAGTCGTCGCACCGCATCCGTGACCGGCGGCGCGGCGAGGCCAGTCGCGATCGGCTAGAATGCGGGCGCCGCAGTGGGAGCCTGAGCTGATGTACGGCGCCGATTACCTGTTCACGATCATCCTGCTGGTGTCCCTGGTCCTGGGAGCGCTGCGGGGTTTCATCCGCGAGTCCATCTCGCTGCTGACCTGGCTCGTGGGCCTGTGGCTGGCCTGGCGTTTCAGCTACCTGCTGCATCCGTGGCTGGGCGGCACGCTGGCCGAGCCAGGCGTGCGCGAATGGGCCGGGCGCATCGCCGTGCTGTTCCTGGTCCTGCTGGTGGGTACCGCGATCGGGGTCATCGCCGCTCATTATGCGAAGCGCGCGGCCGGGCTGCGCGCGATCGACCGCGTGCTTGGCAGCCTGTTCGGCCTGCTGCGCGGCGTGATCGTGATCGGCCTGCTGGTGGTCGCCGGCCGGGCAGTGAATCTCGACGGCGAGGAGTGGTGGAGCCGCACGCGCTCGATGCCGGTGGCCGAGACGGTGGCGAACTGGCTCGAACGCTACGCCGAGCCATCGGCGCGGGAACTCCTGGAACAGGTCCGGGACGACGGGCGCTGAGCCGATGTGTGGCATCGTCGGCATCGTCGGAACCGCGCCGGTCAACCAGCGGATCTATGATGCATTGACCGTGCTGCAGCACCGCGGCCAGGACGCCGCGGGCATCATGACCCTGGACGGTGGTGCGCTGCACGTGCGCAAGGATGCGGGCCTGGTGCAGGACGTCTTCCAGCGGCGCCACATGCTGCAGCTCGAGGGCAATGCGGGCATCGGTCACGTGCGCTACCCGACGGCCGGCAGCGATTCCGTCGACGAGGCGCAGCCGTTCTACGTGAATGCGCCCTTCGGCATCGGACTGGGCCACAACGGCAACCTGACCAACGCCGGTGAGCTGGCCCATGCGCTCACAGCCGAGGAACATCGCCACCTGAACACGCGCTCCGACTCCGAGGTGCTGCTGAACGTGTTCGCGAGCGAGCTGCAGCGTGCCAGCGTCGCCCGGCCCGCGGCGGCGGACCTGTTCCGGGCGCTCGAGGCCGTGTTCCGCCGTTGCCGCGGCGGTTATGCGGTCGTGGCCCTCGTGGTCGGGCAGGGTATCGTCGGGTTTCGCGACCCGAACGGCATCCGCCCGCTGGTGCTCGGCCGCCGCGACTCCCCGCGCGGCCCCGAGTGGATGCTGGCCTCGGAAAGCGTCGCCCTCGACATGCTGGGCTTCAGGCGGGTCCGTGACGTGGCGCCGGGGGAGGCGATCTTCGTGGACCTGCAGGGCCGGCTGCAGTCGCGCCAGTGCGTACCGAGCCCGCGCCACGCGCCGTGCATCTTCGAGTACGTGTATTTTGCGCGGCCGGACTCGATCATCGACAACATCTCGGTGCACAAGGCCCGGATGCGCATGGGCGAGAAGCTGGCCGAGAAGATTGCCCGGCTGCACCCGGAGCCCGACATCGACGTCGTGATCCCGATCCCCGACACGAGCCGCACCAGCGCGCTGCAGCTCGCGCTGGCGCTCGGCCTCAAGTACCGCGAGGGCTTTGTCAAGAACCGCTATATCGGGCGCACCTTCATCATGCCCGGGCAAGCCGAGCGCCGGCGCTCGGTGCGCGGCAAGCTGAATGCGATCGACCTCGAATTCCGCGGCCGCAGCGTCCTGCTGGTGGACGACTCGATCGTCCGCGGCACGACCTCGGCGCAGATCATCGAGCTGGCGCGCGAGGCCGGGGCGCGCAAGGTCGGCTTTGCCTCGGCAGCCCCGCCGGTACGCTTCCCGAACGTGTACGGCATCGACATGCCGGTGGCCAGCGAGCTGATCGCCGCGGGCCACAGCGAGGACGAGATCGCCGGGATCATCGGCGCTGACTGGCTGGTCTACCAGGATCTCGGTGACCTGGTCGCCGCCTGCCGGCATGACGATGCGCACATCGTCGAGTTCGATACTTCGTGTTTTTCCGGGCAGTACGTCACCGGGGACGTCACCCCGGAGTACCTGGCCAGGCTCGAACTCGAGCGCTCCGACGGAGTGCGCGCGCAGCGGCTGCTCGACCTGCAGGGCGGCCGCACCGCCCGCGCCGGATGACGGAAACCGGGGCTCGCCGGGTTAGAATCAACGCATGAGCGTCCGGGTACTGATCATCGATGACCAGGAGCCGTACCGGCGGTTGCTGGCCCAGCATGTGAGCACTGGGTTCGAGGGGCCGACGATCGTTGAATACGATCCGGTCGCCCGCGGGCCGCTGCCGGCTGATTTCGCCGGCAGCGCCTACGATGCGGTGCTGCTCGACGATTCGCCGGGCGGCGGCAGCGGCCTGGACTGGCTGCGCGACCTCTGCCGGCGTCACGATTTTCCGCCGGTCATCTACCTGCTGTCGGAGCCGACCCCGGCAGCGTGCGACGCGGCGCTCGCGGCCGGGGCGATGGCCTGCCTGTCGAAGCGCAAGATCGACCACGGCGAGCTGATTGCCGCGCTGCGCGCCGCTCCGGCTCGCCGCGGCCAGGCGGTGCCGCCGGCGGTGCGCCCGGAAGAACCCCGGCGCGACGCGCGCTTCGGCGACCTGGTGGTCCGTGGCTATCGCTGTGTCAACCTGCTCGTGGAGACACCGGCCTCCTCGGTGTATCTCGCGATCAACGAGCGCGACGGCTCGCAGGTCGTGCTCAAGGTGCTGCGCCAGCCGCCGGAGAGTGCCGCGGGTGCCGCCACTTTTGACCGGTTCCTGCGCGAATACCAGATCGCCGCAGCGATCGTGCACCCGAATGTCGTGCGCATCCATGACTTCGGCGTCAGCGACGACCAGGCCTTCATCGTGATGGAGTACTTCCCGCTGGGTGACCTGCGGGCACAGATCAAGGCCGGAATCACGCCGCTGCAGGCGCTGCGCTACCTGCGCCAGATGGCCGAGGCGCTGAAGGTGCTGCATTCGGCTGGCGTGCTGCATCGCGATCTCAAGCCGGGCAACGTGATGCTGCGCGACGAGTCCTCGGTCGTATTGATCGACTATGGCCTGTCCAAGCAGCTCGAGCTGGATGCCGCGATCACCGACAGTGGCGCGATCTTCGGTACGCCGTATTACATGAGCCCGGAGCAGGGCCATGGCCGCGAGACCGACGAACGCAGCGATATCTACAGCCTCGGGGTCATCTTCTACGAGATGCTGATGCGCCGTAAGCCGTATGTCGCCGGCACCTCGATGCAGGTCATCTACAAGCACGCGAACTCGCCCCTGCCGGAGCTGCCCGCCGAGCTCAAGCGCTTCGAGCCGATCCTGTACAACTGCATCGCCAAGGATCCGCAGCGCCGCTACGCGAGCGCGGACCGGCTGGTCGATGCCGTCCGGGAGCTGGAGCGCGACGAGACCGAGCGCGCGGCGAACCGGCGCGGCTGAGGGTCCGGTCACTCCAGGGCCGGCTGCAGGCGGTACTTCCCGCCGACCCAGTGCAGCACGGCCGCGCCGTGGTGCCAGTCGCCGAGCGTGATCCGGGTGCACGGCCGGCCGTCCAGGTCGAAATGGTGGATCGCCGGCCGGTGGGTGTGGCCGTGAATCAGCGTTGCGGCGCCGGCGGCGCGCAGCAGCGACTCGACCGCGGCCTGGTTGACGTCGGTAATGTACGGGTCGGCCACGGCGAGATGCGCGCGACTGCCGGACCGAGCCTGTTTGGCCAGCCGCCTCCGGCTGCCGAGCGGCAGCGCCGCGCAGCTGCTGCGGATGCGGGCGTCCCGGACCAGGGACCGCAGCCGCTGGTAACCCGGGTCATCGACGCAGAGTCCATCGCCGTGGCTCAGCAGCACGCGCTCACCGCCGATCTCGAGCAGCGAGGGATCCTCGATCAGCACGGCGCCCGCTGCAGCGCAGAAGCCAGTATCGAGCAGGAAGTCGCGATTGCCCGGCATCACGGCGACCAGCGTGCCGCGCCGGGCGAGTGCGGCGAGGGCCGTGCTGACCTGCCGGTGGGCCGGTTCCGGATCGTCGTCGCCGAGCCAGGCCTCGAACAGGTCGCCGAGCAGGTACAGCGCGCGGGCTCCCCGCGCCGGTCCGGCGAGGAATCGCAGGAAGCGGGCGGCAATCTCCGGCACCCGCGGGTCGAGGTGCAGGTCGGAGACGAACCAGGTGCTCACTCTGGGCTGTCCGGCTCCGCCGGCGGTGCGACCGGGGCTGCAGCCGCCGGCGGCGTGGTGACCCCATCCAGCACGAATGCGCGCAGCAGCACTACGGGCTCGAGCGGAACATCCGGGCCGATGGCCGGCAGCGTGCCGGTCGGCAGGTAGGCGATCCGGTCCAGCGTGTCCATGCCGGCGACGATGCGGCCGAACACGGCGAAGCCCCAGCGCGACGGCAGCGGGTCGAGGCCGGCGTTGTCCGCGAGGTTGACATAGAACTGTGCCGCACCCGAGTGCGGGCTGTCGGTGCGCGCGAGGCCGAGTGTGCCGCGCCGGTTCGACAGGCCGTTGCCGCTCTCGTTGGGGATCGGGGCGCGGGGCTCGCGCGGCGCGAAATCGGTGCCGAAGCCGCCGCCCTGGACGACGAAGCCGGGAATCACACGATGGAACACCGTGCCGTCGTAGTGACGGTCCCGCACATAGCGCAGGAAGTTCTCGGCCGAGAGCGGCGCGCGCACCGTGTCCAGCTCGACGACGAAGCTGCCGTGGCTGGTCTCGATCTGCACCTGCGGAGTCAGCGACGAGACCGGCTGCGGCGTCGCGGCCCAGGGGACGAGGATGGCCAATGCGGCGATCAGCAGGCGTGCCATGCGCAGATCTTAGCGCATTGCGGCGCGTGAGACCCCGGGTGCGATCCCGTAGACTGGGCACCCGATGAACGCCGCCCCCGTCACCCGCTTTGCCCCCAGCCCGACCGGTGCGCTGCATCTCGGTAACGCCCGGACTGCGCTGTTTGCCTTCCTGTATGCGCGCGCCCGGGGTGGGCGCTTCCTGCTGCGCGTCGAGGACACTGATCGCGGGCGCGACGCCGATCCCTACGTGGCCGGGCAGATGGACGACCTCCGCTGGCTGGGCATTGGCTGGGACGCCGGTCCCGACCGCGAGGACGAGCGCGGGCCCTACCGGCAGTCACAGCGCGGGGAGATCTATTCCGGACTCTACCAGCGGCTGTTCGATGCGGGGCACACCTATCCCTGCTACTGCACGCCCGCGGAACTCGAGGTTTCCCGCCGCACGCGCCTCGCGGCGGGTCTGCCACCGCGCTACGCCGGCACCTGCCGCAATGCCGCTCCCCGGGATACGGTACCGGTCCTGCGGTTCCGGGTGCCGGACGACCGCATCGTGAGCTTCGATGACCTGGTGCGCGGGCCGCAGGCCATTGCGGCGTCCGAACTCGGCGACTTCGTGATCCGCCGCGCCGATGGTGGCCCGATGTTCTTCTTCTGCAATGCCGTGGACGATGCGCTGATGGGTGTGACCCAGGTGCTGCGCGGCGAGGATCACCTGAGCAACACGCCGCGCCAGTTGCTGCTGCTCGATGCGCTCGGCCTGCCCCCACCGCAGTACGGGCACCTGCCACTGCTGGTCGACTCCGGCGGCGCACCGCTGTCGAAGCGACGCGGCAGCGTCACGCTGGCAGAGCTGCGTGCGCGGGGCTACCTGCCCGGTGCGGTCAGTAACTACCTGCTGCGACTGGGGCACACGGGGGCGCCCGATGCCTGGGTGGAACCCGGCGATTTCCCGCAGTGCTTCGCTGCCGGGCGCCTCGGGCGCGCCCCGGCGCACTACGATCCGGCACAGCTCGATCACTGGCAGCGCGAGGCCGTGAAGCGCCTGTCGCCCGCAGCGGCGGCATCCTGGCTGGCTCCGGGGCTGCCGGTCGACTGCACGGCCGGCGAGCGCGCGACGCTCGCGGCACTGCTCGTCCGCAACGTGCGCTTCCCGGCCGAGGCGGCTCCCTGGCTCGCCGTGCTGCGGGGCCAGCCGGAGCCACCGACGGACGAGGCGCGGCAGGCGCTCGTTGCGGCCGGGGCGGAGTTCTTCGCCGCGGCGGCGGAGGTCTTTGCAGAGACCGGCCCGGATCTCAAGCGGCTGGCAGCGGCACTGCAGGCCCGGACCGGGCACCGCGGCGCGGCGCTGTTCCGGCCGCTGCGCGCTGCGTTGACCGGCCGTCTGGACGGACCAGAACTCGGGCCCCTGCTCGCGGCGATCCCGGTCCCGCTGGTACAGGAGCGCCTGGCACAACTCGCCCGCTCACGCTGAAGGAATCCCGATGCTGCTGATCTTCAATTCGCTGACCGGGCGCAAGGAGGAGTTCCGGCCGCTGGTGCCGGGCCAGGTGCGCATGTACGTCTGCGGCATGACCGTCTATGACTACTGCCACGTCGGTCACGCCCGTTCGCAGATCGCCTTCGATGTCGTGCGCCGCTGGCTGCAGGCGAGCGGCTATCGGGTTACTTTTGTCCGCAACATCACCGATATTGACGACAACATCATCCAGCGCGCGCGCGAGCAGGGCGAGGACTACCGGGTCCTGACGGAGCGCTATATCCGGGCGGCGGACGCGGACTTCGCCGCGCTCGGCATCCTGCTGCCGGACCACGAGCCGCGCGCGACTGCCTACATGCCGCAGATGATCGCGATGATCGGGACGCTGATCGGGCGCGGCCACGCCTATGTCAGCGACAGCGGCGACGTTCTGTACTCCGTGTCCAGCTTCGCCGGCTACGGCCGCCTGTCCGGCAAGAAGCTCGAGGATCTGCGCGCCGGCGCGCGGGTCGAGGTCGATGCGCACAAGCGCGATCCGCTGGATTTCGTGTTATGGAAGCGCGCCAAGCCTGGCGAGCCCGCGTGGGACTCGCCGTGGGGGCCGGGCCGGCCGGGCTGGCACATCGAGTGCTCGGCGATGTCGGTTGCGCTGCTCGGGGTGCACTTCGATATCCATGGCGGCGGCGCCGACCTGCGCTTCCCGCACCACGAGAACGAGATTGCGCAGACCTGCGCGGCCTGCGACAGCCCGTTCGTCAATGTCTGGATGCACAACGGCTTCGTGCGCCTGAATGACGAGAAGATGTCGAAGTCGCTCGGCAACTTCTTCACCGTGCGTGAGGTGCTGCCGCGCCTGCGTCCGGAAGTGCTGCGCGCGTTCCTGCTCGCGAGCCACTATCGCGGTCCGATCAACTACACCGAGGACAACGTGCGCCAGGCGGATGCCGCGCTGCAGCGGCTCTACCTGGCGCTGCGCGGCGTGAACCCGGCCGCGGCGTACGAGCCCGGCGCGGCGACGGCGGCGTTCCGCGCGGCCATGGACGATGATTTCAACACGCCGGAGGCGCTCGCCGCGCTGCAGTCGGGTGCGCGCGCGCTGAACATCGCGCGGGCCGCCGGCGATGCCGCGCGGGCGGGCCCGCTCGCCGCCGAGCTGCGGGCGCTCGGAGCCGTCCTCGGCCTGCTCCAGCACGACCCTGAGGGCTGGCTCGCCACCCGCTCGGAGCTGATGGCGGCGGCCGGCAGCGAGCCACAGCGGCTCGAACCGGCGGCGATCGACGCGCTGGTTGCGCGGCGCAGCGCGGCACGCAAGTCCCGCGACTTTGCCGGTTCGGACCGGATCCGCGATGAGCTGGCTGCGCACGGCGTCGTACTCGAGGACGGGCCCGCTGGCACGAGCTGGCGCTGGCGCTGAATAGTCCTCGTGGACGATGCAGCGCCGGTGCGCCCCGGCTAGCTTCGGTCCTCCCTGCCGCTGGAGAATCCACCATGGCCCTGCGCGTCGAAGCGACCCTCTTCGGTCCCGATACCCAGCAATACGCCGCCGCGGGCCAGGCCAGCGTCACGCTGCAGGACATCGCCGCGCGCGCCGCGCTGCTCGAGGAGCTCGGCTTCGACGGCATCACCACCGCCGAGGCCGGACACGACGCCTTCCTGCCGTGCATGATCGCGGCGGCGAACACCCGGCACCTGACGATGGGGACCAATGTCGCGATCGCCTTCCCGCGGAGCCCATTGGTCACGGCGCAGATGGCCTGGGACCTGCAGCATTTCTCCGGCGGCCGGTTCAATCTCGGTCTCGGCACGCAGGTCAAGGGGCACGTCGAGCGGCGCTATTCGACCGCGTGGACCGGGCCGCCAGGGCCGCGCCTGCGCGAGTACCTGCTGTGCCTGCAGGCGATCTTCCGGACGTTCCAGAATCCCCGCTCGCCGAGCTGGTTCGAGGGCGAGCATTACCGCTTCACGCTGATGTCGCCGTTCTTCAATCCGGGCCCGATCGCCCATCCGCAGCTGCCGCTGTACATCGCGGCGGTCAACACCTACATGGCGAGACTCTCCGGCGAACTGTGCGATGGCCTGCGCCTGCATCCGATCGCGACCTTCCGCTTCACGCGCGAGGTGCTGCTGCCAGCCATCACCGCCGGCCTCGCGGCGTCCGGGCGACCCCGGAGTGCACTGGACCTGGTCGGTGCGCCGTTCATGGCGCTCGGGCGCAACGAGGCCGAGGTCGAGCTGGCGCGCCAGGCGCTGCGCAGGCAGATCTCCTTCTATGCCTCTTCGCGGACCTATCACGCGGTGCTCGTGCACCATGGCTGGGAGGAGACCGGCGCCAGGCTGCACGAGCTTTCGGTGGCCGGCCGCTGGGCCGAGATGCCGGCGCTGATCACCGACGAAATGCTCGAGGAGTGGGCGATCAGCTCCACCTACGACCGGCTGGCAGAGGCGATCCGCGCCCGGGCCGACGGCCTGTTCGACACGATCACACTGGTGCTGGTGGACGAGGCGCGCCAGGATCCGGAGCGCATGCGCGACACGGTCCGGCGCCTGCACCAGCCGTGACCACCGCGCGCAATGGAGGGGGATGCGATGACTGATGTCCTGAGCGAGCGCGACGGCGCCATCCTGACGCTGACGCTGAACCGTCCCGAACGCATGAACACGATCTCGCAGTCGATGCTGGCGGCGCTATCGGCGGCGCTGCTCGAGGCGGGTAGTGACCCCGCGGTGCGCGTGGTCGTGCTGACCGGTGCCGGGCGGGCCTTCTGCGCCGGGCTCGACCTCGAGGACGCGGCGAGCGAGGAGGGGGTCGCGAAGAGCGGCTTCCAGCTCACCGCGACGCTGGTCGAGCGCGACTTCGCGCCGCTGGTGCTGCACCGGCTGGACAAGCCGGTGATCTGCGCGATCAATGGTGGCACGGCCGGCTTCGGCCTCGATCTCGCGCTCGGTTGCGACATCCGCTTCGCGGCCAGTCACGCGCGGCTGGCGGCCGCGTTCACGCGCCGCGGCATCCTGCCGGAGACCGGCGGCACCTGGTACCTGCCGCGATTGCTCGGGTGGTCGAAGGCTGCGGAGCTCGTATTTGCCGGTCGCACGCTGACGGCACCACAGGCGCTGGAGCTGGGGATCGTCGATCACGTGGTCGAGGCCGAGGCACTGCCAGGGGCTGCGCGCGCATTGGCCGAAGAGATCGCCGGCTGCGCGCCGCTGGCCGTACAGGCGGCGAAGCGCCTGTTTCGCGCCGGGCTCAACGAGGACCTCGGCGCCCATATCGACCGGGCCTACCTGCAGATGCTGCCGCTGATGCGCTCTGAGGACTTCCGCGAGGGCTTCAACGCCTATCTGCAGAAGCGCCCGCCGGACTTCCGGGGGCGCTGAACGTGACGGGTCGCCGGTGACCAGCGGAGCGCTCGGCGGGTTCAAGGTCATCGACCTGGGGCAGGCGGTCTCGGCGCCCTGGTGCGCCCGGTTGTTTGCCGACCAGGGTGCCGACGTCATCAAGGTCGAGCCGCCGCGGACCGGAGATGTAGCCCGCCAGTGGGGACCGTTCCCTGGCGATGTGCCCGACCCGGAGAAGAGCGGCCTGTACTTCTTCCTGAATACCGGCAAGCGCGGCGTCACGCTCGACTGGGCGCGGGCCGCCGGTCGCGAGCTGCTGCTCGAGCTGGCGAGCCGCGCCGATGTCCTCATCGATAACCACCTGCCGCCGCAGCTGCGCGACCTGGGGCTCGACTACGCGACGCTGGCACAGCGCAATCCGGACCTGGTGATGATCTCCATCACGCCGTTCGGGCAGACCGGGCCGTACCGCGACTGGAACGGCTGCGACCTCAACGCGTTCCACCTGACCGCCGCGGGCAGCCGTTACTGCGGACGGCCCGGCGAGGCGCCACTCGAGCACGGCACCTTCGCCGCGGATTTCTTCGGCGGCGCCGCCGGCGCCGCCTGGGGTCTCGCGGCGCTGCTCGGCCGCCGCGCGGCCGGCGGCGGACAGCAGCTCGACGTCGCCTGCGCCGAGGTGATCGCCGCGACCTTCACCGGCAGCCAGAACATCGGGGCAGTGGCGCTCTCCGGCACCTTCGACCGGCGCACCGGCGTCGGCATGTCGCTGCGGGCGCCGGCGACGATCCTGCCGTGCCGCGACGGTCACGCCTGGATCCTCGCGATCGAGGATGCGCAGTGGCAGAGCCTGGTGCGCGCGATGGGCAGTCCGGCGTGGGCCGAAGCGGAACCGTTCCGCGACCTGCAGATGCGCGCGCAGAATGCCGATGCGATGTACCCGTTGCTCGCCGAATGGACCCGCGCGCACAGCAAGTGGGAGATCATGGAACGCTGCCAGGCCGAGGGCGTGCCGGTGACGGCGGTGTTCACGGTGGCCGAGGTGGCCGGTCACCCGCACCTGCGCGAGCGCGGCTGCATCGTTGAACTGGAACACCCCGCGCTCGGCCGGGTGCGCACCCTCGGCGCTCCGTTCCGGCTGCAGGGCAGCGAACTGCAGCCCGGCCGGCCGGCGCCGCTGCTTGGCGAGCACAACGGCGAGGTATACCGCGATTGGCTCGGGCTCGATGACGGCGAGCTCGAGCGCCTGCGCGCCGCGGGGGTCCTGTGACGACGCCGGCGCCGGATGGGAGCGGCCGCGCTTTACCGCTCGCGGGGCTGCGGGTCGCGAACTTCGGCTGGGTCTGGGCCGGGCCGGTGGTCGGCCAGACGCTCGGCTTCCTCGGCGCCGAGGTCTTGAAGATCGAATCGCGGGCCCGCGTCGACCTGCTGCGCATGCTGCCGCCGTTCGCCGGCGGCGTGCGCGACCCGGACCGCAGCCTGTCGAATCATGCCGGCTGGGCCGGCAACGGCAGCGTCACGCTGAACCTGAAGACACCCGAGGCACGCGATCTCGCGCTCCGGCTGGTCGCGGTCTGTGATGTCGTCGTCGAGAACTTCGGTCCCGGAGCGATGACGGCGCTCGGCCTCGACTATGCGGCGCTGTGCCAGGTGCGACCGGGCCTCGTCATGCTGTCGATGCCGGCGGCGGGCCTGAACGGTCCGCTGCAGTCGGTGCGGACCTACGGCCTGAGCCTCAGCAGCCTGACCGGTCTCGACAGCATCACCGGCTACGCCGGCGGACCGCCGGTCCCGTTCGAGAACGCCTTCGCCGATCCGTTCAACGGCATCATGGGTGCCTTCGCCGTGCTCGCCGCGCTGGCAGGACGGGAGCGCACGGGCCAGGGCCAGCATATCGACTTCTCGCAGCAGGAAGCGGTGATGCAGATGGTCGGGCCGGCCTTCATGGACTACTTCCTGAACAACCGGGTCGCGGGGCCGCGCGGCAACCGCCACCCGCTCGACGCCGCCGCGCCGCATGGCGTGTTCCCGTGTGCCGGGGAAGACCGCTGGATCAGCATCGCGGTCGCGAGCGATCGGGAGTGGCAGGCCCTGCGGGGCGCAATGGGTGACCCGCCGTGGGCTGCCAGCGGCGAACTGGCCGGGCTGGCCGGCCGCCTGCGGCATCTCGACTCCCTGCACGAGCAGCTTGCGGCGTGGACCCGGAATTTTGACGACTACGAGCTGGCCGGGCGGCTGCAGCAACAGGGCATCGCTGCGGCACCGGTGCTGAACGTCGGCGACCTGTTGCGCGATCCGCACTACCGCGCGCGCGGCACCTTCATCGAGGTACAGCACCCGCTCGGTTTCCAGGAGACGATCTACGGCGCCTATGTGAAATGCAGTCGCACCGAGCCCGTGGTCGAGCCGGGTCCGCGCATGGGCCGCGACAACGAGCGGGTCTTCCGGGAACTGCTCGGCCTGGGCGCGGCCGACTACCAGCGGCTGATCGAAGCGCGGGTGATCTGGTGAGCGCGCCGGGCAGTTCGCAAGAAGTAGTCCAAATGTGGGATGGCCGGGCGCTCGCGGATTGCGATGATCAGGCCGTCGGCTGATCGAGCCGGAGTTGCGTTTGCACCACACCAGCCGCAGGGGACTCTGTACATGAACCAGCAGCATCGGAACACCGGAATGAATTCGTCTTTGAGAATGGTCGTGGCTTCCATCCTGGCGCTGGGCACCGGGCAGGCGGCGCTGGCCCAGACTGAGGCCCTGACGCTGGAGGAAGTCGTCGTCACCGCGCAGAAGCGCGAGGAGTTGCTGCAGGAGACCCCGATCGCGATCAGCGCGATGTCCACGCGCGAGCTCGAGACCAAGCGCATCAGCAGCGTGATGGACCTGATGAACCAGGCCCCGTCGCTCACGATCGCGCCGTTCGCCGGCACCCGCGTCGCCCCGAACCTGTTCATCCGCGGCATGGGCAACCTGAACGCGCAGTCGACCAATGACATGGCGACCAGCGTCTATGTGGACGGTGTGCCGGTCGGGCGCGGCATTGGCATGGCGCTCGACATCGCCGACCTGGAGCGGGTCGAACTGCTGCGCGGCCCGCAGGGAACTCTGTACGGGCGCAACACGACCGCCGGGGCGATCAACTTCATCACGCGCAAGCCGGACCAGGAGTTCGGGCTGCGCGCGCAGCTCACGGCCGGGAGCTGGGACCTGCGCGCCGGCCGCTTGAGCGTCAACGTACCGTTCGGTGAGAAGCTGGCCGCACGACTTTCCTACATGCGCAGCGAGAACAACGGCTGGATCGACAATCTTTCGACGCTGCCGAACCAGATCAATTTCAACGAGGACCGCAAGAAGGAGGCCATGAAGGCCTCGATCCGCTTCCTGCCAACCGACAGCGTCACCGTGGATTACAGCTACGACCAGTCGGAGATGGTCTACGGCAATCATTTCTATCAGCGCGTCGCCGGGGCGACTGCGGTTTCCGGCCGGCAGGAATCGGTGGTGTCGGCCCGCGGCATGAGCCCGAGCGAGACCAGGGTCACCGGCCACATGCTCGCGATCGAGTGGGACGCCGGGCCGATGACGCTGCGCTCGATCACCGGCTACCGCGACCTCGACAACGATGTGCACATGAACTTCGCCGACCTGTTCCTGCAGGATCGCACGATGCAGCAGGACCAGTTCACGCACGAGTTCCAGCTGCTCGGCGAGGCGGCCAGCGGCCGCGTCAAGTACGTCACCGGATTGTTCTATGCCGATGAGGACACCGAGGAGACGCTGAACTCCTTCGGTGGATTCGACGTCTGGGCAGCGGAGGGCGAGGCGCGTTCCGCCGCGATCTTCAGCCAGCTGACCTGGACGCCGGCGGCGCTCGACGACCGGCTCGATGTGACGCTGGGCCTGCGCTATACGGAGGATTCACGCCGCGTGCAGAAGACCTTCATCCGGCCGATGCCGCCGGGCGCCGGGGCGGTGGCGGGGCAGGTCGCGATCGGCGACCGGGACTTCAGCTCGTTCACGCCGGCGCTGACGCTGGCTTGGCAGTTCACCGACACGATCAACGGCTACGCCAAGTTCTCGACCGGCTACCGGGCCGGTGGCTTCAATCCGCAGAGCTCGGCTGCCAACGTGGAGCAGGGCTTCGAGGAGGAGAACGTCGATGCCTGGGAAGTCGGCCTGAAGTCGGAGCTGTTCGACCGCCGGCTGCGGGCCAACCTGGCGCTGTTCCACAACAAGTACAAGGACCTGCAGGTCGACTCAGCGCGGACGCCGCCGATCTTCGTCGACACGGTCAACGCCGGCAGCGCGACGATCGAGGGCGCAGAGCTCGAGCTGCACGCGCGGATTACGCAGGGGCTGAGCGCGAACCTGTACTTCACCTACCTGAACGCCGATTACGGCTCCTACATGGAGATCGACAACGTCACCAACCAGCTGGTCGAGCGCGCGCACGAGCGCTTCATGCCGAACGCGCCGGACTGGCAGATCGGTGGCGGCGTGCGTTACGAGACCGCGCTTGGCAACCTCGGCGACCTGAGCTTCGACGTCGATTTCCGCGCCATTGACGACTTCACTGCCGGGCCGAAGCCGGACACGCTCACGGACGGCTACGGGATCTGGAACGCGCGCGTGCAGCTCGCCAATATCGCCGGCTCGTCGGACAACAGTGAGTTCCGCGTGGCGGTGTGGGGCAAGAACCTGTCCGACAAGATCTACCGGCTGTCGACCACCAACCTCGGGATCCTCTGCGCGCAGTTCGGGCCCCCGCGCTCCTATGGCGTCGACCTGATCTACGAGTTCTAAGCAACACGCCGCCGGCAAATTGACGCAGCCAGGGTGCGCCCGTACACTGCGCCCGCGCGCGGTGTCCGGGAGCCGGTGCGCGCGCAACCGGCAGGTCGTCTGGCGGGGCATGGCGCAGTCTGGTAGCGCATCTGCTTTGGGAGCAGAGGGTCGGGGGTTCAAATCCCTCTGCCCCGACCACTGAACTGGCGGCGCCGCGGGCGGAGTGCAGGCGCCCGTAGCTCAAACGGATAGAGCACCGGCCTTCTAAGCCGGTGGTTGCAGGTTCGAATCCTGCCGGGCGCGCCAGTGGCAGGGGCCGCCGGCGATGAGTTGAGTGAAGATGATGGCGGGCGTAGCTCAGCTGGTAGAGCCCCGGATTGTGATTCCGGCCGTCGCGGGTTCGAATCCCGTCGCTCGCCCCAGTTACACGGGCCATTAGCTCAATTGGTAGAGCTGCGGACTCTTAATCCGTAGGTTGTAGGTTCGAGTCCTACATGGCCCACCACACCCCGCGGCTGTCGCCGCGGAGCCGGGACGACCATGCCGCGACCCCCTGAGCTACCCGATCCCACCAGCCGCTGGCCCGGTGGCCCGGGTCCCGGCGACGACCCGACGCCGCTCGAGGCCGCGGTCGCGGCCTTGAAGTTCGGTGCGATCCTCGCCGCGGCGCTGACCATCACGCTGATCTACCTCGGTACCTATGCCGGCATCGGGGCTGAACGCAGGCCGGTCAGCCTCGCAGTCGTCGTTGCCTTCGCCGGTCCGAGCCTGCTGGCCGGGCTGCGTGCGGCCTGGCGCCGACGGCGGCAGCGCCGAACGAAAGACGCCAATCCATAGGCTATAATCAGCGGTCGGCCCACGGAGAGTGGTGCCGCGTGGTCGGGCCGGTTCCAGAGGCGAAAGTGGCGGAATTGGCAGACGCGCCGGATTTAGGTTCCGGTGGGGTAACCCGTGAGAGTTCGAGTCTCTCCTTTCGCACCATGAGGTGGCAGGACAAATGATGGTTTCGGTGGAATCGCTGGCCGGCCTCGAGCGCCGGATGCAGGTATCAGTGCCCGCGAGCCGGGTGCGCCAGCAGGTCGATGCACGCCTGCTGAAGGTCAGCCGTACGGCCCGGATCAAGGGCTTCCGGCCGGGCAAGGCGCCGATTCACGTGGTGCGCCGGCATTACGGACCGCAGGTCGAGGAGGAGGTCGTCTCCGACCTGATCCGCGAGACTTTCGCCGAGGCGGTGCAGCGCGAGAAGCTGGCTCCCGCCGGTGGGCCGCGCATCGAGCCGGTGCGGGGCGAGCCGAGCGGCGACCTGCGCTATACGGCGGTGTTCGAGGTCTATCCGCAGTTCCAGCTCGGCGGAATCGAGGCCCTGCGCCTGGTCCGCCCGCAGGCGGCCGTGACCGAGAGCGATGTCGACGCGATGATCGAGAGCCTGCGCCAGCAGCGGCCGAACTGGGTCGCGGCGGAGCGCGGTTGCCAGGACGGTGACCGGATCGCGGTCGATTTTGAAGGTCGCATCGACGGCGAGCTGTTCGATGGTGGCAGCGGGCAGGGCATCGAGGTCGTACTTGGTGCCGGGCGCCTGCTGCGGCAGTTCGAGGATGGCGTGCGCGGCGCGGCGGCCGGGGAGACGCGTGAGTTCGATCTGCACTTCCCGGAGGACTATCAGAACCGTACGCTCGCCGGGCGCACCGCGCAGTTCCGTGCCACGGTGCACCGGGTCGAGCGGCCGGAACTGCCGGAAGTCGACGACGCCTTCTGCGCGCTGTTCGGCGTTGCCGAGGGTGGCATCGACAAGCTCCGCACCGAGGTGCGCGAGAACATGGAGCGTGAGCTGGCTGGCGCGATCCGCGCGCGGCTCAAGGCGCAGGTCATGGACCAGCTGGTCGCCGCGAATCCGATGGACCTGCCCCGCTCGCTGGTCGAGGCCGAAGTGAGGGAATTGCAGGCGGAGATGCTGCGCCGCGCCGGATCTCGTGATGCCCGCCAGCTGCCGCCGCGCGAGGCCTTCGAGGCCCCGGCCCGCCGGCGCGTGGCGCTGGCGCTGATCCTCAATGAGCTGGTACGCAATGCCGGGATCCAGTCCGACACTGCCCGGGTCCAGGCCCGGCTTGCGGAGATTGCGGCCGGCTACGACGATCCGGAGGCCGCCCGGCGGCAGTACCTGGAGAACGAGGGCGCGATGCGCGGGCTGCAGATGGCCGTGCTCGAGGACCAGGTCGTCGAGCACGTGATTGCGGCGGCGCAGGTCTCGGACCAGCCGGCCACGTTCAAGGACATCATGAACTTCGGCGCCGGCGCGGCGTCGGAAGGATGAAAGGAGACGACGTGACAGGCCAGTCCACTACCCGGGCGCTCAACCTCGTGCCGATGGTCGTCGAGCAGACGGCGCGCGGCGAGCGCGCCTACGACATCTATTCACGGCTGCTGAAGGAGCGGGTCGTGTTCATCGTCGGCGGCATCGAGGACCAGGTCGCCAATCTGGTGGTCGCCCAGCTGCTGTTCCTCGAGTCCGAGAACCCGGACAAGGACATACACCTGTACATCAATTCCCCGGGCGGCGCCGTGTCCGCCGGGCTTGCCATCTACGACACGATGCAGTTCATCAAGCCGGAGATCAGCACCATCTGCATCGGCCAGGCCGCGAGCATGGGTGCGGTGCTGCTCGCCGCCGGGGCCCGGGGCAAGCGCTTCGTGCTGCCGAACTCGCGGGTGATGATCCACCAGCCGCTCGGCGGCTTCCAGGGCCAGGCGACCGACATCGAGATCCACACGCGTGAGATCCTCGACGCCCGGGACCGGCTGAACGGCATCCTGGCGCAGCATACCGGCCAGCCCATCGACAAGATCCGCCAGGACACCGACCGGGACAATTTCATGAGCGGCGACCAGGCCCGTGCTTATGGAATTGTGGACGGGGTCCTCGAAAAACGTGCCGCGGTGGCGACGATAGGCAAGAGCTGAGGTGGGCCTGGTGCGGCGGGTCGGCAACCGGTTGAAGGTTCAGGGAATTTACCCGGCTGAAGCCGGCGTGCTATAAGACGGACGAGAGCCCCGGGGCACGGCGGCGAGGACGACGACGAATGGTGAACGACACGCGCGGCAAGCACGATGACGGCAAGCTGCTGTACTGCTCCTTCTGCGGCAAGAGCCAGCACGAGGTCCGCAAGCTGATTGCCGGCCCGCAGGTCTTCGTCTGCGACGAGTGCGTGGAACTGTGCAACGACATCATCCGCGAGGAACTCGAGGAGAAGCAGGAGCGCGCCCGTGACCGGCTGCCGAAGCCGCACGAGATCCGCAAGGTCCTCGACGAGTACGTGATCGGCCAGGATCGCGCGAAGAAGATCCTCGCGGTCGCGGTGTACAACCATTACAAGCGCCTGCAGGCCCGGCCGGGCGACCGCCGCCACCGCGGCGACCGTGACGAGGTCGAGCTGGCCAAGAGCAACATCCTGCTGATCGGCCCGACCGGCTGCGGCAAGACCCTGCTGGCCGAGACCCTGGCCCGGTTGCTGAACGTCCCGTTCACGATCGCGGATGCCACCACGCTGACCGAGGCGGGGTACGTCGGCGAGGACGTCGAGAACATCATCCAGAAGCTGCTGCAGAAGTGCGACTACGACGTCGAGAAGGCGCAGACCGGCATTGTCTACATCGACGAGATCGACAAGATCTCGCGCAAGTCGGACAACCCGTCGATCACCCGCGACGTCTCCGGCGAGGGCGTGCAGCAGGCGCTGCTGAAGCTGATCGAGGGCACGATCGCCTCGGTGCCGCCCCAGGGCGGGCGCAAGCACCCGCAGCAGGAGTTCCTGCAGGTGGATACGGGCAATATCCTGTTCATCTGCGGCGGCGCCTTCGCGGGCCTCGAGAAGATCATCGAGAAGCGCAGCAGTCGCGGCGGCATCGGCTTTGCGGCCGAGGTGCGCGCACCCTCTGAGCGTCCGCAGGGCGCCGACCTGTTCCGCGACGTGGAGCCGGAGGACCTGATCCGCTTCGGCCTGATTCCGGAGTTCGTCGGCCGGCTGCCGGTCGTGGCGACGCTCGAGGAACTCGACGAAAGCGCCCTGGTCACGATCCTGACGCAGCCGCGCAACGCGCTGTCGAAGCAATACGCGCGGCTGTTCGACATGGAGGGTGTCGAGCTCGAACTGCGCGAGGACGGGCTGCGGGCAGTGGCCCGCAAGGCGATGGAACGCAAGACGGGTGCCCGTGGCCTGCGCACGATCCTTGAAAACGTCCTGCTCGACATCATGTATGACCTGCCATCGCTGAAGAACGTGGCGCGGGTGATCGTTGACGAGACCGTGATCACGGGCGACAGCAAGCCTTACCTGGTCTATCGTACCGACGAGCCCGAGGTGGCTGCCCCCGAAGTGCGCCGCGCCTGAGACGGCCGGCCCGTACCGGCGCCTGGTGGCGCCAGTGAGGACTGCTCCGTGACTGAACCGACGCGCCCGCCGACCCTGCCTGCCGCCACGCTACGCCTGCCGGTGTTGCCGCTGCGGGACGTGGTGGTTTACCCGCACATGGTGATTCCGCTGTTCGTCGGTCGTCCGAAGTCCATCGGCGCCCTCGACGAGGCCATGCGCCGCGACAAGCAGGTCCTGCTGGTGGCGCAGAAGCAGGCCGACGTGGACGATCCGAAGGCGCGCGACCTGTATACCGTCGGGACGCTGGCGACGATCCTGCAGTTGCTCAAGCTGCCGGACGGCACCGTCAAAGTGCTGGTCGAGGGCATCGCCCGGGCCCTGGTCGAGGATGTCGCCACCGACGAGCACTTCGTCGCGGACATGACGCCGCTCACCGACGTCGATCAGTACGACGAGCGCGAGATGGACGTGCTGAGCCGCTCGGTGGTCGCCCATTTCGAGCAGTACGTGAAGCTCAACAAGAAGGTGCCGCCCGAGATCCTGACCTCGCTGGCGGGCATCGAGCAGCCGGGCCGGCTGGCCGACACGGTGGCCGCGCACATGGCGCTCAAGCTGGCCGAGAAGCAGAAGGTGCTGGAGATCCAGGACGTACGCCAGCGCCTCGAGCAGGTGCTGGCGCTGATCGAGTCCGAGATGGAGATGCTGCAGATCGAGAAGCGCATCCGCGGCCGGGTCAAGTCGCAGATGGAGAAGAGCCAGCGCGAGTACTACCTGAACGAGCAGATGAAGGCGATCCAGAAGGAGCTCGGCGAGATCGAGGATGCCCCGAACGAGCTCGGTGAGCTGGAAAAGCGCATCCTCCGCGCCGGCATGCCCAAGGAGGCCCGGGAAAAGGCCCGCGCCGAGCTCGGCAAGCTCAAGCTGATGTCGCCGATGTCAGCCGAGGCGACGGTCGTGCGCAATTACATCGACTGGCTGGTCAAGGTGCCGTGGAAAAAGCGCAGCCGTGTCCATCTGGACATCGCCGGTGCCCAGGCCGTGCTGGACGAGGACCACTACGGGCTCGAGAAGGTCAAGGAGCGCATCGTCGAGTACCTCGCGGTGCAGCAGCGGGTCCGGCGCATCAAGGGTCCGATCCTGTGCCTGGTCGGCCCGCCCGGCGTCGGCAAGACCTCGCTCGGGCAGTCGATCGCGCGCGCGACCAACCGCAAGTTCGTGCGCATGAGCCTGGGCGGGGTGCGCGACGAGGCCGAGATCCGCGGCCATCGCCGGACCTACATCGGCTCGCTGCCCGGCAAGGTGCTGCAGAACATGTCGCGCGCCGGCGTGCGCAATCCACTGTTCCTGCTCGACGAAGTCGACAAGATGTCGATGGACTTCCGCGGCGATCCGTCCTCGGCGCTGCTCGAGGTGCTCGACCCGGAACAGAACTCGGCCTTCGCCGATCACTACCTCGAGGTGGACTTCGACCTGTCCGAGGTAATGTTCGTGTGCACGGCCAACACGCTGAACATCCCGGCGCCGCTGCTGGACCGCATGGAGGTCATCCGGCTGCCCGGCTACACCGAGGACGAGAAGCAGAACATCACGCGACGCTACCTGCTGCCCAAGCAGATGCGCCAGAACGGACTGCGCCAGGAGGAGCTCGAGGTCAGCGACGAGGCGATCCTCGACATCATCCGCTATTACACCCGCGAGTCCGGCGTGCGCAACGTCGAGCGCGAGACGGCCAGGATCTGCCGCAAGGCGGTCAAGCAGCTGCTGCTCGACCCGTCGCTCGGCCGGGTGGCGGTCACGGCGGACAATGTCGACAAGTTCCTTGGCGTGCGCCGGTTCCGCTTCGGCCGGGCCGAGGAGTTGAACCGGATCGGCCAGGTTACGGGCCTGGCGTGGACCGAGGTGGGCGGCGAGCTGTTGACGATCGAGGCGGCGGTCGTGCCCGGCAAGGGCCGGCTGCTGTACACCGGGCATCTCGGCGAGGTCATGCAGGAGTCCATCCAGGCGGCGCTCACCGTCGTGCGCAGCCGCGCCGAGGCGCTCGGCCTGGCCGTGGACTTCCACCAGAAGCTCGATGTCCACGTGCACGTTCCCGAGGGCGCGACGCCGAAGGACGGCCCCAGCGCCGGCATCGGCATGTGCACGGCGCTGGTCTCGGCGATGACGCGGATCCCGGCGCGCGCCAGCGTGGCCATGACCGGCGAGATCACGCTGCGCGGCGAGGTGCTGCCGATCGGCGGGCTCAAGGAGAAGCTGCTGGCGGCCCAGCGCGGCGGCATCGAGACCGTGCTGATCCCGGGGGAGAACGAGAAGGACCTGGTCGAGATCCCCGCCAACATCAAGGAAAAGCTCGAGATCCGTCCGGTCCGCTGGATCGACGAGGTGCTGGAGATCGCGCTGGAGCGGCGGCCGGAACCGGTGGCCGAGGCCGTCGCGCCGCCGGCGGAGCCGGCGAAGCCGCGCCGGCGTGCGGCTAAGTCCTTGCAGGCGCATTGATCAGGCCCGAGTGCGCTTGGCACCCGCGAGGCGATGGCTTATAGTTGCGCGCCTCCCAGGGGGCGGGGTGTGCATCCGGAGGGTGCTTAGCTCAGCCGGGAGAGCGTCGCCTTTACACGGCGAAGGTCGCAGGTTCGAAACCTGCAGCACCCACCATACAGATCTGGAGCGGTAGTTCAGCTGGTTAGAATACCGGCCTGTCACGCCGGGGGTCGCGGGTTCGAGTCCCGTCCGCTCCGCCAACTCAGGCGGCCCCACTGCTGAACGGGGGTCGCCGATCCCTCGACTGGTGGCAAGTCCAGGGCACTCCAGGAAGTCTCTGGAGGCCGTGCGCTACAATCGCCGCGTATTGAGGAGATTCGAGTCGTGACCCTGCAAACCGTCGAGTTGCCCGATGAAGTCATCCAGCGCGCAAAGGCGTTGACCGGCAAACGGACGGCGCGCGCGGCGTTGACTGCGCTCGCGGCGGCGGGCGGGCGCAGTGCCGGCAGGCTTGCCCGGGCGTACCGGGGCAAGGTCGAGCCGAATGGCGATATCCTTTTCGCCAGTGGCAAGGATGCTGCGCGCTTCATGCGCGAATTCCTGAAGTGACGGTACTCCGGTTCCGGAAGAAGTTTCTCGTCGAAATTCGCGAGCTCCGCGATCTGCGCGGAAAGAGCTTCGATCTGGCGGCCTGGCTCTGGGCGATCGAATTGCTCGGCTCGGGGGTTTCGGCGGATGACAGCCCGCGCTGCTGCCAGTAGACTTCTCACCCCTCGGGTCGCCGACTCTGCCGCTGGTGGCAAATCTGGCCGTTTCGAGTCCCGTCCGCTCCGCCATTTTTCAGGGGATTTGGCCCTTCCGTGCTGCAGAAGATCCACGACCGGCTGACCGGCATTTTCGCGATCGGGATCCTGGTCGTGCTCGGCATCGTGTTCGTGTTCTGGGGTGTCGATGCCAGTGTCGGCACCTTCACGCGCGCCAGCGGTGTCGAGGTCAACGGCGAGGAGATCGGCGCCGACCGCGTCCGGCGCTCCTGGCAGGACGAGCTGTCCCGCTACCAGCAGATGTTCGGCGCCGCGGAGATTCCGGAGGATTTTCGCGAGCGGCTGCGCAAGGACGTGCTCGACCAGGAAATCCGCGCCGAGCTGGTCCGCCAGCGCACCCGCGAGCGGCACTATGCGATCAGCGACGCCCAGCTGCTCGAATCCCTGCACCAGATCCCGGCCTTCCAGGTGGCCGGGAAGTTCTCGGCTGACGCCTACCACGCTGCGCTGCAGTCCGCCGGCATCCCGGCCGACCGGTTCGAGGCGGAGCAGCGCGAACTGGGACTGGCCCGCCAGCTCGATCGCGGTATCCAGGTCTCCGCCTTCGTGCTGCCCGGTGAGTACGAGCGCCGGGTTGCGCTGCTGCACGAGGCGCGCGAGCTGGCCTGGGTGACGATCCCTGCGGCGGCTTTCCAGCAGTCCGTCAGCCTCAGTGATGCGGAACTGGAGAGCTGGTACGAAGCTCATCGCCAGCAGTACCTGACCAATGAAGCGGCGCGCGTCGAGTACCTCGAGCTGAATATCGCGGAGCTGGCCGCTGCTGGAGCGGTCGACGAGGCCCGGCTCCAGGAGTTCTACGACAACAATAACGAGCGCTACTCGACACCGGAGAAGCGGCGGGCGCGGCATGTGCTGATCGAGAACCAGCCGGACGCCGCGGCCGGAGAGGCCAGGGCGCGCGCCGTGCTGGAACGGGCCCGGGCTGGCGAGGATTTCGCCGCGCTCGCCCGCGAGTCCTCGGCGGATTCCGTCTCGGCCGCCGAGGGCGGGGATCTCGACTGGGCCGAGCGGAGTGCCTTTGTCGGACCCTTTGCCGACGCGGTCTGGGCGATGCAGCCCGGCGAGATCCGCGGGCCGGTGTCGAGCGAGTTCGGCTGGCATGTGATCCGGCTCGACGGCATCCAGCCCGGCACCGTGCGGCCGTTCGCCGATGTCCGCGCGGAGATCGAGGCGGAGCTGCGGCGCGAGGAGGTCGAGCGGCGGTTCAACGATCTGCAGGAACAACTGGAGACTGAGGCTTTCGAGGCCGGCGGCGACCTCGCGCGGGTGGCGGGGCGGTTGCAGCTCGGGCTGCGGACCGTCGAGCGTTTCACCCGCAGTGATGGTGGCGCGCTGGGCCCGAGCGCGGGCCTGGTCGAGGCGGTCTTTGCGCCGGACATGCTGGCGGGCCAGGAGCTGCGCACGATCGAGCTCGCCCCGGGCCGCGTGGTGGCACTGCGCGTCGCTGCGCACGAGCCAGCGCGTGAGCGTCCGTTCGCCGAGGTCCGGGACCAGGTGCAGGTCGATGCAGGGCTCGACCGGGCCCGGAAGCTGGCGACGGAGCGCGCCGCGGCTCTCCAGGCGGAGCTGGCCGCCGGGGGCGACTGGCAGGCACTGACGCTCCCATGGGCCGCTGCCTCGGCGCAGCCGCGCCTGCTGCGGCGTGATGAGGAGGGGGTGCCGGCGGAGGTTCTCACCGCCGCATTCCGGGCGGCAACTCCGGAAGGCCGCCCGCGCTACGGTACGGCGCAGCTCGAAGGCGGCGACAGTGTGGTCTGGCAGGTGAGTGCGGTCCGCGGTGGGACGCTCGCGGCGCTGTCGCCCGACGAGCGCAGTCGCGAGGCAGAGCAGGCGCGCCAGCGCAGCGGCGGCGCCGATTCAGCTTTGTATGTCGCGGCGTTGCAGGCCGGCGCCAAGGTCAAGGTCAACCCGCAGCTCTTCGACTGAGGCGCGGCCGCGGCCCCCCGGCGTCGGCTCGGCCGCCGGGATCCCGCTCGCAAACTCCGCCCGAACTTACGAGTTTGCTCGCGGGATCCCGCCAGCCAAGCCGGCGCCGTGTGAGGTTGTCGGCATAGCCGCAGCAATGCGGGCGGGACGGGGCGGTGGGAACGTCGCGAGCGAGCGCGTCAGTTCCGGCGGCGCGAGCGAGTGATGTTCCCACCGCCCCGTCCCGCCGGCCGCCTCGGGCCGCAGCGCCGCAAGGCTTATTCGGGGAAGGCCATCCCGACGTGGCTGTAGCCAGAGTCCACGTACACGACCTCGCCGGTGATGCCCGCCGCCAGGTCCGAGCACAGGAACGCCGCCGCGTTGCCGACATCGTCAGTCGTCACGTTGCGCCGCAGCGGCGCTGCCTGCTCGACGTGGTGCAGCATCTTGCGCATGCCGGCGATGCCCGCGGAGGCGAGGGTCTTGATCGGCCCCGCCGAGATCGCATTCACCCGGATGCCGCGCGGGCCGAGGTCCGCCGCCAGGAATCGCACATTGGCCTCGAGGCTCGCCTTGGCGAGGCCCATCACGTTGTACGAGGGGATCGAGCGCACCGCGCCGAGGTACGAGAGCGTCAGCAACGCGCCGGCACGACCCTGCATCAGCGGCAGACCGGCGCGGGCGAGGGCAGTGAGGCTGTAGCTCGAGATATCGTGCGCCACCGCGAAGGCCTCGCGGGTCGTCGCTTCGACGAAGCCGCCGGCGAGCGCCTCCCGCGGCGCATAGGCGACCGAATGCACGATCACGTCGAGCGCGCCCCACTCGGCTCCGATGCGAGAGAAGCCCGCGTCGATCTCGGCGTCATTGCCTACGTCCATCGGCAGTACCAGCGGTGAATCGAGCCGCTGGGCCAGCTCGATGACCCGCTCGCCGAGGCGCTCGTTCTGGTAACTGAAGGCCAGCTCCGCGCCCTCGCGGCGCATGGCCTGCGCGATGCCCCAGGCAATCGAGCGCTCGGTGGCGAGTCCCACGATCAGTACCTTCCGGCCGGCCAGAAATCCCATGTGTGCTCCCGTTCTTGTGGTATCAGCCGCCGAGGTTGCGGCGGCCATCCAGGTGGATGGTCAGGCGCTGGCCGGCCTGCAGCATGGTCCGGCCGCCCATGTTGTTCCAGGCCTGCAGCTGCCGGACGGTGACCGCGTAGCGGCGGGCGATCAGCGACAGGGTGTCGCCACGCCGCACCGTATAACGCAGGCTCTCGCCGGCTGGTGCGGCGGCCTGTGCGGCTGCAGCGGTGCCGGAGACAACGAGTCGCTGCCCCAGCTGCAAGGTGGCCGTCGGCGCGAGTCGGTTCAGCCGGGCCAGCTGCGCGACGGTCATGCCATGGCGCCGCGAGATACTCCACAGCGACTCACCGGCCAGGACGCGGTGCGTGCGCCGCTCGAATTCGACACCGAGGCCGGCGCGCAGCTGCGAGACGTCGCCGGCCGGAACCATCAAGGTCGTCCCGGCTGCCGGTTCCGCGCCGCCGGTGCCGTTGATCTGATGCAGGAAGGACTCCGGCACCTTGAAATGGCCGGCGACCGAGGCGACGGACTCCCCGGGCGAGATGGTATGCGCGCCGAGGCGCGCGCGTGCAACATCATCGAGCCCGGCGAGCTGCGTCGTGAAATGATCGGCGACGACCTCCGGAACCAGCAGCCGGTGCGGCCCCTGTGGATCCGTCAGCCAGCGGTTCCAGGCAGGGTTCAGCGCATGCAGTTCCTCGGCAGTGACGCCGGCGAGTTCGGCCATCAGGCGCAGGTCGACCGGGCCCGCGGTCGGCACGATGCGGAAATACGGCGCATCGGGGATCGCCGCCAGCGCCAGGCCGTGGGCGGCCGGATCCCGCACGATGCTCGCAAGCGCCAGCAGCTTCGGGACATACGCGCGGGTTTCCGCCGGCATCGACAGCGAGAAGAAGTCCGTGGACCGGCCGAGCGCATAGTTGCGCGCCATCGATCGCTGCACGTTGCCCGAGCCCCAGTTGTAGGACGCGATGGCGAGCAGCCAGTCGCCGCTGAAGCGCCGGTTCAGCAGCTGCAGGTAATCGAGGGCGGCGCGGGTCGACTCCGGCACGTCGCGGCGCTGATCCTGCCAGTAGTTGCGCTGCAGGCCGAAGCGCTCGCCGGTGGGGGCGATGAACTGCCAGAGTCCGGAGGCATGGCTGCGCGAGTAGGCGAACGGATTGAAGGCACTCTCGACGACCGGCAGCAGTGCGATCTCGCCCGGCAGGCCGCGGGCCTCCACTTCGTTGGCGATGTAGTGCAGGTAGCGCAGGCTGCGGCCCAGGGTCCGTTCCAGGTAATCGGGGTTGCGCACGAGCCAGGCGATCTCGGCGCGCACCCACGGATGTTCGACCTCGGGCAGCGAAAGGCGGCTGCGGATCCGCGCGAGCACGTCGCCATGGACCGGCTCGGGGGGCAGCTCGTCGTGCATCCGCGCCGTCAGCTCGGGGACCTCCAGGGCTGGCGTCTCGCCGGCCGCGCGACCGGCCTGTGGGTCATTGACGATGGTCTCATCGGGAAGAGTCGTCGCCCCGGTTCCCGCGACGCCCGCGCAGCCGGCGACAGCCAGGATCGCGGCGGTGGTGACGATGGAGCGCAGCAGCAGGGTCCTGATGCCCATCATTGGAACCCGTCCTTCCAGCCTCGGACCGCAGCAAACACGGCGGCGGGCGTCGGCAGGGACCGACCGGCGTGTCGCTCGGCGGCTTCGCGCACATCGTCCACCCGACAGCGCAGGAAAGGGTTGATGCGCTTCTCGGTTCCGATCGTCGAGGGCAAAGTGGGCTCGCCGGCCTGGCGCAGTGCAGCGGCGTGGCGGGCATAGGCCGCGAGATCCTCATTGCCGGGCTCGACGGCCTGGGCAAAGCGCAGGTTGGCCAGCGTGTATTCGTGTGCCGGGAACACGCGCGTGGCCTCCGGCAGCGCGGCCAGCGCATCGAGCGAGGCCAGCATCTGCTCCGGGGTGCCCTCGAACAGGCGGCCGCAGCCCCCGCTGAACAGGGTGTCGCCCGGGAACACCACGCCATGCCCGTGGTAGGCGATATGGCCGGCGGTGTGGCCGGGCACGTCGAGCACGGCGAAGTCGAGCCCCAGCGCCGGCAGCGAGAGGCGGTCGCCGCCTCCATGCGCCTCGACGGGGACTGGCATGCGCTCGTGCCTCGGACCATGCACCGGCGCCGCGGTGGCCGCGACGAGGTCGGGGACTCCGCCCACATGGTCGGGATGGTAATGCGTGATGAGGATCGCCCCGAGCTGCAGGCCGCCGGAATCGAGCGCCTGCAGCACCGGTGCCGCATCGCCAGGATCGACGACGGTTGCGACGCCAGGGTCTCCGGGGCTCCGGATCAGCCAGATGTAGTTGTCCTGGAAGGCCCGGATTGGCCTGACGTCGAGCTGGGTCAAGGGCGGGCCCCGCAGCCGTTGCCGATACCGCGCGTATTAGACCGCCCGCCGCCAGCAAAGAAAAGGGGACAGTCCCCTTTTCCGCCTCGGTTATGCTGCCGGCTGTGAACGGCTGGCTCGACACGACACTGGGGCAGACGCTGCTGGCGCAGGAGCGCGCGATCGTCGCGGCGGCGCTCGAATGCGCCTTCGGACTGTACTGCGTGCAGGTCGGGGACTGGGGCGGTCCCGGGATCTTCCTGGACTCCGCGCGGACCCGCCGCCGCGCTCTGGTCACCGGCGCGCCCGCACCCGGCGCCACGCTCATCAGCGAGCTGCCGGCGCTCGCGCTGCTGGCCGACAGCGTGGACGTACTGCTGCTGCCGCACACGCTCGAGTTCGTCGACGATCCGCACGAGCTGCTGCGCGAGGCGGGTCGCGTGCTGACTGGTGAGGGCGAGCTGATCGTGCTCGGCTTCGAGCCGCTCGGCAGCTGGTCGCTGCGCCATGCACTGACGCGTGGCGGCCATCCGCCGGGGCTGCGGCGCACGCTTTCCGGGCGCCGGCTCACCGACTGGCTGCGCCTGGTCGGTTTCGAGGTGGGCCCGGCCGGGCGCTACCTGTACGCACCGCCATTCGCCGGCCTGCAGTCCGGGCGCACCGGCGCACTGATCGAGCGGCTCGGACGTGCCGTGTGGCCACGGTTCTCGGGCGCCTATGTCCTGCGCGCCCGCAAGCGTGTCTACACAATGACGCCGGTTCGCCAGCGCCAGCGGCTACGCGCCGCCGTGATCGGCGGGCTGGTCGAGCCGGCGCGCCGCGCCTCATGACCGAAGTCGAGATCTACACCGACGGTGCCTGCCGCGGCAACCCCGGGCCCGGCGGCTGGGGCGTGCTGCTGCGCTCCAACGGGCGCGAGCGCGAGCTCTGCGGCGGCGAACCGATGACCACCAACAACCGCATGGAGCTGACCGCCGCGATTCGTGCGCTGGAGGCGCTGCGCCGGCGCTGCCGCGTGGCGCTCTACACCGACTCCACCTACGTCCGGCATGGCATTACCCAGTGGCTGGCCGACTGGCAGCGCCGCGGCTGGCGCACCGCCGACCGCAAGCCGGTCAAGAACCAGGACCTGTGGCAGCGCCTCGCCGCGCTCGCTGCGGAGCATGAGATCGAGTGGCACTGGGTCCGCGGTCACTCCGGCCACCCGGAGAACGAGCGCGCCGATCAGCTCGCCAACCGGGGCATCGACTCGCTGACTTGAGTCCAGGCCGACAGGGCTGCGGCGCCGGGCTCTGCTATCCTTGCGCCGCATTACCACCGGCAGCGGAGCCCGTCGCAGCGTGCGCCAGATCGTTCTCGACACCGAAACTACCGGCCTCGAGGTCGGCGACGGCCACCGGATCATCGAAATCGGCTGCGTCGAGCTGCATAATCGCCGCGCGACCGGCCGGACCTGGCATCGCTACCTGCAGCCGGATCGCCAGGTGGATGCTGGTGCGCTGGCCGTCCACGGCATCACCAGTGATTTCCTGGCCGCGCAGCCGCGCTTCGCCGACGTGGCCGCCGAACTCATCGAGTTCATCCGTGGCGCCGAACTCGTGATCCACAACGCGCCCTTCGACGTCGGCTTCCTCGATGCCGAGCTGGCGCGCCTGCCCGCGGCCACGACGGTCACGGCACTGTGCGGCGTGGTCGACACACTCGCACTGGCGCGGCGCATGCATCCCGGGCAGCGCAACAGCCTCGATGCGCTGTGCCGCCGCTACCGCGTCGATGCTTCGGGCCGCGACCTGCACGGTGCGCTGCTCGATGCCCGCCTGCTCGCGGAGGTCTACCTGACGATGACCGGCGGCCAGGCTGCGCTCGGACTCGAGGCGGAGCCAGCGGGCGGAACCGCAATCGGCAGGCGGCGCCGCCAGGCGCGCGGCAAGGTCGCGATCCCGGTCATCGCGCCGGACGCTGCCGAGCTTGCGGCCCATGAAGCCGTGCTCGCCGCGATCGAGCGCAAGGCCGGAGCCCCGGCACTGTTCCGACGGTTGCTGCCCGATACCGGCGGCAGCTGAGCTTTTTCGCCGCATTTCCAGGGAGTCCGTATGCCCGCTTCGTCCAGCCCCCCGGTCCGACTCGGTCGTTGCCGCATCGGCGTCGTCGGCCTTGGCTACGTCGGGCTGCCGCTCGCCGTCGAGTTCGGCCGGCACTACGACACCGTCGGCTTCGACGTGCGTGCCGGGCGCATCGCCGAGCTGGCGCGCGGCCGCGACCGTACGCTTGAGGTCACCACGCGCGAGCTGCGCGCGGCGAAGCGCCTGAGTTTCACGGCCGAGCTGCGCGGGCTGCGGCGCTGCCGGGTGTTCATCGTCACGGTGCCGACGCCGATCGACGACTACAAGCGCCCCGACCTCGGACCGCTTGAGCGCGCGAGCGAATCGGTCGGCCGCGTGCTGCGCCGCGGTGCCGTCGTGATCTACGAATCCACGGTCTATCCCGGCTGCACCGAGGAAATCTGCGTGCCGATCCTGGAGCGTGTCTCCGGGCTGCGCTGCAACCAGGACTTCTTCGTCGGCTACAGTCCGGAACGCATCAATCCCGGCGACCGCGAGCACCGGCTGACGACGATCCGCAAGGTCACCGCCGGCTCGACGCCAGAGGCCGCGCGCTTCGTGGATGCGCTGTACGCCTCGATCGTCACCGCCGGCACGCACCCGGCCTCGAGCATCCGTGTGGCCGAGGCCGCCAAGGTCATCGAGAATACCCAGCGCGACGTCAACATCGCGTTGATCAACGAACTGGCGATGATCTTCAACCGGCTCGGCATCGACACCGGCGAAGTGCTGGCCGCGGCCGGCAGCAAGTGGAACTTCCTGCCGTTCCGGCCCGGGCTGGTCGGCGGGCACTGCATCGGCGTCGATCCCTACTACCTGACCCACAAGGCCCAGCAGATCGGTTATCACCCCGAGATGATCCTGGCCGGCCGGCGCATCAACGACAACATGGCGCTCTACGTCGCCGGCGAGATCGTCCGGCTGATGACCGGTAAGCGCATCCACGTGAACGGCGCGCGCGTGCTGGTGATGGGCCTCACCTTCAAGGAGGACTGCCCGGACCTGCGCAATTCCAAGGTCGCTGACGTGATCCACGAACTCGAGGGCTACGGCGCCCGGGTGGATGTCTGGGACCCGTGGGTCAATCCGCGCGAGGCCCGGGCCGAGTACGGCGTGCGCATCATCGGCAAGCCGGCGCGCGGTCATTACGATGCCATCGTCGTCGCCGTCGCGCACCGGCAGTTCCGCGCGCTCGACATCGCCGCCGTGCGCCGGCTGGCGCGCCGCAACCACGTGCTCTACGACATCAAGCACGTCTATCCGCAGGAGGCCACCGATGGCCGGCTCTGAGCGCGGCATGCGCCCGATCCTCGTCACCGGCGCGGCCGGCTTCATCGGCTACCACACCGCGCGCGCGCTGCTCGAGCGCGGTGATGCGGTGATCGGCCTGGATAACCTCAACGACTACTACGACCCGCGGCTCAAGCAGGCCCGCCTGGAACGGCTGCTCGGGTTCCCGGGTTTCCGCTTCGAGCGGCTGGATCTCGTCGACCGCGCCGGCATGGAGGCGCTGTTCGCGCGCGAGCGCCCGCGGCGCGTCGTGCACCTCGCGGCGCAGGCAGGCGTGCGTTACTCGATCCAGAATCCGCATGCCTACGTGGACAGCAACGTCACCGGCACGCTGCACGTGCTGGAGGGCTGCCGCCACCACGGGGTCGAGCACCTCGTCTTCGCCTCGACCAGCTCCGTCTACGGGGCGAACACGCGGATGCCGTTCTCGGTGCACCAGAACGTGGACCACCCGCTGTCCTTCTACGCGGCGACCAAGAAGGCCAACGAGCTGATGGCGCACACCTACGCGTCGCTCTACGGGCTGCCGGTGACGGGATTGCGCTTCTTCACCGTCTACGGCCCCTGGGGCCGGCCGGACATGGCGCTGTTCCTGTTCACCCGCAACATCCTCGCCGGACAGCCGATCGACGTGTTCAACTATGGCCATCACCGCCGCGATTTCACCTATGTGGGCGACATCGTCGGCGGCGTCATCGCTGCACTCGATCACGTCGCGGCGCCGAATCCGGACTGGAGCGGCGATGCGCCGGACCCGGCAACCAGCCGCGCGCCCTACCGGCTCTACAACATCGGCAACAACCGTCCGGTCGAGCTGATGCACTACATCGCCGTGCTCGAGGATTGCCTCGGCCGCAAGGCGGAGAAGAACCTGCTGCCGCTGCAGACCGGGGACGTGCCGGACACCTGGGCCGATGCCGAGGACCTCGTCCGCGATGTCGGCTACCGGCCGGCGACGCCGGTCGAGGAGGGCGTGCGCCGCTTCGTCGACTGGTACCTCGAGTACTACCGGGACGAGGCGCCGCCGGAGCCGCGGGTGACGAACCTGGGGTAGGCTAGATCCCGGTGATCAGCAGGTCGAGCGCGGCGACGATCTCGCCACGGCATTCGGCGAGGTTGGTGACCACGTTACCGAGCCGCCCGGTTGCTACACCGGCGAGTTGTGGGGTCAGCATCGCGTACGGTTGACCCTCCACTTGCAATACCGGCGTCAGGGTCCGGATCAGGCGGCCCTGCATGGTGGACGCTGGACAGAGTGGGACGACCACTCGAGTTCCGAGGTCGGCGGTCAGATCACTCTGCACATCGAGAAGCAGCGGATAGGCTCCCCGCGATGCGGGGTTGGTGTTGCGATACACCGAAAACTGAGCCATCAGAAGGTTCCGAGCTCGTCACTGAAGACGCCTTCCTGCTCGATCAGGCGGTTATAGGCCTGAATGGCCTCGCGGTTCTCGTCGAGCCAAAGGTCGCGTCGTCGCTGCCTGACAGCCGCTTCCAGGGCATCTTCGAGGGTGGCCGATAGGTTGATTCGGACCTCCCGAGCTGCCTGGAGCAATTTCCTGTCGATGGCCAGGTTAACTGCCTGCTTGCGCGGGGAAGAGTCGGCTGGTCTGGACATAGGTCGTCGCCTGGTCAGTAATGATGCGCATGGAGTATACGCATCAATCGTGCGTGTGTCGTCTGGTTGACGACTGGGCTCATTCAGGCGTATAAGCATCAATACGCATAAGCGTACAGGTGCCCAATGGAAGATACGTTCAAGGTCCGCTGGACAGTCTCGGTTCCCAAGGAGACTGATACGTCCCTGCGGACCTACCTGGCCCAGTCCGGTGTCAGGAAGGGGGACTTCTCGGAATTCGTAGCGGATGCCGTGCGCTGGCGGTTGTTCGATCTGAATGTTACGGCCGCACGCGCCAGGAGCGCCGGGCTGCCGCCTGAGGCCATCGAGGACGCGATCGAGCAGGCGCTCGGGGAGGTTCGAGCCGAGCGATTCAGGAAACCGATCTGATGCGGGTAATCGTTGATACGAATATCCTGCTCTCAGCACTGATCAACCCGCATGGCGCGCCCGCTCTGCTCCTGGATGCCTGGCGAGCCGGCTATTTCGCGCTGGTCACGTCCCGAGACCAGCTGCTGGAATTTGGTGATGTCGCGCGGCGGCCGGCGATGCGCAGTTATCTCGTCCCAGCGCAGGTGGGTCGGTTCATCAACGACCTGCGCCAGTTGGCCGAGGTACTCAGCAACCTGCCACAGATTGAGCGCAGCCCGGACCCGGCCGATGATTTCCTGCTGGCGATGGCCGAGGCCGGTGCCGCTGATTATCTGGTCACGGGTGACAGGCATGGTCTGCTCGTGCTCGGCTCACATCGTCGGACACAGATCGTCAGCGCCCGCCAGCTGGCGACGCTGCTCAATCTGTAGTTGAGGCGGACCGATCTGGCTATAATAGCCAGATGGAACAGGTCAGCATTTCCAGGCTGAAAGACCAGTTAAGCGCCTATCTTCGCAAGGTCCGGGCGGGCGAAACTGTGCTTGTCCTGGACAGGGGTAAGCCAGTGGCCAGGCTGGAGCGTGTGGCGCCTCCGCTGGACGACGATGCCCGGTATCAGCGGCTGGTCGCTGCCGGGCTGATCCGTCCGCCCCTGCGGGCGCTCCGTGGCGAGCAGCTACGGCCGGTTGATCTCGGGCCAGATGCTGGCGTGTTGCAGGCGCTTCTCGACGATCGCCGCGAGGGGCGATGAGATTCTGGGACAGTTCCGCGATCGTGCCGTTGATCGTCGCGGAACCGGACTCCGCGGCCTTGCTGGAGCTGGGACCGGAGCCGCAGGCCATGTACGTCTGGTGGGGCACGCGCATCGAGGTTGCCGCTGCGTTGTCCCGGCGGGCCCGCGCGGACCGGCGCGCGGGTCAGGACTGGCAGCGCTGTCACCAGGCATTGACCGGTTTCGCCGAGAGCTGGCGCGAGGTCCTGCCGGCTGAACTTGTGCGCGACACGGCGGTGCGCCTGTTGCGGCGGCATGATCTGCGTGCAGCGGACAGCCTGCAGCTGGCAGCGGCACTCGTCGCCAGTGGGGATCAGCCGGGCGGTGCGGAATTCGTGGCTCTGGATGAGCGCCTGCGGCGCGCCGCCGGCAACGAGGGCTTCGACCTGCTGCCCCGCTGATTGCGCCCGCTGGTATGGCTGGCCATCCAGCGCCCGAACGGGCAGACTTTCGCCCGTGAACAACACCACCCCGTCCGTGCAGCAGTGGCTCGAATCCCACGCTGCCAGGCTCAAGAGCCGTCCCGTCCCTGAACTCTTCGCCACCGACCCCGAGCGTTTCGCGCGGTATTCGCGGGAATTCGGCGGAATCCTGCTGGATTTCAGCCGGCAGCGCCTCGACGACGGCGCACTCGCCGCGCTGCTGGATCTTGCTGGTCATGCGGGCCTGCGTGCGCGCATTACCGCGCTCCTCGACGGCGCGCTGGTCAACGACAGCGAGCGCCGGGCCGCGCTGCACACGCTGCTGCGCGTGCCGGGGGCGACCCCGGTGACCGGCCCACTCGCACCGCTGCACATGGAGGTCCTCGCAGTGCGCGCGCGCCTCGCGGCGTTCGTGCGCGAGATTCACGACGGCACCCGCCATGGCGCTACCGGCGAGCGCTTTACCGATGTCATCAACATCGGCATCGGCGGCAGCGACCTCGGCCCGGCGATGGCCGTTGCGGCACTGCACCCGTTCCACACCGGGCACCTGCGCTGCCATTTCGTCTCCAACGTGGACGGACTGCAGCTCGCCGATCTCGCCGCCGAGCTCGACCCGGCGCACACGCTGGTGATCGTCTGCTCGAAGACCTTCACGACCCAGGAGACACTGGCGAATGCACACCGCGCCCGGGCCTGGATCGCCGCGCGGCTCGGCGAGGCAGCCGTGCCGGCGCATTTCGCCGCGGTGTCGACCAACACGCTGGCCATGGACCAGTTCGGCGTCGGCGCCGACGCGCGCTTTGAAATGTGGGACTGGGTCGGCGGGCGCTATTCGGTCTGGTCGGCTGTCGGGCTCGCGCTCGAGCTGGCCATCGGCACGGCGCACTTCGAGAACTTCCTCGCCGGCGCGCGGCAGATGGACCTGCACTTCCGCAGTGCCGCGTGGCGCGACAACCTGCCGGTGCTGCTCGGCCTGCTCGCGGTGTGGAACCGCAACGGGCTCGGCTGCCCGAGCCACGCCGTGCTGCCTTACCACCAGCGACTGGCGCGGTTGCCGGCCTACCTGCAGCAGCTCGAGATGGAAAGCCTCGGCAAGCGCGTGACCCGCACCGGGCAAGCGGTCGCGGCCGACACCGGCGCCGTGATCTGGGGCGAACCGGCCTCCAATGCCCAGCATTCGTTCTTCCAGCTGCTGCATCAGGGTACCGCAGCGGTCAGCATGGATTTCCTGCTGCCCCTGCAGGGTGCCGCCGACAACAGCGCGGATGAGCTCGTGATCGGCAACTGCCTGGCGCAGCTGCAGGCATTGATGGCCGGGCATCAGGCCGAGGACCCGCAGCGCCGGCATCCCGGCAGCCGGCCGGCGACACTGATCGCGTTCGCGCGCCTCGATCCGGCGATGCTCGGGCGGCTGATCGCGCTCTATGAGCACAAGGTGTTCGTCGAGTCGGTGCTCTGGGACATCAATCCCTTCGACCAGTGGGGCGTGGAGCTTGGCAAGCGTTTGTGCGGGCCGATACTCGATGCGCTCGACGGGCACGCACCGCCGGAGGCGGGACCCGTCGAATCGCGACCGCTGCTTGCATGGATCCGCCGATGCCGGCAGGATACCGGCGGCGCTGCCGCCGGCAGCCGGTCGACCGAGGGGATATCGTGACCAGAGGTCCGGGTTTCGCTGCGGTTCTCCTCGTCCTCGCGCTGGCATCCCCGGCAGTCTCCGCCACCGATCCCTGGGCCCCACCGGGCGATGCGCGTCTGCGGCATGACCTGCAGAGCGCCAGCAATGATCAAGACCTGCCCACACACTTGGAGGCTGCGCTGGCGCGCGTGCCGAGGCTGCTGCGGGCGCGCCAGCACCGCCCATGCCCGACTGACTCGTGACAATGAAACGGACCACGGACCGCAAGGGCATCATCCTTGCCGGAGGCGCGGGGACGCGCCTGCATCCGGTCACGCTTGCGCTGAGCAAGCAAATGGTCCCCGTGTACGACAAGCCGATGATCTATTACCCGCTGTCGACACTGATGTTGTCGGGGATCCGTGAGTACCTCGTTATTACGACTCCGCGCGATCAGGCGGCGTTCCGTGAACTGCTGGGCGACGGAAAGAAATGGGGGTTGTCCATCGATTACGCGGTCCAGCCGGTTCCGGGGGGAATTGCCCAGGCGTTCCTTATCGGAGCTGATTTCGTTAATCGGAGTACTGTTTCATTGATACTCGGTGACAACATCTTCCATGGTCACCAACTGTCTGAGACGCTTCAGGAATGCTCGAGGCGCCGGAGCGGTGCGACGATCTTCGGCTACTATGTGCATGATCCTGAGCGATACGGTGTTGCGAAGTTCGACAGGGCGGGCCGTGTCATCGACCTTGTCGAGAAGCCCAAGATCGCCCCATCCAACTACGCGGTAACGGGCCTCTATTTCTACGACCCGGAGGTCGTTGATATCGCAAGGGGGCTATGCCCGTCTGGTCGTGGCGAACTTGAAATCACGGACGTCAACCGGGAGTACTTGCGGCTGGGGCGGCTGAAGCTTCAGAAGCTGGGGCGCGGCACCGCGTGGCTCGATACGGGGACGCACAGCTCGTTGCTCGACGCCTGCAACTTCGTCCGCATCATCGAGGAACGTCAGGGCCTCAAGATTGCCTGCGTCGAGGAGGTGGCGTACCGCATGGGATTCATCACTGGCCGCCAGCTCGAGCGACTGGCGCAGCCTCTCCTCAAGAGTGGCTACGGCGAGTATCTCTTGCGTGTGCAGCAGGACGGTGACCTGCCGTGAATTTCTTGCGCTTGGCGATTCCTGATGTGATTCTCGTAGAGCCGCAGGTCTTCGGCGACGACCGTGGCTATTTCATGGAGACCTGGCAGGCCGCAAAGTTCGCTGCTGCCGGGATCGACGCCAGCTTCGTGCAGGACAATCACAGTCGATCCTGTCGTGGAACATTGCGTGGATTGCATTACCAGCTGGTCCGGCCACAGGGCAAGCTGGTGCGGGTGATTGCGGGCGAGGTCTTCGATGTGGCGGTGGACCTGCGCCGTGGATCTCCTACCTTTGGTCACTGGGTGGGCGAAACGCTGTCGGTAGCGAACAAGCGGCAGGTTTGGCTGCCGCCCGGATTCGCTCACGGCTTCTACGTTATCAGCGAATTTGCGGAATTCACCTACAAGTGCACGGATTACTACCATCCGCAGTCTGAGCGCAGCCTGCTGTGGAGCGACCCGGCTCTCGCGATCTCGTGGCCGGTTCCATCAGGCAGCGAGCCGATCCTTTCTGCCAAGGATCGCGCGGGGGTGCCACTGCAGTCGGCGGAGTGTTACGAATGAAGTCGCTCGTTCTTGGGGCGACCGGACAAGTTGGATTCGAATTGTGTCGAATGCAGCCGGTACGGACCGAACTGGTTGCTCTTAGTCGGGATCAGCTGGACATCTGTGATGGCATTGCCGTTGCCGCGGCACTTCGCAGATTCAAGCCGACAGTGGTGATTAACGCGGCGGCCTACACGCAGGTAGATAGGGCTGAGTCGGAACCGGAGCGCGCGTTCGACGTGAATGGAATGGCACCGGGGCACGTAGCCAGCGCCACGCGGGCCATCGGCGCTCGCCTCATTCACCTGTCCACGGACTTCATCTTCGACGGTGGTCAGCCACGCCCATGGGCACCAGGCGACCCGGGCAGGCCTCTGAACGCCTACGGGCGCAGCAAGCTGGCAGGGGAGGGGGCGGTCCAGCGCGAGTCGCACGGCGAGGCAGTGATTGTGCGAACTGCCTGGCTGTATTCAACGCACGGAACCAATTTTGTGAAGACCATGTTGCGACTGATGGGCGCGCGCGATGTCTTGGACGTGGTCGTCGATCAGGTGGGGTCGCCAACCTGGGCGCGGAGTCTGGCGCGGGCGTTGTGGATGTTCGCGATTCGTCCCGACTTGCGCGGGACGTATCACTGGACGGACGCTGGGGTCGCGAGCTGGTACGATTTTGCCGTGGCAATCCAGGAGGAAGCACTGTCGCGGAACTTGCTCACGCGCCAAATAGCAATTCGCGCCATTCGGTCGGCGGAGTATCCGACCGCAGCGCAGCGCCCTCCCTTCAGCGTGCTCGACACACGGTCGACAGCCCAGGATCTGGGCTTGCAGCCTGAACACTGGCGGCGGAACCTAAGGTTGATGTTGGATGAAGTCGCAGCGACGTAGGCTACTTGTTACGGGTGGTGCAGGCTTCATCGGCGCCAACTTCGTTCACTACTGGCGGCACCATCATCCGACGGACGAGCTGGTGGTGCTCGATGCGCTGACCTATGCCGGAAATCGCATGAACCTAGCTGATCTGGAAAGTGCACAGGGCCTCGAATTCATTCACGGCGACATCGTTGATCAGCCGCTGGCCGAGCGGCTGATCCGCGAACGGGAGATCGACACTGTTGCTCATTTCGCTGCTGAATCACACGTCGATCGTTCGATCGTCGGACCAGATCAGTTCATCACAACGAATGTGCTGGGAACGCACTCACTACTGAAGGCGTGCCGCAAAGTATGGATCGAAGAAAAGAAGCAGCATGGTCATCGTTTCCATCACATTTCGACCGACGAGGTATATGGATCCCTGGAGCCGGATCAGCCGGCGTTTACGGAAGACAGTCCGTATGCGCCGAACTCGCCGTATTCTGCCAGTAAAGCCGCCTCGGATCATCTTGTTCGGGCGTACTTTCATACCTACGGCCTCCAGGTCACGACGACCAATTGCTCCAACAACTACGGGCCATATCATTTCCCGGAGAAGCTCATACCGCTGATGATCGTCAATGCCCTGCACGGGAAGCCGCTGCCCGTATATGGCGACGGGCGCAATGTCCGCGATTGGCTCTACGTTACGGACCATTGCGCGGCGATCGACCTCGTGCTGTCAGCCGGCACACCAGGGACGACCTATAACGTAGGCGGTGACTGCGAACGAGACAATCTGACGCTGATTGGCCTGCTATGCGATCTGCTGGACGACGCTTTCGTACGGCGGAGGGACCTGTGTCGACGATTCCGGGACGCACCAGCTGCCTGCGGTGGCAAGTCCGCTGATCTCATTGCGTTTGTGAAGGACCGGCCAGGACACGATCGCCGATACGCAATAGATTCGTCACTCATCCGCGATGAGCTGGGCTTCGTTCCAAAGGTCGACCTGGAACGAGGGCTCCGCTCGACAATCGAGTGGTATCTTGCCAATGAAGCATGGTGGCGGGCAGTCATGAGCGGTGCGTACCGGGACTGGGTCGCACGCAACTACGCCGCCCGATGACCCTTGCTTCCCCATCTTGTTGTCACTCTTCAGTCAAGAAGGAAGAGGTTAGCGATTGCCGCCGATATTCTTTCAAACTACAATCCGAACCCCGCGCCCGGCCCGAGGCTTGAACGTGATCCGTGATCGGCGCAGACCGTTCGAGACCCTGACCGTGCTGGTCCTGCTTCTTTTCCCGCTGTCCGCGGCCCTGGCCGACCCTTGGGCGGCGCCGGGCGATGCCCGGCTGCGCCACGATCTGGAGCTGCTCTCTGACACGGGACTCGTCAAGGCGCCGCTGACGAGCTGGCCGGTGTCCTGGGCGGAGGTGGGCCGCGATCTGTCGGCGGTCACGGCCGATATCGCCCACCCGGCCCACATCGATGCCGCGCTGGCCCGGGTACGAGCGGCCGTCTCCGATGCGGGACGGGCCGGCGAGTGGGTGCGCGACGTGGGCGTGGCCGGGTCGGTCGAGCCGATGACTCTTCGTCGCTTCGCCGACGTACCGCGTGGGACTGGGGAACTCGTAGCGTCGGCGCAATACACCGGGGCGCGTTTTGCGCTGCGGCTGCAGGCATCCGCGGTCGGCGACCCCTCCGACGACCAGGACGTGCGGTTCGACGGAAGCTACGCCAGCGTAGTTCTCGGCAACTGGATGCTGTCGACTGGCTTCGTCGACCGCTGGTGGGGGCCTGGCTGGGAGGGCAGCCTCATCTACGGCACCAACCAGCGCCCGATCCCATCGATCACAGTCGAACGCAACTATTCGGACCCGTTCGACGCGAGATGGCTCGCCTGGGTCGGCCAGTGGAGGCTGGCCTTCACGCTCGGGCAGCTGGAAGGGGATCGCGGCGATGCGCCGCACGCGCAGTTTCTTGGCATGCGCGTTACTTGGAAGCCCCACGCGCGGGTCGAGGTCGGGATTTCACGTAGCGCCCAATGGTGCGGTCGCGGCCGGCCCTGCAGCTTCGGCACTCTCTGGGACCTGCTGGCGGGCAACGACAACGATCAGCCACTGGCGGCACAGCCTGGCAACCAGCTCGCGGGCTTCGACATTCGCTGGTCGGTTCCTTGGATTCCGCTGGCGGTGTATGGGCAGGCCATTGGCGAGGACGAAGCGGGCGGCCTCCCGAGCAAGTACTTGGGCCTCGTGGGCGCCGAGAGCTGGGGTGGTTGGGGGGCGAGATCCTGGCGCGTGCACGCCGAGTATGCCGACACGGCTTGCATCTTCAATGGCAGCCAACCGGAGTTCGGCTGCGCCTATCGCAACATTATCTACTCCGACGGCTATCAGTTCCGGGAGCAGTCCGTCGGGCATGCGATCGACGGCGACAGTAGGCAGCTCGCTTTCGGCGTAATGCTGGTTGAGGCAGACGGCAGCAGTTGGCAGCTCGCCGCGCAGAATGCGAAGATCAACCGTGCCGGAGCGAACCCCGTGCAGTCCGTTTCGGTTGTTCCGGCTCGGGTCCGGTCGGCGGACCTGTACCATCGGCGAGGGCTGTTCGGTGGCGACGTCAAGTTCGGCGTCGGGTATGAGGAATTCGACTCAACCGAGGCCGGCGACAGCGATAATTGTTTTCGGGGATTCGCGCAATGGACAAGAGCGGTCCAATGATCTCCCAGGGGGCAGGAAGTGTGCGGCTGAGCCTGGCCGATGCTGCGAGAGTCCTTGGCGTGCCGTCCCTCGTGGCGGCGCTTTTGTTGGCGGCCGCTACGACTGTCGCAGCACAGACGCCGGAACAGATCGAGATCTTCCGGAATTTGCCGCCCGAGCAGCAGCGACAGGTTCTAAGCCAGATTGGCCAGACGAGCGTCGCCGAGACGGGGACCAGCAAGCCCGTCGAACTACCCGCGATCAGTGAGTCACGCCTCACCGTCGACGAGTACACAGCCTTGTTGGCCGGCAAGGAGCAGCGGTTTCGTGCCGGTGACACCCTGATCCTCAGCATCGAGGCGCGGCAGCCAGAACAGGGCGCCGCATCGTCGGACCCCGGTGCCGTACGCGCAGCGGCCGACATGCGCGCCCGCGTGCTGGCGGGGAACCCCTATCGTCTGGATAGTACCGGCGTACTGCAGATTCCGGGTGCGCCTCCGATTCCGTTGGCCGGCCTGACGGCGGCGCAGTCCGGTGCGCGACTCAACACGGAGCCGGCGCTTAGCGCATTCAAGCTGGAGGTCGCGGCCCTGCCGGTCGAGCCGGAACTCAAGCCCTTTGGCTACGACGTCTTCCGAAACGTGCCGACGACGTTTGCGCCGGCGACGGACATCCCGGTGCCAGCGGATTATGTTCTCGGTCCGGGCGACACGATGGAGGTGCTGCTGATAGGAGAGAAGGGTGGGCGCTACACGCTCACTGTCGGACGCGACGGCGTAGTGGACTTTCCGGAGCTCGGCCCGATCGCGGTGGCCGGCATGCGCTTTCCCGCGGCTAAGGATCTGCTCGAAGGAAGGGTGACCGAGCAGATGATCGGCCTGCGCGCGAGCGTGTCGATGGGACCGCTGCGCTCGATCCAGGTGTTCGTGCTGGGCGAGGCGGAACGGCCGGGGTCTTACACCGTCAGCGGCCTGTCGACGGTGACTAATGCGCTGCTTGCGAGCGGTGGGGTCAAGCCCATCGGGTCGCTCCGCGACATCCAGGTCAAGCGCGACGGGCAGGTTGTTGCGCACATCGATCTCTATGACCTGCTGCTCAACGGCGACACTGGTGATGACGTACGACTGCTGCCCGGGGACGTCATCTTCATCCCGCCGATTGGAACAACTGTCGCCATCGCTGGGGAGGTCCAGCGCCCGGCAATCTATGAAGTCCTGGAGCGCACGCCCGTCTCGCAGCTCCTCTACCTGACGGGCGGCCTGACGCCGCTGGCCGATCCGCGTACCGCACGGCTTAACCGAGTGGATGATCGGCGCAACCGCACGATCCTCGACATCGACCTGACGACCGCGCAGGGCCGAGGCACGCTGCTACAGAGCGGCGACATCGTCCGCATCCAGCCGATCCGAAACAGCCTCGAGGGCGCCGTGCAGCTCGACGGCCATGTATACCGTACGCGGGCCGAGCAATTCCGGCCAGGCATGCGCCTGACCGCGCTGCTGCAGAGCCTGGATGAGGTCCGCCCGCTCGCCGACCTGCACTATGTGCTGGTGCGCCGCGAGACGGGCCCAGACCGGCGCGTCTCGGTGGTCTCCGCCGATCTGGCGGCAGCCTTTGCCAATCCGGTGTCGGAGGCCAACATCGCCTTGCAGGCGCGGGACCGCGTGCACGTGTTTGATTTAGCGACAAGCCGAGACGAGGTCGTGAGGCCGATCATCGACGACCTGCGCCGCCAGAGCCTGCGCGGCGAGCCGGCTCAGGTCGTGGGTGTGGGCGGCCACGTAAAGGTGCCCGGCCGTTATCCGCTCGAGGCCGGTATGACTGTAGGTGATCTGATCCGCGCCGGTGGCGGCTTGGACCAGGCGTCCTACGGGGCTGAAGCGGAGCTGACGCGCTATGAGGTAGTGGATGGGGAACGTCGACAGACAGACCTGATTGAGGTCGACCTCGACCGATTGCTTGCGGGCGACGCAACCGCGGATCTTGCGCTGCGGCCATTCGATTACCTCGTCATCAAGGAAATGCCACTCTGGGGTGAGCAGGAGAGTGTGACACTGGCGGGTGAGGTGCGCTTCCCAGGTACCTATCCGATAAGGCGCGGCGAGACACTGCGTTCAGTGGTCGATCGCGCCGGCGGGCTTACTGACCTCGCGTTCGTCGAGGGCAGCGCATTCACGCGCCGGGAGCTGAAAGCGCGTGAGCAGCGGCAGATCAGCGCACTCGTAGAGCGCCTGCAGCGTGAATTGGCGTCGCTGTCGTTGCAACAGGCGCAGTCCACAGAAGTTGCAACCACCTCTCAGGCGCTGGCGGTTGGGCAGGCGCTGCTCGCTGAGCTCAAACAAACCGAGGCGGCTGGCCGTCTGGTCATTGATCTTGACGCCGCCATGAGGTCTGCGCCGGGGGCGCCCGGAGAAATCGTAATGAAGGACGGCGACTTCCTGGCGGTGCCGCGACGGACGCAGGAAGTGACCGTGATCGGCGAAGTCCAGAATCCGACCTCACACCTGCACCAGGTCGGATTGTTGAGGGATGACTACATTGCGAGCAGTGGCGGCACGACACAACGGGCTGACGAACGGCGGACGTACATTGTGCGCGCGAATGGCAGAGTCCTGGCAGGATCTGAGTCGCGCTGGTTTGGACGCGGCGGATCGAAGGAGATCCGGCCGGGTGACACGATCGTCGTGCCGGTCGACGTCGAGCAGGTTCGGCCGCTGACGCTTTGGGGCAGCGTGACCCAAATTCTGTACAACATTGCCGTGGCCGTCGCGGCAGTGAACTCCTTCTAGGAGTGACTCGATGACCCTTCTGGTCGACAGTGATGGGCATCGTAACGAAGAGCTCCTCGAGTTTATTGTTGGACGTTGGAAAATGCTGCTGGCTGGTGCGTTGACGGGTACCATCCTCGGGTTAGCCGTGTGGGCGCTATCGACGCCTATCTATCGAGCCGAGATCATCCTTGCCCCAGCAATGGATGACACAGGCGGCATGCTTGGTTCGCTCATGGCTGACTATGGAGCACTTGCCAACCTGGCTGGAATCAACGTTTCCGCACCGCAGGACGGACGCCAGGAATCGCTCGCGGTGCTTCGTTCGCGCGCACTGGCCGAAGCTTTCATCAAAGAGCAGGAGCTGATGAAGGTGTTCTTTGCCGAGGACTGGGACAAGAGTTCTGGCCGATGGATGGATCCTGATCCGGACGAGCACCCGTCGATGTGGGATGCGTTCGAGCTCTTTGATGAGGACATCCGTTCTGTCAGCGAGGATCGACGTACCGGGATGATTACGTTGTCGATGGAGTGGTCTGATCCAGAATTGGCTGCAGGATGGGCTAATTCGTTTGTTGCGCGAGCCAACGAGCAGATTCGCCAGCGCACGATTCAGGAGGCGAGTCGGACAATTGACTATCTGCGAAAGGAGTTGGCCAAGTCGGATCTTGTCGAGGTGCGACAGGCCATATCAAAGATCATCGAGGGTCAGGTCAAGACCGTCGCCATCGCAAGAGTTCGCGAGCAATACGCATTTCGAGTTGTTGATCAGGCCGTCCCTGCCGACCGCGATCGTCCCGTCCGACCGAGCCTTGTCTTGACGGCTGCAGTCGGATTGCTTGTCGGGCTGGCTGTGACGGCAATTGCCGTTATGTTGCGGCATCGAGCAGGCGTTCGTCGCGCTGTCTGATCGCGGCGACTCACAGGTATTGGTGTCAAGCAGTTGGACGTCGGCTCGTCACGGCAAGCAGACACGGCAGGTCCCGGCGGAAAGCAAATGCGATGGGGCGTGGTCGGTTCGGGGGCCACTCGCGTCGGGGGTGCAGTAATTGCCTTTGCCGTGCAATTAGGCATTGCGCGCGCACTTGGGCCGTCCCACTTTGGAGTGTACTCATACCTGGTAGCCTGGATTGTTACCTTGTCGGCGATTAGCACTCTAGGCATGGATTCGGCAGCAGTTCGACTGGTGGCGCGGTACTCGGTCCAGCCCGATGGCAATAGCGCCAGGGCCTTTGTGTGGTATGCGCTGCGGTCCGTCTTCATAGCGGGACTGGTTGCCGGGGCACTGCTCTACTTCGTCGTGCCGGTCGCTTCGGGCTTCATAGCGCTTCCAAGTGATCGTACATTGCTCCTGATTGCGGCGTTCGCTGTTCCGGGCGTTGCGCTGTTGAACGTCTTGTGTAGCGCCATACAGGGTGCCGGCTGGCCGATCATAGGCCAGACTCCATTGCTAGTCATTCGGCCGGTCTTCCTGGGAACAACATTCTTTGTTCTTGCAGCTGCGATGTGGAGGGTATCGGGGCCGCTATTGGCAATTACAGCGGAGGGGTTGTCCATTATCTTGGGCGTGGCCTTTGCAAGCATGCTTGCGCTGTGGTTGCTGCCTCGTGCCAATCAGCAGTCCAGCGCGGCGGACGATCCTCGGCGATTGTGGCAAATGATTGCCGGGTTGTTTGCTGTTGGCGTTCTCCAGATCGTACTGACTCAGTCGGCGGTTCTGATACTTGGTTGGAATGCGGCACCGGACGAGGCCGGCCGTTATGCTGCCGCGGCTCGCATTACGACGGTCATCTCCATCGCCCTAGGCTCGATCAATGCACTCGCGGCTCCACGCATAGCGCAGCTGCATGCAATTGATGCCCAGGGCGATCTGGCGAGACTTGCGCGGTGGGTCGCGCAGGCATCATTTGGTATTGGGTTGCCCATAGCGGTACTACTTCTGCTGTTCGGACGGAGAATCCTTGATTTGCTGGGGCATGGATTCGGAGAGTCGTATTGGGTGCTCTGCATTCTGACGCTCGGGCAGATTGTCAACGCCGGTGCTGGCTGCGTACTGCAGATCATGATGATGACCGGGCACCAGAGCGTGGCCGTCCGCACTCTCGGAGTAGTAGCAGTGGCAAATGTGCTTGCCCTGGTTCTCTTTGTGCCGGCCAGCGGCGCAATGGCGGCTGCTTGGGTCAGCGCTTGCACTGTAATTACGTGGAACGTGGTTCTCGTACGCTGGATTCGCCGAAATCTCGGCCTCGATCCGTCAATACTGCCGATGAGGCCTGTCCGGTGAGTGGAGAGGCGAGCAAGGGGGAGGGGGAGCGGAGGAGCGTTGGCTTCTTTGTCGTCGGGGCCCAAAAGTGTGGCACGACGTCACTGCACATGTACCTGTCGCAGCACCCAAACCTCTTCCTGCCGGCTCAAAAGGAAACGGAGTTCTTCTATCGCGATGATCGCTTTCAGCGAGGCGGAGACTGGTACCTGGAGACATACTTTTCGTCGGCAAAGGAGAGTCAAATTCTCGGGGAGGTCTGCCCACAGTACATGTTCTCTGAGGCTGTGCCGGAGCGAATCCATCGAATATTCCCATGCACGAAGATTGTTTTCATATTGCGCGACCCGGTAAGCCGAGCGTACTCGCACTACCGGATGAGCGTGCGCCGTGGACGGGAAACGCGTTCGTTTGAGCGGGTACTGGACGACGAATTGAAGGTGGGAGCAGTTTGTGACAGGAGCAGGGAGCCGGACTACGGCTACGTGCATTTTGGGGAGTACGGCCGGATAGTTGGCGCGTACATGAAGGTGTTTCCCAGTCATCAGATGAGAGTAGTGTTCACGGAGGATTTCGTTCTGGATCAGAGAGCGGTCACTCTGGACATGATCGCATGGCTGGGCGCCGATCCTGGGTTACTTCCCGATCGGGCTTTGGAGAAGACGTACAACGTGGGCGGCGAACGGCGATTCCGAGCGGTCGACAGGCTCATTCGCGGAGGAAGGTTCGTGAAGCGCACCGCGCGTGCGGTTCTTGGGGAATCGAAATACAACAGGTTATGGCTGTGGTGGGAACTGGAGGCAACGGTGGCGCGGTCGCGCGGTGCAGGAATTGACCCGGCCCAGTCGGACCGGCTGCAGCGACACTACTCCCGGGATGTGGCGTGTCTGGAGCAGCTCCTGGGTCGACGCACGCCGTGGGCACGATTTCACGGGGGCGAATTATCCGGACAGTCTGAGGGTCGATCCCGGTGAGTTGGGTCCTGGCGCACCTGACCGTGATCGGCGTCGGCGCAGCGTTTCTCGTGTCATTGATTCTCATCGTGGCGTGTACCGCTTCGATGACATTCGTGTCGCCAGTTCATTTGTATTTCTACTTCTACTCCTTCTATGTCCTGATCTGGGTCGTCTTGTTGCATGCCAGTGGTGAACCTACCTACGTGGGCTCGGCCAGCGTCGACACAACAAGTCCAGTCACGGCATGGTTGGTGGGCATCGGCCTGCTATGTTTCAGCCTGGGTGCGGTCGCAGTTGCAGTTGGTTCCGGATTTAGGCCGACTGAGGCATTGGCATCATACCGCGCGAGGGCCCTCGTCTCGGACGTCAATGATGATGCATCGGTAGTCGCGCTGATGATCATCTTTGCGCTTGGGGCGGGTCTCGCGGTCTCATTTTTCGTGATGAAGGGCATTCCACTTGCCGCGTACCTGGAGGCAGGTTCAGATAGCCACTTCTTCCGCGCGATGAGTGAAGCCCGCGCAGAGTCGCTGGTCGGGAGCGGCTATCTGATGCAGGGCATCACCACGATCTTGCCCATCGGAATTCTACTGCTGAGCGCACACGCCGCAACGGTGCAGCGATGGCCGCTGACAGCTCTTGCATTGCTGTGCGTGGTAGGAGTTATAGCGGCGATGTTTTCTTTGACGTCACGCGGTCACTTTGTAATGTTCTTGGTTCTGCTTTTCGTCGTTAACCAGACGGTTCGAGGTGGCGTGAAGTGGAAACGGATGGTGACCTGGATTATTGTGTCGTTCTTGCTGTTCTCCATTTCGTCACTCGTGAAGTTCGGCCTGATTGAGCAGTGGACGGGTCTCGGTCCCGCAATGGCCGCGTCAGTAACAATCCTGGCGGATCGGCTGGCGTTGGGCGTGCGGCAGTTGTACGCGCTGGTCAGCATCTTTCCGCGCGAGCACGACTTCTTGCTGGGTCGAGGCTTGTTCTGGGATGTAAGGGCGCTTTTGCCGGGCGCCGACATTGGGTTCAATCGCTGGGCATTCGACTTGCTGTATCCTGCAAGTGCTGTTCCTGCGAACATTACGCCGACAAGTGTCGGTGAGTGGTACGCAAACTTCGGCGTGGCGGGAGTTGTGATGGGTAGCGCCATGTTGGGGGCGATTCTTCAGTTCACGCATCAATGTCTCCTGAAGCCAGGGCTGTGGCTCTCGGCGAGGGTCTCGCTCGTGTTCCTGGCAGCATACGAAGCAAAGAGCGCCATCAACGGCCAGGGCGCGGTAGCCGAGCCATTAATATCGGGCATCATGACGATTCTGCTGTTTTTTCTCATACGCTGGTTCCTGCGTGGTGGGGTCAAAGGCGCCAGATCGTGGCCATAATTCGAAATCGGAATGCCACTGTGCGGAGCAGCGTCTTTTTTTCGTGCGGACACGAGCCAGGCAGGCATGCTGTCAGGCAATGCATGTGGTTGTCGATCGGGGTCCCGCAGTTGCGGGCCAAGCGCGGTGTTTGACCCGATGACAGTACTTGTTGTGGCCGTCAATTACCGGACGCCCCACCATGCGGCCCGACTGGTTGGGTCGCTGTTAAGGGCCGCGGACGGTGACTCGCTGCACGTTGCGCTCGTGGACAACACGGAAGACGATGTAGGGTGCATCCGCGAGGAGGATGTGCCGATCGGAAACCCAGATCTCACCTTCGTACGGGCACCATTGAACCTCGGCTATTTTGGTGGGGCGAATCTTGGATTGCAGCGCTATCTTCTGACGCATGCGATGCCGGACTGGGTTGTCGTCAGCAATGTAGATATATCTATCAATGATCCCGTGGATTTCGTGCGGCAGCTGAGCGTGTTTAGCGACCCAGGGGTAGGAGTGGTTGCTCCGAGCATAGTGCGCGAAGACACTGGTCGAGATCTCAACCCGTTCATGCGCAGCCGGCCGTCCGCATGGAGGATGCGCGCTTACAGTCTTCTCTTCAGGCAATATATCGGCCTTGCGGTCTATGATGTACTTGCGACTATGAAGCGACGAGCAATGCGGCGCAAGGAGTTGGTCCGCGCAGACAACCTGCCGTGCGGGAGTCGGCCCGGCGAGCAAATATATGCTCCGCATGGCAGCCTGATCTGTCTGTCGCGACAGTTTTTCGAGCGAGGAGGGTCGCTCAAGTATCAGCCGTTCCTGTTTGGTGAGGAAGTCTTTGTTGCCGAGCAGGCTAGGCAGTTGTCGCTTCGCGTATTGTATGCGCCCATGATGGTCGTGCAGCACTCATCCAGCGCGAGTATCAGCCTGATAAGGAGTCGCGTGATTCATCGTTATGTGAGGGAATCGTCACGATATCTGGCCGAGCATTACTTTGGTAAGCGGCTGACGGATCGGCCGGTAACCACTGTTGGCAGCGATCGCGACGGCGCAGGCAACTGAATGGAGCGATCCGACGAGCCACTGTGTGTCAGCCGAGATGCCGCAGCGGGTGGAAGTGAGCCATTTGTCTCCGTGATCGCGCCGTGTCGGAGAGAGGTGCGTTTTGTTGAGGCGTTTGTCCGTTCGCTGCAGCAGCAGAGCTATCGATGTGACCGGCTTGAATTCCTCGTGGCCGATGGCATGAGCGATGACGGGACCCGTGAGGTTCTCGATCGGATGGCGCTCTCGGATGCACGACTGGTGGTCATCGACAATCCACGTCGCTACGTGTCGGCGGGCCTCAACCTCGCAATACAGCGGGCTAAGGGTGACATAGTTGTTCGAATGGATGTGCATACGGTGTATGCGCAAGACTATGTCTCGCGCTGTGTGGAAGCACTGCAGTCGACAGGCATGGGCTGTGTTGGAGGACCATGGCGGGCGGTGGGGCACGGCTACTGGGAGCGCGCGATCGCGGCCGGGTTTAGATCGCCGTTTGGGTCGGGTGGCGCCCGCTCTCACCTCGAAGGCTATGAAGGTGAGGTTGACAGTGTCTATCTCGGCTGCTGGCATCGGCAGAGGTTGATCGAGTACGGTATGTTCGACGAGGATCTGGTGCGTAATCAGGACGATGAACTCTGCCTGCGGATCAGACGCCAGGGTGGGCACATCTGGCAGTCGCCGAAGATTCGTTCTGAGTACAGGCCACGGGGTTCGATGCTCGCACTCGGGCGGCAGTATTACCAGTACGGTTACTGGAAGGTCCGAGTGATCAAGAAGCATGGCCAGGCGGCGGCGGTCCGTCATTTCGTGCCTGCCGCCGCAATTGCGATTGGCGCAATTCTCGCTGGCTTGTCGGTCGCCGTTCCCGTGGCATCGACGGTCTTGATGTGGCTTGCCGCGGCATATGCCGCCTGCGTCGCCGGGTCTTCGGCGGTGAGCTGTGCGGCCGATGGAGATTGGGCACTGCTTCCTGCGCTGCCACTCGTCTTCGCGACCTACCACTTGGGCTATGGCACGGGCTGCTGGCGGGGCATAATTGATTTTGTGTTGCTGGCGAAGACGGCGCCGGCCGATCATGCCACTCGACTCTCGCGGTAATACGATCGTGTGGGAACCAGAACTCGACAGCATGCGTGAGCGCTATGAAGGTCGCTCAAGGCGCTACGACCCATGGGTGCCGTGGGTCTACATGACGAGGCAGGAGCTTGAGCGAAAGGTCATCCGGTTGCTTGCTCGCGCTGGGCAACTGCCGCCTGCTGAAAGGCGTGTACTGGAGGTCGGCTGCGGGTCTGGCGCAAATCTGCGCTTCTTTCTCAATCTTGGCTTTGAGGCTCGAAACCTCCTTGGGTGCGAGCTGCTGAACTCACGGGTTGCCGCAGCACTGGCGGCGCTGCCACCGGCCGTTACCATTATCGAGGGAAACGCGGCATCCATTGACTTGCCGGACGCCTCGTTCGATATCGTGTTCCAGTCGTTGGTCTTTAGTTCAATTCTGCATGACGAACTGCAAATGGCGGTCGCACGCCGTATGTGGGAACTCGTACGGCCCGGTGGCGGGATACTCTGGTATGATTTTGTTTATAATAATCCATCGAATCCGGGAGTGCGTGGCGTATCACTGCGACGTGTCCGAGAGCTATTCCCTGGTCCGTTGCGTTACGCGCGGTGGGTAACATTGGCCCCGCCGATCAGTCGTCTGGCGACCAGAATGCATCCGATTATGTATACACTACTAAATGGCTTCGCGCCGTTGCGGACTCATCGGCTTTGCTGGATACCGAAAAGTTAGTTCGGCGCTGGTCATTGAGGCGCAATTATGTCTGATTTCGTTCCATTTGCATTACCCGAGATCGGCGAGGAGGAGATTGCGGAAGTTGTCGACTCGCTTCGATCCGGTTGGATCACAACCGGACCGAAAACGCGTCGCTTTGAAGATCAGTTTCGCGAATTCCTGGGTCACTCGGATTTGCACACTGTCGCGGTAAATTCCGCAACGGCCGGTTTGCACCTCGCTCTGGAGGCGCTTGGCATCGGTCCGGGTGACGAGGTCATCACGACGACACATACGTTTACCGCAACTGCTGAAGTCGTCCGGTATCTTGGAGCCGATCCGGTGTTTGTTGACATCGACCCGGCAACGTATTGTATCGACCCCGAAGCCGTGTCCAGTGCAATTGGATCCCGCACGAAGGCAATAATTCCTGTCCATTACGCGGGACTACCGTGCGACATGAGCCGCTTGTGTGACATTGCTGCCGCTAGTGGGCTGCACATTGTCGAAGATGCCGCGCACGCATTCCCGGCTGCCTGGGACGGGCGGCTGATAGGAACTCTTGGGACTTCGGCGACAGTATTCAGTTTCTACGCGACAAAGACCATTGCCACCGGCGAAGGCGGTATGCTCATCACACGTGACGAAGGCCTGGCAAGTCGGGCGCGCGTGATGCGACTGCATGGCATCGACCGGGATGCGTTTGATCGCTATTCGTCGCGCCGCGCAAACTGGTATTACGAGGTTGTGGCGCCGGGCTTCAAGTACAACATGACGGACCTTGCTGCGTCTCTGGGTATCCATCAGCTTCGAAGGGCACGCTCGTTCCTGGAACGCCGTACTCAACTGGCAGCAAGGTATGATGCGGCTCTGGGAGACCTGCCAGTCGAACTTCCTCCACGGCCGTGTGCCGGATCGGGTCACGCGTGGCACTTGTACGTCATTCGTCTGACCGATCGAGCTCCAGTCGGTCGCGACGATTTGGTACGCAGAATGTTTGACTGCGGCATCGGATGCAGCGTCCATTACATACCGTTGCACCAGCAACCGTATTGGCGTGACCGGTATCACCTGTCTGCTGATCAGTTCCCGTGCTCTCAGAAGTTATACGAGCGTGGCGTGAGCCTGCCGCTTTATACGAAGATGGATGATGCGGCGCAGGATCGGGTTATTTCGGCTTTGCGGTCAATCCTTTGCTAGCGAAGCGTTTGTTTGATGCCGTGGTGGCGATCATTGGTCTACTGTTGCTTGCGCCGTTTCTTGCGGCGGTTGCAATCTGGATCAAGCTGGACTCCCCGGGCCCGGCGCTATTTCAGCAGGTCAGGGTCGGCAGGAACGGACGCCATTTTCGCATCAAGAAGTTCCGGACAATGCACAGCGGATCGGCGGACCTTGGTCCTGCAATTACCGCGAGCGGGGACGTGCGCATAACGCGTTGTGGTGCGATCCTGCGAAAGACGAAGATCGATGAACTTCCTCAGTTGTGGAATGTGTTGGCGGGCGACATGAGTCTGGTGGGCCCTCGGCCGGAGGTGCCAAAGTACGTCGCACACTATTCCGACCAGGAAAGGCGCGAGATTCTTTCACTTCGACCTGGCATTACGGATCCTGCGTCACTTGAGTTCATTGATGAATCGCAAGTTCTGGCAGGTGCGGCAGATCTCGAGGCAGAGTATCTGGCGAACGTCATGCCGAGGAAATTGCAGGCCGGTCGCCGGTACGTTCGAGAGCGGACGTTTCTGCGTGACGTCGGGATCATCCTCCGCACGCTGGTGCGCGTAATGGCTAGAGAGGTCAGTGGCTCATAGCATAATATCGGTAACATCGTCCGGCGGGACCGCAACGGGTGCGGGCGCCCCCGGCGACTTCGTTGACCGTGACATTGATGCTTGACAGTGCGTCCGCGTGGTCCAATTGCATGATGACATGTTAGGCGTTGTTCTCTGCCAGGTTCCGCAGCAGCACGACGATTGTGCCGGTGATCTCTGGTTTGTCAGCGAGATCGGGACATTCACGCTTGGGAGCCCCGCCGGGATCATTGCCGCAGGGTCGTCGGCGACCCCGTCTCAAATCGCTGCCCAGCGGCGTAGGTTTTTGCCGGCAGTGCGGCTGCCGGACACTTGGCCGGGTGACCTGGTACCCGGCACCAAGCGCTCCCAGTGACAGATCGGCAGGACGTCAGTTAGAACCCTGTCGAAATAGATCATGTAACTGGTTGATCAAACTGCTATGTTATAATTAAAAGGTATTGTGGCTTGCTGTCATCCCCAGCGAATGTTCCAGCGAGCGTCTAGGAGGGCACATGGCAGACCGGAACCGATTCCTGCCGACGGCAGGGGACCGCGGGAACGGCTTTTCAGTCCAGCGCAACCGGCTCGTCGCCTTCCTGCTCGGATGGCCGCGGCCGGCCAAGCGGCTGTTAATGATCGGCGCCGACCTGATCGTGGTGCCGCTCGCGCTCTGGGGCGCTTTTGCCCTCAAGTACGACTCCCTGGCGGACGGTCTGGGACGCAGCCCGTGGCTGTTCGTCGGCGTCACGGCCGCCAGCATGGTCATCTTCGGGATGAGCGGCCTGTACCGGGCGGTCGTGCGCTTCATTGGCATCCGGGTGCTGTTTTCGGTGCTGGCGGGAACCCTGGCCTCGGCCGTCGTGCTGTGGATCCTCGGTCACACGGTCACGGAGCGCATCCTGCCGGTTTCCGTGGTGGCGATCTTCTGGCTGCTGGCGCTGGTGTGGGTGAGCGGAACGCGGGTTCTGGCCCGCTGGCTGCTGACACCGCTCAATGTCAATGGCCGGCGAGTCGTGATCTACGGAGCCGGCGACGCCGGAGCCCAGCTGTCGATGGCGCTGGCAGCGGGCCGCGAATACCAGATTCTCGCCTACGTCGACGAGAAGCGAGCGCTGCACGGCACGCTCATGAACAACCTCCCGGTCATCGCCCCGGGGGACCTGACCGAGTTCGTGCGCCAGTACCAGGTCGAGCGAGTCCTGCTGGCGGTGCCGTCGGCCTCGCGGCGGCGCAAGGCGGACATCCTGCGCTGGCTGGAGACGCTCGGGGTGCACGTGCAATCGGTCCCGAGCCTGGCCGATGTGATGGCCGGCCGGGCAAGGGTCGACGAACTGCGCGAGGTCGACATTGCCGACCTGCTCGGGCGCGACCCAGTCCCGCCGAACAACGAGTTGCTCGATGCCTCGATCCGTGGAAAGTCGGTGATGATCTCCGGAGCCGGCGGCTCGATCGGCTCGGAGCTGTGCCGCCAGATCATCCTGCTGGCGCCGCGGCGCCTGGTGTTGTTCGAGATGTCGGAAATTGCCCTGTACCGGATCGAACAGGAACTGCGGGGCATGGTGCAGGCGCGGCAACTGCAGGTGGAGATTCACGCGCTGCTCGGCAATGCGCATCACAAGTATCGCGTGCGCGACGTCATGCAGGCCTACCAGGTGCAGACCGTCTATCACGCCGCGGCGTACAAGCACGTGCCCATCGTCGAGCAGAACCTGATCGAGGGCGTGCATAACAACGTGTTCAGTACCTGGCACGCGGCCGAGGCGGCCCTCGAGACCGGGGTCGAGACCTTCGTGCTGATCTCGACCGACAAGGCGGTTAATCCGACCAATGTCATGGGAGCTACCAAGCGCCTCGCCGAAATCGTGCTGCAGTCCCTGCAGACCCAGACGAAGCGCACGCGGTTCTGCATTGTCCGTTTCGGCAACGTGCTCGGCTCGTCGGGGTCGGTCGTGCCCCTGTTCCAGGAGCAGATCCACCGCGGCGGTCCGGTGACCGTCACGCATCGCGATGTGCGGCGCTTCTTCATGACGATTCCGGAGGCAGCCCAGCTGGTCCTGCAGGCCGGCTCGATCGGTACCGGCGGGGATGTCTTCGTGCTCGACATGGGGGAGCTGGTGCAGATCGACGAGCTGGCGCACCGCATGATCCGGCTGTCCGGGCTCAGCGTGCGCGATGCCGAGCATCTCGACGGTGACATTGAGATCCGCTACACGGGCCTGCGGCCGGGTGAGAAGCTCTACGAGGAACTGTTGATCGGCAGCAACGTCACCGGCACGGGGCATCCACGGATCATGCGGGCGATCGAGCCGGCGCCCGGCTGGAACGAGGCACGGGAGCTGCTGGAAGAGCTGGCGGTGGCGGTGAATCGCATCGACTGCCCACGGGTTCTCGAGGTGCTCACGCGGGCGGTGCCGCAGTACCGCCGCGCGTCGGTGATTCATGACCTGGTGTGGTCACAGGCGGCAGTCGCCGGCGGCGAGGCCGCCAGCATCGGCGCGCGCTCGACCGTATCGGTGCTGGCCGAGCATCGTGTCCACAAGCCGCCGCCGACCGGAGTGCATTGACCCGGCCAGCGCCGAAACCGCGCGGCCGGTCGCAGTCCGGCAAGGCCGGCGTTTACGGTCCGGACGACCTCGGGTAGTCTCCCGGCTCCTGTCCCGCTTGGTGATGGAGTAGTGTCTTGCGTGTCACGATCTTCGGCTCGGGCTATGTAGGCCTCGTCACCGGTGCCTGCCTGGCGGACGCCGGCAACGAGGTGCTCTGCGTCGACATCGACGCGGCGCGGATTGCGCGGCTGAATGCCGGCGAGGTACCGATCCACGAACCGGGTCTCGATGAGCTGATCGCGCGGAACCGTGACAAGGGCCGGTTGAGCTTCACGACCGATGCGGCGGCTGCGGTAGCCCACGGGCTGTTCCAGATGATCGCAGTCGGCACGCCCCCCGACGAGGATGGCTCGGCGGACCTGCGGCACGTGCTGGCGGTGGCGCAGACGATCGGCGAGAACCTCGCCGAGTACAAGATCGTGATGACCAAGTCGACGGTTCCGGTCGGCACCTCGGACCGCGTCAAGGCCGCTGTTGCCGCGGCGCTGGAGGCGCGCCGCGCGCAGTATGAGTTCGACGTGGTCTCGAATCCGGAGTTCCTGAAGGAGGGCGCGGCGATCGCCGACTTCATGAAGCCCGACCGCGTGGTCGTCGGCACTGACAATCCGCGCACGGCGGAACTGCTGAAGGCCCTCTACCACCCGTTCACGCGCAGTCATGAGCGCATGCTGGTCATGGACCTGCGCTCGGCGGAGCTGACCAAGTACGCGGCGAACGCCATGCTGGCGACCAAGATCAGCTTCATGAACGAGCTCGCCAACCTGGCGGAGCGGCTCGGCGCCGACATCGAGAAGGTGCGTGCCGGCATCGGTTCCGACCCGCGCATCGGCTACTCCTTCATCTACCCGGGCGCCGGCTATGGCGGCTCCTGCTTCCCGAAGGACGTCAAGGCGCTGGAACGCTCGGCCCGCGATGCCGGCGCCGAGGCCCGCATCCTGGCCGCCGTCGAGGCCGTCAACGAGCAGCAGAAGCGGGTGCTGTTCAAGAAGATCCAGCGCTATTTCGGCGGCCGGCTCGCCGGGCGCACGGTCGCGGTCTGGGGGCTGGCCTTCAAGCCGAACACCGACGACCTGCGCGAAGCGCCGAGCCGTGTGCTGATGGAGGCACTGTGGGCAGCGGGCGCGAGCGTGCGCGCCTATGACCCGGTGGCGATCGCTGAGGCGCGGCGCATCTACGGCGAGCGCAGCGACCTGGTCCTCTGTGAGAGTGCAGCCGCGGCCCTCGAGGGCGCGGATGCGCTCGCCATCTGCACCGAGTGGCAGGAGTTCCGCAGCCCGGACTTCGCGCGCATGCGCACGGTGCTGCGCGAGCCGGTCGTGTTCGATGGCCGCAACCTCTATGAGCCGTCGCTGATGGCGGCGCAGGGCATCCGTTACTTTGCGATCGGGCGCGGAGAGCGGCTGGCGGAGTGAGGGTTCCAGTGCGGTTGGCTTGGAGCCCGCGAGCAGGGCTTGCTCTGGTGCGCGGTCCGGCGTAGTCTGGGTAGCACTACATTGTGTGATACATATTGTAATGCCACTGATCAGCCTCCGTCTGCCCGACGATCTGGAAGCCTCCCTGCAGCGGGAGTCAGCGCGTGCGCAACGTCCGAAGTCCGAAATCGCCCGGGACGCAATCGCCGAATACCTGGACCGCCGGGCGCGCGAGCGGTTTGAGGCGAAGATCGCCAGGGCTGCACGTTTCCGCGGAAACGCGGAAGCCATCGAGGTCGCTGCCGAAGCGCTGCCGTTCGATAATGAATCGCTGGAACTTGGGGAAGGCCTGGCTGTTGCGGAGCCCCGACGGCGCTACGGCGCCGTACGGCAGGCCGAGGTCCCCAGGAAGAAGAAGCGCTGATGCGACGCGGCGAGGTCTGGGTGGGCAGCCTGAACCCAAACCGCGGGCAGGAGGTTGGCAAGATCCGCCCCGTGCTGATCCTGCAGGCCGACTTCCTGCTCGGCCAGGATGAGCCCACGGTCATTGTCCTGCCCCTGACGACCCGGGTGCGCCCGGCCAAGGAACCGTTACATGTGACGATTCAGCCGCGGGACCGCCTGCGCTCGGTCTGTCAGGTGATGCCGGAGCAACCGCGGACGCTCGACCGCCGCCGACTGGTGGAGGGCCCGCTGACGCGGCTCGGCACTACCGAGATGGCGGCCGTCGAGCGGAGCCTCAGGGCAGTCATGGGGCTTTGAGGAGCCCTGACACGGCATCTGGGCTGCATGCAGGCCACGCGAGAATTGTCGGATCTGCGCCAGAAAGAGCTGTTGCGCCCGTCGTCTTCGTGGATCAGACTGTTACCTGTAACAGTGATCCCGAGTGTTGCATGACCAGATCATCCAATGGGGCTGAGCGTGTTGCCCGCCATCGGCGTGCCTTGCGCGCCGCGGGTCTGAGACCAATTCAGATCTGGGTGCCGGATACGCGGCGGCGTGGGTTCGCCGCTGAGTGCCGCAGGCAGTCCCTGTCACTGCGGGGCGACTCTCTGGAACAGGCAACACTCGAGCAGATTGAGGCAACTGCGGATTTGAGCGGCTGGCGTTGAGGCGAGGTGATGTTGTCACCGTGGTGCTGCCAGGAAGCCTGGGCAAACCGCGTCCAGCGCTGGTGATTCAGTCGAATCTGTTCGAGGCGCATCCGTCAGTTACTGTCTTGCCGATCACTTCCGAGTTGCGCGAAGCACCGCTGTTCCGTGTCCGTGTCGAGTCGAGCACCGCCAATGGGTTGCTCCGTACCTCCGAAATCATGGTTGACAAGGCCTACACAGTGGCCAGTACGAAGATCGGCGGTCGCATCGGTATGCTGGAGGAGGAAGCTGTGGTCGCGGTTAACCGGGCTTTGGCGGTATTCCTGGGTTTCGGCTGACGGACACCTCGCGCCGGCATATCGATATGTGCTCCAAGTAGCTGTTTTCCGGATGGTTGTCCGGCAGAATACGGGGTGCCTGCGGGTTGCGGGCACAGGGAGCCGGTAACGAATGGCCTGGGAAATCTGGTTCACGCTGGCCATCGTCGCGACCGTGCTCGTCATGCTCGCGACGACCCCGGCGCCGACCGAGGTCGTGCTGCTCGGCGCGATGATCACGCTGTCCATCGTGGGCGTGATCTCACCGATCCAGGCGCTGTCCGGATTCTCCAGCCCCGGCGTGATGACGATCGCGGCGCTTTACGTGGTGATCGCGGGCTTGCGGGAGACCGGGGCGATCGCCTGGTTGTCGCACCTGGTGTTCGGTCGTCCCAGGTCCCTGCAGTCGGCGCAGGCCAAGTTGATGGGTATCGGGGGCCTGCTGTCGACGGTCATCAACAATACGCCGGTCGTCGCCATGTTCATTCCGATCGCGCAGGACTGGGCCGCGCGTTACGGCTTTCCGATCTCGCGGTTGCTGATGCCGATGAACGTCGTGGTCATCCTGGCGGGCCTGTGCACGCTGATCGGAACGAGCACGAACCTCGCCGTCTACGGCCTGCTGCAGCAGACCCGGCCGGATGTCGACATCGGGCTCTTCGACCTGATCTGGATCGGCCTGCCGTTGACACTGCTGGGCATCGCCTATGCCTTGCTGTTCTCGCGGCGCCTGCTGCCGGACCGCCAGAGTCCGATCACACAGCTGGAGAACGCCCGCGAGTACGCCTTCCAGGTGCGCATCCACAACGGCGGGCCGCTGGTTGGCCGGACGATTGCTGAAGTCGGACTGCGCAACCTCAAGAGCGCCTACGTGCTGGAAATCGAGCGGGAATCCCGGCTACTGACCTCGGTCGGGCCCGACGAGGTGCTGTGCGCTGGCGACCAGCTGACCTGTGTCGGCATCGTCGATGCGATCAAGGACCTGCGCCGCCTGCCCGGGCTCTCGATCGCCGAGGAGCAGGGGTTCACGATGAACCTGCGGCACACGCAGCGTCAGTTGGTCGAAATCGTGCTGTCCTCGACCTCCCCGCTGATCAACCACACGGTCCGCCAGAGCAACTTCCGCGAACTGTATGGCGCCGCGATCATCTCGATCTCGCGCGAGGGCAGCCGGATTCCCGGCAAGGTCGGCGACATCGAGTTCCGCCCCGGCGATACCCTGCTGGTGGAGGCCGGGCCCAGTTTCGTCGAGAAGCACAAGCACAGCCGCGATTTCCTGCTGGTCAGCGCGCTGCAGGATTCGGCGCCGCCGGATTTCCGCCGCGCGCCACTGTCGTTCGCGATCCTGCTGCTGATGATCGTGTTCGCGACGCTCAACTGGGCGCCGCTGTTCGAGGCCTCGTTCATCGCCGCTGGCCTGATGGTCGCGACCGGCTGCCTGACGATGCAGTCGGCGACCCGCAGCATCGAGTACCACATCGTCGCGGGCATCGCCGCCTCGTTTGCGATGGGCGTGGCGCTGGAGGAATCCGGGGCCGCCGCGCTGATCGGCCGGAGCCTCGTCGACTTCGCCGCCGGGAATCCGCTGCTGGCGCTGGCGGCCCTGTGCGCGGTGACGATGCTGGTCACCGAGCTGATCACCAACAACGCCGCCGGCGTGCTGATGTTTCCGATCGCGATGTCGATGGCGGAGCTGGCGGGCGCGGACTTCATGCCCTTCGTGATCACGGTGATGGTCGCCGCATCGATGGGTTTCGTGACGCCGATCGGCTACCAGACCAACTTGATGGTCTATGGTCCCGGCGGCTACCGGATGATGGATTTCATTCGTTTCGGGTTGCCGCTCAAGCTGTTGTGCGGCGTCGTTACCATTCTCATCGTACCGAGGGTCTGGCCATTTTGAACGTTCCAGCAGGGCGCATGACGCAGCTCCGGCGGCTCGAGGCCGAGGGCATTGACATCATCCGCGAGGTAGCCGCCGAGTTCGACAACCCGGTGATGCTGTACTCGATCGGCAAGGACAGCTCGGTGCTGCTGCACCTGGCGCGCAAGGCCTTCTATCCGGGACCGCTGCCGTTCCCGCTGCTGCACATCGACACGACGTGGAAGTTCCGCGAGATGATCGAGTTCCGCGACCGGATGGCGCGGGAGCTGGGCTTCGAGCTGATCGTGCACACGAACCAGGAGGGCCTGGCCGCCGGCGTCAGCCCGCTGACCCATGGTTCCAAGTACACCGACATCATGAAGACCGAGGCGCTCAAGGCGGCGCTGTCGGCGCATCGCTACGACGCCGCCTTCGGTGGCGCACGCCGCGACGAGGAGAAGTCGCGGGCCAAGGAGCGGGTGTTCTCTTTCCGCGACGCCCAGCACCGGTGGGATCCGAAGAACCAGCGCCCGGAGCTGTGGAACATCTACAACGGGCGCATCCACCAGGGCGAGAGTATCCGGGTGTTCCCGCTGTCGAACTGGACCGAACTCGACGTCTGGCTGTACATCCACGTCGAGCAGATTCCGGTCGTGCCGCTGTATTTTGCCAGGCCGCGCCCGGTCATCGAGCGGGACGGCATGCTGATCATGGTCGATGATGATCGTCTGCAGCTGCGGCCGGGCGAGCGCGTCAGCGAGGAATCGGTGCGCTTCCGCAGCCTCGGCTGTTACCCGCTGTCGGGGGCCTTGCGCTCGCAGGCGGCGACGCTGACCGAGGTCATCGAGGAGATGCTGGTCACCCGGACCTCGGAGCGCCAGACCCGAGCGATCGACTTCGACCAGGCGGCGGCGATGGAAAAGCGCAAGCGCGAGGGATACTTCTGATGGCTGCCGAACGACTTGAGGACTTCCTGCGCCGCCACGAGGCCAAGGAGCTGCTGCGCTTCATCACCTGTGGCAGCGTCGATGATGGCAAGAGCACGCTGATCGGCCGGCTGCTGCACGACACCCAGCAGATCCTGGAGGACCAGCTGGTCGCCGTGACCTCCGACAGCCGCAAATGGGGCACCACCGGCGATGCGGTCGACCTCGCACTGCTGGTGGACGGCCTGCAGGCCGAGCGCGAGCAGGGCATCACCATCGACGTCGCCTACCGTTATTTCGACACGGCGGCGCGCAAGTACATCATCGCCGACTGCCCAGGCCATGAGCAGTACACGCGCAACATGGCCACCGGGGCCTCGACCGCGGACCTCGCCGTGATCCTGGTGGACGCCGCGCGCGGCGTGCAGGTGCAGACGCGCCGGCATGCCTGCATCGTCTCGCTGCTCGGCATCCGCCACGTGATCGTCGCCGTCAACAAGATGGACCTGGTCGGCTACGACCAGCAGGTGTTCGAGCGGATCCGCGCGGAATGCCTCGAGGTCCAGGGAATCCGTGGCGTCGATGCGCGCATCGTGCCGGTGTCGGCACTGAAGGGTGACAACGTCGTGAGCCGCGGCGACGGGATGCCGTGGTACACCGGTCCGTCGATCATCGAAGTGCTGGATACGATCGACGTCAGCCACGACCAGCAGCTCGCGGACCTGCGCCTGCCGGTGCAGTACGTCAGCCGGCCGGATGCCTCGTTCCGCGGCTTTGCCGGCACGGTCGCCGCTGGTGAGATCGCAGTTGGCGACCCGGTGCTCGCGGTGCCCTCGCGGCGGCTGAGCCGGGTGCGCGAGATCGTGACCTTCGATGGCAGCCTGCCGCGGGCGGGCTCGGCGCAGGCGATCACGGTGACGCTCGAGGACGAGATCGACATCAGCCGCGGCGACCTGCTGGTGCACCCGGACCGGGCCCCGACCGTCGGGCGCATCCTCGACGCGCACCTGATCTGGATGAGCGATTCGCCGCTGCTGCCCGGCAAGCAGTACGAGTTCAAGCTGTCGCACCGGTACGTGCGCGGCACCGTCGAGAGCATTCATCACCGCATCGATGTCAACGACCAGTCCCAGCATGCGGCGACCGAGCTGCGTCTCAACGAGGTCGGGCTGTGCCGCATCGTGCTCACCGAGCAGGTGGCCTTCGATACCTACGCGAGCTGTCGCGCGACCGGCGCGTTCATCGTCGTCGACCGCCTGAATCATGCGACCGCCGGGGCGGGCATGATCCTGCGCAGCGGTGCACCGGAAGGCGCCCATCACGATGTCTCGGTGTTCTGGCAGCCGACGCGGGTGACCCACGAGCAGCGGGCCAACCAGAAGGCGCAGCATCCCTGCATCCTGTGGTTCACCGGCCTGTCCGGCGCCGGCAAGTCCACGGTCGCGAACGCGGTGGAACAGGCGCTGTTCCTGCGCGGTCATCACAGCTACCTGCTCGACGGCGACAACATCCGCCATGGGCTCAACCGGGATCTGGACTTCAGCGACGCCGGGCGGGTGGAGAATATCCGCCGCATCGGCGAGGTCGCCAAGCTGTTCCTCGATGCCGGGCTGATCGTGCTGACCGCGTTCATCTCGCCGTTCCGCAGCGACCGGCGGCTGGTACGCGACCTGGTCGGCGATGGCGAGTTCGTCGAGGTCTTCGTCAGCACCCCGATCGAGGAATGCGAGCGCCGCGACCCGAAGGGCCTGTACGCGAAGGCCCGTGAGGGTGCGATCCGCAACTTCACCGGCATCAGCTCGCCCTACGAGGCGCCTGAGGCCGCCGAGATCGAGATCGACAGTTCCCGGCTGTCGGTCGCCGAGTGCGTGGACCGGGTGATCCGCTATCTCGAGGCGAACGGCCGGCTGCGAAACTAGGAGCGCCGATGCTGATTCCGGTGATTCTCTCCGGCGGCGCGGGCACCCGGTTGTGGCCGCTGTCGCGCGAGCTGTTTCCGAAGCAGTGCCTGGCGCTGGTCGGCGAGCGCACGCTGCTGCAGGACACCGCGCTGCGGGTTGCCGGCATGGCGCAGGCGGCGGCGCCGATCGTCGTCTGCAACGAAGCCCACCGCTTTCTCGCCGCGGAACAGCTGCGCGAGGTTGGGGTCAAGCCACACACCGTGCTGCTGGAGCCGGTCGGGCGCAACACGGCGCCGGCCGTCGCGGTCGCGGCCCTCGCGGCGCTGGCCGATGCGGCTCCCGGCGTCGAGCCCTTGCTGCTGGTGCTGCCGGCGGATCACGTGCTGACTGATGTCGCCGCGTTCCAGGCGGCGGTGGCGGCGGCCTTGTCGGCGGCGCGCGCGGGTGCGCTGGTGACCTTCGGCGTGGTGCCGACGGCACCCGAGACCGGCTATGGCTACATACGGCGCGCGCCGGGTGCAGGCCCGGTCTCCCGGGTCGAGGAATTCGTCGAGAAGCCGGATCTGGAGCGCGCCCGGCAGTTCGTGGCCGGCGGCGAGCACCTGTGGAACAGCGGCATGTTCCTGTTCGGCGCGCGCCGCTATCTCGAGGAGCTCGCGCGGCTGGCACCGGCGATGCACACCGCCTGCCAGCGCGCGTTCGCGGCTGCGATCCGTGAGCTCGACTTCGTGCGCCTGCCGGCCGTCGAGTTCGCGGCCTGTCCGGCCGACTCGATCGACTACGCGGTGATGGAACGCACCGACGCCGCGGTCGTGGTCGCGCTGGCCGCGGGCTGGAGCGACGTCGGTTCCTGGTCCGCGCTGCACGCAGTGCTGCCGGGCGACGCAGCCGGCAACGTCACCCGCGGCGATGTGCTGGCCGAGGATTCCAGCGGCTGCCTGCTGCTGGCCACCGATCGGCTGGTCGCGACCGTTGGCCTCACGGATCACGTGGTCATCGAGACCCGCGATGCGGTGATGGTGGCTCCACGCGAGCGCGTGCAGGACGTGAAGCAGCTGGTGGCGCGGCTGCGCTCCGCCGGTCGCGGGGAGGCCAGCGCGCACCGGCAGGTATTCCGGCCCTGGGGCAGCTTCACCAGCATCGACAATGGCGAGCGCTTCCAGGTCAAGCGCCTGGTCGTCAATCCCGGCGCCGTGCTCTCGCTGCAGCTGCACCACCGGCGCTCCGAGCACTGGATCGTGGTCGCCGGCACCGCGAAGGTGACGCGCGGCAACGAGGTGTTCCTGCTCGCGGAGAACGAGGCGACCGACATCCCGGTCGGCACCGTGCATCGCGTCGAGAATCCAGGCGACGTGCCGCTGCACATCATCGAGGTGCAATCCGGCAGTTACTTCGGCGAGGATGACATCGTCCGCATCGAGGATCACTACGGGCGGCAGGGGAGGACGGATTGACGCTCCCCAGGCACCGCGACTAGTATTACAAGATCATTATCGATCAATAAATCGTATGGCGAACGTAACCGTGTCACCCAAGTTCCAGGTCGTGATCCCGAAAGCCATTCGCGAGGCGCTGGGTATCAAGGTCGGGGCACGGCTGCACGCCATCCAGCTGGATGACCGCATCGAACTGGTGCCGGTAAGGCCCATAAGGGAAGCCCGTGGGTTTCTGCGTGGAATCGACACGACCGTGACCAGGGATCGGGACCGGTATTGAACGTCGTCGATTCGTCAGCCTGGCTGGAGTTCTTTGCTGACGGCCCGAATGCGGGCCGTTTCGCGCCGCCGATTCTGGCGACTGCGAACCTGCTGGTACCCTCGGTAGCGATCTACGAAGTGTTCAAGACGATCGCGAGACAGAGCGGCGAAAGCAACGCGCTTCAGGCTATCGCCGTGATGGAACAGGGCACGGTGGTGGATTTCGACCAGGCGCTGGCCCTGACAGCTGCCCGGATTTCCGCCGCACACAAGCTGCCTCTGGCAGACAGCATCATGCTTGCCACCGCGCGCCGTGATCGCGCGACACTCTGGACGCAGGATGCTGACTTTACGAACATCGATGGCGTACGGTTCTTCCGGAGACGGCCATGATCCTGACGCGCGTTCCGGGTGTGAAAGGACCGTGCCGGTGACTGAGACAATGACCGTCCCGCTGCTCGACCTGAAGCCGCAGTACCAGGCCCTGAAGGCGGAGCTCGACGCGGCCATGGTCAAGGTCGCCGCCTCGCAGATGTTCATCCTCGGACCCGCGGTGCGCGAGCTCGAGGAGCAGGTGGCCGCTTATTGCGGCGCTAAGCACGGCATCGGCATGTCCTCGGGCACCGACGCGCTGCTCGCGGCGCTGATGGCGCTGGACATCGGCCGCGGTGACGAGGTGATCACGACCACCTACACGTTCTTCGCGACCGGCGGCACGATCGCCCGCCTCGGTGCGCGGCCGGTGTTCCTCGACATCGAACCGGTGACCTTCAATCTCAGCGTCGAGCGGGTGCGCGAGTTCCTCAGCGGCTGCGTCCGCCAGGGCGATGTCGTGCGCAATCCCGCCACCGGCGGGCGGGTCCGGGCGCTGGTGCCGGTGCATCTGTTCGGGCAGTCCGCGGACCTTGATCCGCTGCTGGCCATCGCCAGCGAGTACGGCCTCGCCGTGATCGAGGACGCCGCGCAGGCGATCGGCGCGGAGTACGCGCATTCGCGTCGCCTCGGCGGCATCGGCGATATCGGCTGCCTGTCGTTCTTCCCGACCAAGAATCTCGGCGCCTTCGGCGATGCCGGCATGTGCGTGACCAACGACGACGCGTTGGCCGCGCGGCTGCGCCAGCTGCGCGTACACGGCATGGAGCCGCGCTACTACCACGCCTTCGTTGGCGGCAACTTCCGCCTCGACGAGATCCAGGCCGCCGTGCTGCTGGTCAAGTTCCGGCACCTCGAGGCCTGGCACGCCGCGCGGCAGCGCAACGCCGCGTTCTACAACCGTGCCTTCGCGGCAGCTGGACTCACCGACCGCGTGCAGACGCCGGTTGCGCAGCCGGGCTGCCGGCACGTGTACAACCAGTACGTGGTCCGGGTGCCCCAGCGCGACGAGCTGCGTGTCTACCTTGCCGGCCGCCGCATCGGTGCCGAGGTGTACTACCCGCTGCCGATGCACCTGCAGCAGTGCTTCGCGGATCTGGGCGGCCGCCCCGGGGACTGCCCCGAGGCCGAGCGCGCCGCGCGCGAGACCCTGGCGCTGCCGATCTACCCGGAGCTGACCGAGGCACAGCTGCAGCATGTGGTCGATTCGATTGCCGATTTCTATTGCGGAGCGTGACTTTGCCATGAACCTGTCCGGTTGCTTCAAAGCCTATGACGTCCGCGGCCGCATCCCGGATGAGCTGAACGCGGAATCCGTGTACCGCATCGGCCGCGCCTATGCCGAATGGCTGCGGCCACGCCGGGTCGCGGTCGGCCGCGACATCCGCCATTCC
>SCUD01000083.1 GCA_004297335.1 Gammaproteobacteria bacterium
CCGCCCGAGCTCCATGTGGGCCAGGGTTACGGCAAGGTGAGCTGGGCGGTGCGCACGATCTGGGAAAGCTGCATGGGCTGGTTCCGGGCCGAGGCGACCAGCGAGCTGTACCCGACCCAGTCGCGGGAAGTATGGGCGGACCTGGTGGGACTGGCCGGTGCCGCGGCCGTCCTGGAGCGGGGCTGGTCGCGCCTGAACCAAGGCGATCCCGAGGGCGCGATGTTGCTGGCCGAGGCGGCGCTGGCGCACGACCGCGACAGTGCGGCAGCGTTGCGGCTGGCTGCCGCGACCAACCGGGCGCTGCTCGAGCGCTCCGGTGGCGACAACTTCTGGGAGGCCGGCTGGCTGCGGTCGCAGGTCCGCGTGCTGGAGCAGCGGCTCAGGGACCTCGGGCACGGCGATCGCATGGAGGGTGGCGCATGAGCTGGACGAATCCGCGCTTCGACTACCACGGCGCGAGCGTGCTGGTGACCGGCGGGTCCTCGGGAATCGGCGCCGGGATCGCGACCGCGTTCCGGGAGGCGGGCGCCGACGTGACCATCACCGGGACCCGTCCGAGCGCTGCCGACTATGCGGCGGATCTCGCCGGCCTGCGCTACCTGCAGCTCCAGCTCGAGGACGATGCCGGGATCGAACGCGTCGCGGCCGCGCTGCCGCGGCTGGACATCCTCGTCAACAACGCCGGCGGCAACTTCGCCAGTGCCGACGAGTACCAGCCCGAGGTGTTCGAGCGCGCGCTGCGTGTCAACCTGACCGGCGCCTACCGCATGGCCCACGCCTGCCGGGGGTTGCTGGCACAGAGCATGCTGGCCGGCGGCGCCAGCATCATCGGCATCGCTTCGATGACCTCCTTCTTCGGCGTCGAGGTGGTGCCGGGGTACGGCGCGGCCAAGGGCGGGCTGGTGCAGCTCACCAAGACGCTGGCCGTGGCCTGGGCCCGGGACCGTATCCGCGTGAACGCCGTGGCCGCCGGCATGATCCACAGCCGCATGACGGAGTCGTTCCTCGGCACGCCGGCCATGAGCGAGCCGGCGCGCCTGCGCACACCGCTGCTGCGCTTCGGGACACCGGTGGAGATCGCCGCGGCCGTCCTGTTCCTGAGCAGCGAGGCTGCCGGGTTCATCACCGGACAGACGCTGCCGGTCGACGGCGGCTTCAGCATCATGGGCTGAACATGCAGGGGGTAAGTGCGATGCCGGCAGGCCGTCGAATGCCCGGCGCGGATCCCGTTCCGGTCCGGCGACCGAGCCAGCGCAGCCGCGTGACACGCGCGACGCTGATCCGGACGGCCGAGCGCCTGTTTGCCGAGCGCGGCATTGCCGCCGTGTCGCTGAACGAAATCAGCAAGGTCGCCGGCCAGCGCAACAGCAACGCCTGCCAGTATCACTTCGGCGATAAAGAGCGCCTGTTGCAGGCGATCCTCGACAAGCACGTGCCCGGCATCGCGCGCGAGCGTGCCGGCCTGCTCCGGCGTCGCGAACGGAGCAGCGACGGGCATGGGCTGCGCGAGCTGGTGCAGGCTTTCGTGCGACCGCTGGCGGCCAGGCTGCAGAGCGCCGACGGCGGCCCGGAATTCATCCGCATCAACGCGCAGCTGATCGCGCTGCATACGCTCTCGGTCGAGGGAATCCCAGCCTCGCCGCTGCGCGTGGCGAGCGCGGATCCGTTCTTC
>SCUD01000084.1 GCA_004297335.1 Gammaproteobacteria bacterium
AAGCGGTGTCCGGCATGCAGCGCCGCGGCGGTGCCGCCGACCAGGATGGCGCCGGGTACGCGGGTCTGGAGGGTCGCCGCATGCGCGAGCAGCGTCTCCCAGTCCGCGGCCTTGCGGGACCTAGGCATCGGGGGGAGGGCCGGGATCGGCCTGGCGAAGCAGTCGCGGTGTGAGTGTCGCGAACGCGCGTGCCCGGGGATCGTGTTCGCTGAGCGCCCGGGAGACCCGCAGGACCCGGTCGCCGACGCGACCGGTCGGATCGCTACGCATCGCGTGCACGAGTCCGCGCCATGCCTCGAAGTCACCGCGCGTGATGACGTCCTCTATCGCGGTCTTGCTGAGTTCGCGGCCCGCGAGCTCGGTGAGGTGGCGGTGCGGCATCAAGGGCGTGGCGAGCAGCGGCGGCCGCAGGTCAATGACGAGATCGACAGCGGCGCACAGCCGTGCGACCTTGCCAAAGCCGAGTTCCCGCAGCTTGCCGCCTTCGAGGGCAGCGAGCGTCGAACGACCGACGCCGGCGGCAGCGGCGAGCTGAGTCAGCGTCAGCCCCCGCTCGCGCCGGCAGCGGGCGATCAGTTGTCCAACTGCGCGGAGGTCCATTCGATCTAGTATACAAGACTCATATCATGTAGTCCAGTATGTGGGACTTTTAGTGCAATTCCCGGTGCCCGGCACCGGGAATTGCAGTTTGACCCGGTCCGCGGCTTGCCTCATAATGAGAATCACTCTCATTAACATCAGAACTGGCGGCGCGCGGAACAATGGAATTGCGATGGCCTGGCCTGTTGCTCGCGCTGCTGCTCGCGGCCTCGCCGGCGTGGGCGGAGGACGCTGACTGGCAGGAGACGGCCCGAACGGCGCTGCACCTGCTCGACTATATCGGCGCCGATTACCCCGAGTTTGTCCAGGATGGGGCCGTCCTCGACGCAGCCGAGTACCAGGAGCAGCTCGAATTCGCGGCGCAGGTACTCGCGCTGTTGCCCAGCCTGCCCGAGCGGCCCGAGCGGCCGCGTATGCTCGCCGACGCCCAGGCATTGCTGCAGCTGATCGAGGACCGCGGGCCAGCCATGGAGGTCACCGCACTAACGGGTCGCCTGCACCAGGGGCTGATCGACGCCTACTCGCTGGTCGTCACGCCGCGGCATGCGCCCGACCTCACTCGCGGCAAGGCGCTGTACGCGGAGAGCTGCGCGGGTTGCCATGGCGCCGCCGGCCGGGGTGACGGCCCGGCTGCCGCCGGCCTGAGTCCCGCACCGACTGACTTCACCGACGCGACGCGCAATGCGCAGCGCAGTACCTACGGCCTGTACAACACGATCACGCTCGGTGTCGGTGGTACCGGCATGGCCGGCTACGCCGGGCTGTCGGATGACGACCGCTGGGCGCTCGCGTACCACGTGGCCAGCCTCGGTTCCACTCCCGGGTCGCTGGCCGCAACCACCGGTTCGCCGATCGAGTTCACGATTGCGAAGCTGCGCGAAAGCCAGCGCGCACAGCGCGGCGGCGATCCCGCCGGCGCGAAGCAGCTGGCGCTGACCGCCTACCTCGAGGGATTCGAACTGGCCGAGGCCAGCCTCGATGCGGTCGATGGCGAGCTGCGCACGCAGATCGAGCGCGAGATGATGGTCTATCGCACGCTGCTCGTCCCGGGAGCGTCGGCGGAAGCGGTCGAGCGGCAGCTGGACACGGTTACCAGCCTGCTGCAGCAGGCCGGCGAGCGGCTGGAGAAGTCCCGAATCGGCCCCGGGGCCGCGTTCACCTCGTCGCTGCTGATCCTGCTGCGCGAGGGCCTCGAGGCGATCCTCGTCCTGGCGGCGATCATCGCGTTCCTGGTGAAGAGCGGGCGACGCGACGCGCTGCCCTGGGTGCACGTCGGCTGGGTCGCTGCCCTCGTCGCCGGCGCGGCGACCTGGTTCGTCGCTACCTACGTCGTGGCGATCTCCGGTGCGAGCCGCGAGATGACCGAGGCGGTCAGCGCGCTCGGTGCAGCGGCCGTGCTGGTCTACGTCGGTGTATGGCTGCATTCGAATGCGAGCGGGCAGGCCTGGCAGAGCTTCGTCCAGGCGCGGGTCGGCAGCGCACTTGGCCGCCGGACCCTGTGGGCGCTCGCCGCGGTCTCGTTCCTCGCCGTGTACCGGGAGCTGTTCGAGATCGTGCTCTTCTACCAGGCGCTTTGGGCGCGCGGTGGTGCGGCGAACAGCACACCCCTGCTCGGCGGCATCGGCGTCGCCGTGCTCGCGCTCGCGCTGATCGGCGGGGCCATCTTCCGCTATGGCCTGCGGCTGCCGATCGCGCGCTTCTTCACGCTGACCGCGATCGCGCTGGCCGTACTCGCGGTGATCTTCGTCGGACAGGGAGTAGCTGCGCTGCAGGAAGCCGGCGCGGTCGGCGTCCAACTCGTGTCGTTCATCCGCCTGCCGGCGCTCGGCATTTTCCCGACCGCGCAGACGCTGGCTGCGCAGCTGGCGGTCGTGCTGCTGCTGCTGGCGGGATTTGCCTGGACTGGGCGCGCCAACAGTGCCGGCGCTACGGCGGCGCCCAAGTTACCGAAGCCGTGACCCGGCGCCCGCCAGCCCGGCGACACCATCGGTCCGCGCACCTGCCGATCCGACCGGCTGTAGAAGACAAAGGCCAGCGGCTGCGGGGTGACCACCGGCGTCAGCGCAGTGATCAACACGGCGAAGGTCGTGGCTAGCCAGAGCAGACTCACAAAGAAGCCAGGATCTCTTCGCGTTTGACGTTCTTGTGGGCGGCTACTGCGCGCAAGATGGCACTAAGCGTTCCAAGGCGTAGCGGATGGTGGTCTGGAACGCTGAGCCTTTGGTGTTGAGGCGAGTCGGTTTCGATGATGATATGACTGCCCACTTGGTGGACTTGGCGATATCGCCAGTCACGGCATAGGGCCTGCACCAGCTGGCGCCCAGTGAGGTCTCTGGGTAGTTTCATCCAACCGCCAGAATCTCATCCCGTATCAAATGCAAGCGGATACGCTCCGGCGGAGTGCTATCGAAAAAATAGGCCGCGGTCGCCTCACGCACGTTTTCCCGCAGCTCATTCCAGGTATCGGCTTGGGTAATGACGCCTTCTCCCAGCGACTCGGCGACAAAGCCGCCGTCGGCTTCCTGGGTGACTTCAAAAACGAGTTCTTTCATGGGGGCCAATTCTATTCCTATCCTTCCACTGTGCAAACCACGTAGGTTGAACCCCACTACCGCGGCAGCGCGAAAGCGATGAGATAATCCCCCGGCGTCGCCTGGTAGAGGGCGTGACCGCCGGCCGCAATCACAATGAACTGCCGGCCATCGACTGCATAGGTCATCGGCGTGGCCTGGCCGCCCGCGGGCAGCTCGTGCTCCCAGAGCACGGCGCCGGTGTCGACGTCGAAAGCGCGGATCCGGTCGTCGAGCGTCGCGGCGATGAAGGCGAGGCCGCCGCCGGTGACGATCGCCCCACCGGCGTGCGGGGTACCGAGCCGGCCGAGCCCCGGCAGCGGAATCGGCGCGAGCTTTGCCGCTGAGCCGAGCGGCACCTGCCAGCGGATCGTGCCGCCGGCGAGATCGACGGCCGCGAGCCGGCCCCATGGCGGTGGCGAGCAGGGCACGCCGAGCGGCGAGTTCAGCACCTGCACGCGCGCCTCGTACGGCGCGCCGGCCTGGGCCACGGGCATCTCGACATCGATGCCGAATTGCTCGTAGCTGTCGGTCGCCGCGGCCCCGCTCGCCCGTGGCACGAGCCGCAGCACGGTCGCGAAGTGCGCCGTCGGCACGATCAGCAGCTGGCGCGCGGCGTCCCAGGCGCCACCGCCCCAGTTCGCGCCACCAGCGGCCGATGGCATCTGCACCGTGCCCTGCAGGCTCGGCGGCGTGTAGATCGGGCCGTGACGGAGCGCCGCGATGCGCCGGCGGCACAGCCAGCGGTCGAGCGGGGTCAATCCCCAGGCATCGTCCGGCGTGAGACCCTGCGCGACCAGCGGTGGCGGCGCGACCGGGAACGGCTGGGTTGGCGACAGCCGTTCCCCGGCCACGCCGTCCTGCGGCACCGGGCGTTCCTCGATCGGAAACAGCGGCTCACCGGTGACCCGGTCGAAGACGAACACCAGTCCCTGCTTGGTCAGCTGCACGACCGCCGGGACCAGCCGTCCGTCGCGGCGCAGTTCGATCAGGATCGGCTGGGCCGGCAGGTCGTAGTCCCAGACGTCGTGGTGCACGAGCTGCTGGTGCCAGACCAGCTCCCCGGTGGACCCGCGCAACGCGACCAGTGAATTGGCGTAGCGGTTGTCGCCCGGTCGCAGGCCACCGAAGAAGTCCGGGCCCGGGCTGGTCGTCGGCAGGAACACCAGGTCGCGCGCCTCGTCCACGGCGATCATCGACCAGACGTTGGCATGGCCGGTGTGCACGGCGCTGCCGGCGCCCCAGGTCGCGGCCGCGGGATCGGTCGCCGTGCGCGGGATCGGGTCGAACTCCCAGCGCAACTCACCGCTGCGCAGATCGAGTGCGCGGACCTTGCCGCTCGGACCGTCGGCGCGCAGTCCGTCGATGACCAGCGAGCCGAAGATCGCAAGGTCGCCGGTGATGGCCGGCGGCGAACCGATCTGCAGCTCGCGCCGGGTCAGCAGCTTCTTGCCCGGATCCAGGACTACTTCGCCATTGCGGCCGAAATCGCGGCAGCGCCGGCCATTGCGCGCATCGAGGGCGAAGACGCGGAAGTCCCAGGTTCCATAGACGATGCGTCGCCGGCAGGGCGTTCCGGGCGCGGCCTCGGGATCGAGCCAGGCGGCGACGCCGCGGCACTTCGGGCCGAGCACCTCGCGCGGGTCGATCGGCCCGTTCGGCTCGAACACCCAGCGCTCGCTGCCATCGACCGGATCGAGCGCCACGGCGCGACCGAATGGCGTGCACAGCACCAGCAGGCCGTCGACCAGGATCGGCGTGCTCTGGAACGACTGGTTCCGTTCGAGCTCCGGCCCGCGCCGCGCCAGCTCACCGGTGCGGTAGGTCCACGCCACCGCCAGCTGCTGCACGTTGGTGCGATCCACCTGCGCCAGAGCGGAGTACTTCGTTCCGGCCTGCGTGTCGGAGTACGCGGGCCAATCCTGGGCGGTGGCCGCCAGTGAGGTGAGCGCCAACAACAGGGTCAAGGCTGTGCCGGACGTGTCGCGACCGGAGCGCTGCCGGTTTCGGTGGAGCATGCGGCAGCTTCCCAGCCCCGCAGTCAGGTCGCAAGCTGGCAGGACTGCCAGTTACGCTGCCGGTGTTACGGTCTTGGGCAGGGAATTGCACTGCTTCACTTATTGCTGCGTTTGTCGAGATTTGAAATCACGCCCTCGCGGAACGGGACGGGCCATTGACTTTGAGGGCGCGACCCCCATACTGGAAGCCCAATTTGCTCCCTGCCGGACATGCCTCCCGAAAGGGAGGCCCCGGCGGGGTTATTGGTACAGCGGGGATGAACAACAAGAACAGGCCGATGCAGCCGACGGTTCCCTGTGCAGTGGCGTTCGTCGATGGCCAGAATCTCTTTCACTGTGCGCGCGAAGCCTATGGATACACATACCCGAACTTTGACCCGAAGCTCCTCGCGCAGACGGTCTGCTTTCAGCGAGGTTGGCGGCTGACGCAAACGCGGTTCTATAGTGGAGTGCCACCGAAAGAGCGTGATCCGAAGTGGCACGGATTCTGGGCTCGGAAGACGCTGCGCATGACCCGGGCCGGGGTTCACGTCACTACACGCCCACTTCGCTACACGGATGAGCTGCTGTCCGGCGGCACGTTTGCAAGCATCCCGAGGGAGAAGGGCATTGACGTTCGCATCGCTATCGATGTGCTCACGTTCGCGGATCGTGGGTTCTTCGACGTTGCCGTGATCTTCTCCCAAGATCAGGATCTGGCAGAACTCGTGTCTGAGATCCGCAACATTGCGGCGAGGCAGAACCGCTGGATCAAGCTGGCCAGCGCCTTTCCGGTCGGACCTGGTACAAGGAATACGATGGGCATCCGGGACACGGACTGGATCAGACTGGACAAGTCGACCTATGACGGTTGTCTAGATCCGTTGGCGCCGTAGGGCAGCGCCGCCCGCTCGCCCTCGGCGATGTGCGCGCGGGTCAGCGCCTGTGCGCTTGCCGCATCGCGCGCCTGCAGCGCGGCGAGGATGCGCCGGTGCTCATCCAGCGAGGCGGCGATGCGGCCCTCGCGCTGCAGCGACTGGTGGCGGGTGAGCTTCATCACGCGGCGCAGGTCGGTGACGATCTGCTGGCGCCAGCGGTTGCCGGCCAGCTCGAGCAGGCGGCGATGGAAGCGCTCGTTGGCGGCGAAGAACGCATCGCGGTCGCCGGTCGTGGTCTCGAGCTCGGCGTGGATCGCGGCGAGCTCGGCGAGCCCGGTGTCGCTGGCGTGCTCGGCGACCGCAGCCGCGGCGTCGCTCTCGAGCACGCCGAGGACGTGGAAGATCTCGGCGAGCTCCGGCGGCGTGACCTCGGCGACGTAGGCGCCGCGGCGCAGCTTCATCGCAACCAGGCCCTCGGCGGCGAGCACCTTCAGTGCCTCGCGCAGCGGCGTGCGGCTGATGCCGAGCTCGGCGGCCAGCGCCTGCTCGTCGATCCAGGCGCCCGGCGCCAGTTCGCGCGCCAGGATCCTGGCGCGGAGCTGGTCGGCGACCTGCTCGTACAACGCGCTGGTCGGCAGGACGCTGGTGGGATTGGGCATGGCGATGCAGGTCACATCCGGCGCAAGATCGGACTGTATCTTGCCCGGATCCTCTGTATAATGCAATTATGAATTATGCATTACCGTGGACCGGTGCGCGCCGGAGATCTATATGACTGACCAGGAAGACCTTCAGGACTCCAGCCCGCTCGACCGCTGGCGCCAGGCGGCGGCCCGCTCGGCGCCCGGCGGCGATCCCGAGGCGCTCAACTGGCGCACCCCCGAAGGCCTCGTCGTCAAGCCGCTCTACACTGCCGCCGACCTCGTCAGCCTGCCGTCCACCGACACGCTGCCGGGGTTCCCGCCCTACGTCCGCGGGCCGCAGCCGACCATGTACACGGTGCGGCCGTGGACGATCCGCCAGTACGCGGGCTTCTCGACCGCCGCGGAGAGCAACGCCTTCTACCGCCGCTCGCTGGCTGCCGGCGGCCAGGGCATCAGCGTCGCGTTCGACCTCGCCACGCACCGCGGCTACGACAGCGATCACCCGCGCGTGACCGGCGACGTCGGCAAGGCCGGCGTCGCGATCGACAGCGTCGAGGACATGAAGGTGCTGTTCGACGGCATCCCGCTCGATGCGGTCAGCGTGTCGATGACGATGAACGGTGCGGTGCTGCCGGTGCTGGCGGGCTACATCGTCGCCGCCGAGGAGCAGGGCGTCCGCCAGCACCAGCTCTCGGGGACCATCCAGAACGACATCCTCAAGGAGTTCATGGTCCGCAATACCTACATCTATCCGCCGGAACCGAGCATGCGCATCGTCGGCGACGTGATCGCCTGGAGCGCCGAGCACATGCCCCGCTTCAACTCGATCAGCATCTCCGGTTACCACATGCAGGAGGCGGGCGCGAACCAGGCCCTCGAGCTCGCCTTCACGCTCGCCGACGGCATGGAGTACGTGCGCTCAGCGCTCGCACGCGGCCTCGACATCGATGCCTTCGCCGGCCAGCTCTCGTTCTTCTTCGGCATCGGCATGAACTTCTACCTCGAGGTCGCCAAGCTGCGTGCGGCCCGGCTGCTGTGGTACCGGATCATGAAAGGCCTCGGCGCGCAGAACCCGAAGAGCCTGATGTTGCGCACGCATTGCCAGACCTCGGGCTGGAGCCTGACCGCGCAGGATCCCTACAACAACGTCGTGCGCACGACGATCGAGGCGCTGGCCGCGGTGTTCGGCGGCACGCAGTCGCTGCACACCAATGCCTTCGACGAGGCGCTGGCGTTGCCGACGGAGGCGAGCGCCCGCATCGCGCGCAACACGCAGCTCATCCTGCAGGAGGAGACGCATATCGCGAATGTCGTCGATCCATGGGCCGGCAGTTACCTGATGGAGACGCTGACCCAGCAGATGGCGGACGCCGCCTGGGAGATCATCGGCGAGGTCGAGGCGCAGGGCGGCATGACCCGTGCGGTCGGGTCGGGCTGGGCCAAGCTCCGGATCGAGGCCAGCGCCGCCGAGAAACAGGCGCGCATCGACTCCGGTGCCGACGTGATCGTCGGCGTCAACAAGTATCCGCCGCCGGCCAGCGAGCCGATCGAGCTGCTCGAGGTCGACAACCACGCGGTCCGCGACAACCAGGTCCGGCGGCTCGCCGAACTGCGCGCCACACGCGACGAGGCCGCCGTGCAGGCGGCGCTCGGGGCGCTGCTAGAATGCGCGAAGTCCGGTGACGGCAATTTGCTCGAATGCTCGATCCGTGCGATGCGCGCGCGCGCCACTGTCGGCGAGCTCAGCGCGACGCTGGAGCAGGTGTTCGGGCGCCATCGCGCCGATACGCAGAAGGTGACCGGGGTGTATGCAGCCGCCTATGGCGATGCCGGGGAGTGGGAGCGGCTCAAGGCCGAGGTCGCGGGCTTCGCCGCCCAGCACGGCCGCCGGCCGCGCATCCTGATCGCCAAGCTCGGCCAGGACGGCCATGACCGGGGCGCGCGCGTCGTCGCCACTGCGTTCGCCGACCTCGGCTTCGACGTGGACATCGGCCCGCTGTTCCAGACCGCCGAGGAATGCGCCCGCCAGGCGATCGAGAACGACGTGCACGCGGTCGGCGTGTCCACGCTCGCGGCGGGCCACAAGACCCTCGTACCGGCGATCATCGACAGCCTGCGGGCGCAGGGCGGCGGTGACATCGTCGTGTTCGTCGGCGGCGTGGTGCCCGAGCAGGACTACCCGGTCCTGCGGGCTGCCGGTGTCGCGGGCATCTATGGCCCCGGAACGCCGATTCCGGTCAGCGCGCGCGACGTGCTCGAGCGGATCCGGGCCCGGCTGTCGGCACGCGCGTGAGCAGCGCAGGCGCCGACGAATCCCTGGCGGACGGCGTGCGCCGCGGCGAGCGACGCGCACTCGCCAGGGCGATCACGCTGCTTGAATCCACGCGCGGCGAGGATCGCCCGCGCGCTGATGCCCTGCTGAACGCGCTGCTGCCGGCTACCGGACGCGCCTTGCGGCTCGGCATCTCCGGCGTGCCCGGTGTCGGCAAGTCCACGTTCATCGAGGCGCTGGGCCTGCGGCTGATCGGGCGCGGCCACCGCGTCGCGGTGCTCGCGGTGGACCCGTCCTCGAGCCTGTCAGGCGGCTCCATCCTCGGCGACAAGACCCGCATGGAGCGCCTGTCGCAGCAGGAGGCCGCCTTCATCCGGCCGAGCCCGGCGGGCGGCACGCTCGGCGGCGTCTCCGGCCGCACGCGCGAGGCGCTGCTCGCCTGCGAGGCCGCGGGCTTCGACGTCGTGCTGATCGAGACCGTCGGCATTGGCCAGAACGAGACCACGGTCGCCGGCATGACCGACCTGTTCGTGCTGCTGCAGCTGCCGAACGCCGGCGACGAGCTGCAGGCGATCAAGCGCGGCGTCATGGAGGTTGCCGACCTCGTCGCGGTCAACAAGGCCGACCTCGACCAGGCGGCGGCGACGCGCGCCTGCGCGACGCTCGCCAATGCACTCGGCGGCTTCGCCGCACACAGCCACGGCACCCGGCCGCCGGTGCTCACGGTCAGCGCCCTGCAGGGCGAGGGCATCGACCGGCTCTGGACCGAGGTCGAGCGCATCGCCGGTGAGCGGCGCGCCAGCGGCGCCTTCGACGCGCGACGCCGCCAGCAGTCACTGTCGTGGCTGTGGGATACGGTCCATGCCGCGCTGCTCGACGACTTCCACGCCCACCCGGCCGTGCAGGCCGCGCTGCCGGCGCTGCTCGCCGACGTCAGCGCGGCGCGCATCGCGCCACCGGTCGCGGCACGCCTGCTGCTGGACCGCTTCGAGCACTGAGGACAGCGCCATGCACGACATCATCGCGGAACTCGAGGCCCGGCGCGCCCGGGCGCGGCTGGGCGGCGGCGAGCAGCGCATCGCCGCGCAGCACGCCAAGGGCAAGCTGACCGCGCGCGAGCGCCTCGAGCTGCTGCTCGACGAGGGCAGCTTCGAGGAATGGGACATGTTCGTCGAGCACCGCTGCAGCGACTTCAACATGGCCGAGCAGCGCGTGCCCGGCGACGGCGTGGTCACCGGCCACGGCCGGATCGACGGCCGGCTGGTGTTCGTCTTCAGCCAGGACTTCACCGTGTTCGGCGGCGCGCTGTCCGAGGCGCACGCCGAGAAGATCTGCAAGATCATGGACCAGGCGCTCAAGGTTGGCGCGCCGGTGATCGGCATCAACGATTCCGGCGGCGCCCGCATCCAGGAAGGTGTCGCCTCGCTCGGCGGCTACGCCGAGGTGTTCCAGCGCAACGTGCTCGCCTCCGGTGTCGTGCCCCAGCTCAGCCTGGTCATGGGCCCGTGCGCCGGCGGCGCGGTCTACAGCCCGGCGATGACCGACTTCATCTTCATGGTGCGCGACTCGAGCTACATGTTCGTCACCGGCCCGGACGTCACCCGCACCGTGACCCACGAGGAAGTGACCGCGGAGCAGCTCGGCGGCGCGGGCACGCACACCACCAGGAGCGGCGTTGCTGACCTGGCCTTCGACAACGACGTCGATGCGCTGGTGATGGCGCGCCGGCTGTTCGGCTACCTGCCGCTCAGCAACCGCGAGCGGCCGCCGCCCGGCGACAGCGACGATCCGCCGGACCGCGACGACCCCTCGCTCGACACGCTGGTGCCGGCCAGCCCGAACCAGCCGTATGACATCAAGGAGCTGATCGTCAAGGTCGCCGACGACGGCGAGTTCTTCGAGCTGCAGCCCGACTACGCCGCGAACATCGTCACCGGCTTCGGCCGCATGGCTGGCCAGACCGTCGGCTTCGTCGCCAACCAGCCGCTCGTGCTGGCCGGCTGCCTCGATATCCACAGCAGCTGCAAGGCCGCGCGCTTCGTGCGCTTCTGCGATGCCTTCCACATCCCGGTGATCACCTTCGTCGACGTGCCCGGCTTCCTGCCCGGCACCAGCCAGGAGTACGGCGGCATTATCAAGCACGGCGCCAAGCTGCTCTACGCCTACGCCGAGGCCACGGTGCCGAAGATCACCGTGATCACGCGCAAGGCCTACGGCGGGGCCTACGACGTGATGGCCTCCAAGCACCTGCGCGGCGATGTCAACCTCGCCTGGCCGAGCGCCGAGATCGCGGTGATGGGCGCCAAGGGCGCGGTCGAGATCATCTTCCGCGACCAGAAGGGCGACCCGGAACGGCTGGCGGCGCGCGAGGCCGAGTACCGCGCCAAGTTTGCCAACCCGTTCATCGCCAGCGCCCGCGGCTACATCGATGACGTGATCCAGCCGCACGGCACGCGCCGCCGCATCTGCCGCTCGCTCGCCATGCTGCGCAACAAGCAGCTGGAGAACCCGTGGCGCAAGCACGGAAACATCCCGCTGTGAAGAAACGCCGGCTGTTCCGCCGCATCCTGGTCGCCAACCGCGGCGAGATCGCCTGCCGGGTGATCGCCACCGCGCGGCGCCTCGGCATCAGTACGGTCGCCGTGTACTCGGAGGCCGATCGCGATGCGCGGCACGTCTCCCTCGCCGACCAGGCGGTGTGCATCGGCCCGCCGCCGAGCCGCGAGTCGTACCTGGCCAGTGCACGCATCCTCGAGGCCTGCCGCGCGACGCGCGCCGACGCCCTCCACCCAGGCTACGGCTTCCTGGCCGAGAACGAGCAGTTCGCCCGGCAGGTACAGGCCGCCGGCCTGGCCTTCATCGGCCCCGGCCCGGAGGCGATCGCGGCGATGGGCGACAAGATCGCCTCGAAGAAGCTCGCCGCCGCCGCCGGCGTCAGCACGATTCCGGGCTGGAACGATGCGATCGAGACGCCGGAGGAGGCGGTGCGGATTGCCCGCGGCATCGGCTACCCGGTGATGATCAAGGCCAGCGCCGGCGGCGGCGGCAAGGGCCTGCGCGTCGCCGCCACCGACCGCGAGGTGGCGGACGGCTTCGTCTCCTGCCGCAACGAGGCGCGCGCCAGCTTCGGCGACGACCGCGTGTTTATCGAGAAATTCGTCGAGCAGCCGCGCCACATCGAGATCCAGGTGCTCGGCGACGCCCACGGCCACTGCATCTGGCTCGGCGAGCGCGAGTGCTCGATCCAGCGCCGGCACCAGAAGGTGCTCGAGGAAGCGCCGTCGCCGTTCCTGCACGAGGCGACGCGCCGGGCGATGGGTGAGCAGGCGGTCGCGCTGGCGCGCGCGGTCGGCTACCAGAGCGCCGGCACCGTGGAGTTCGTCGTCGGCCGCGACCAGGACTTCTATTTCCTCGAGATGAACACCCGCCTGCAGGTCGAGCACCCGGTGACTGAGTGCACCACCGGGCTCGACCTGGTCGAGCAGATGATCCGCGTCGCGGCCGGCGAGCCGCTCGGCTTCACGCAGGCCGACATCCGCCGCCGCGGCTGGGCCATCGAGTGCCGGATTAACGCCGAGGACCCGTTCCGCAACTTCCTGCCCTCGACCGGCCGGCTGGTGAAGTTCCGGCCGCCGGCCGTGACGATGGCCGCGGCGCAGCCGGTGCCCGAGGATGGCGGCGTGCGCATCGACACCGGCGTCGAGGAGGGCGGCGAGATCCCGCTCCACTACGACTCGATGATCGCCAAGCTGATCGTCCACGGGCACGACCGTGCCGACGCGATACGGCGCATGCGCGCCGCGCTCAACGAGTTCGTGATCCGTGGCGTGTCGAGCAACATCCCGTTCCAGGCCGCGCTGCTTGCGCACCCACGCTTCGTCGCCGGCGACTTCAGCACCGGATTTATCGGCGAGGCCTGGCCGCGCGGCTTCACGCCGGCCGAACTGCCGCAGGAGGATCCGGACTTCGCCGTGGCGCTGGCCGCGGCCGTCGAGCATCGCGCGCAGCGCGGCGGCCACGAACGCCGCGCGCCGGGCCGCCGGCCGCCGGCGCAGTGGACCGACTATGTTGTGGTTGTCCACGGCGAGGATGGCGCGCGCAGCCAGCAGCCGGTGCGAGTCGAGGACGGCGACGGCATGCTGGCCGTGGCGATCAACGGCCGCAGCCACCAGCTCCGGCTGCAGAGCCCGCTGCGTGACGTCGCGCTGCACGGCGACTGCGACGGCGTGCCATTCTGCGCTCAGGTCGAGCGCCTCGGCCCCGACTACCGCATCGCGCACAATGGCCTGGTGGTGCGCGCCCGCGTGCTGGCGCCGCGCGCGGCTGAGCTGTATGCGCTGATGCCGCACAAGCCACCACCGGACCTCTCGCGCTTCCTGCTGGCGCCGATGCCGGGCCTGCTGGTCGTAGTTGCGGTCCGGACCGGCCAGCAGGTGCTGGCCGGCGAGCGGCTCGCGGTCATCGAGGCGATGAAGATGGAAAACGTGCTGCTCGCGGCGCGCGACGGCGTGGTCGCGCGGATCGCGGCCAGCGCCGGCGAGAGCCTGACCGTCAACCAGGTGATCATGGAGTTCGAATGAGCGAGGCGACGCCGCGACCATTCCGGATCCTCGGCATACAACAGGTGGCGATCGGCGGTGAGAGCCTCGCCCGGCTGCGCGCGCTGTGGGTGGACCTGCTCGGCCTCGAGGTCACCGGCCAGTGGAGCTCAGTGCGCGAGAACGTGATCGAGGAGATCTGCGCGACCGGCGCCGGCGCGTTCAAGGTCGAGGTCGACCTGATGCAGCCGCTCGACCCGGCGGCGCGGCCCGCGGTGCACACGACGCCACTCAATCACTTCGGCCTGTGGGTGGACGACCTGCCGGCCGCCGTCGCCTGGCTGACCGAGCGTGGCGTGCGCTTCGCACCGGGCGGCATCCGCGGCGGCGCCGCCGGCCATGACATCTGCTTCATCCACCCGAAGGGCAGCGAGCAGTTCCCGATCGGCGGCGAGGGCGTGCTGATCGAGCTGGTGCAGGCGCCGGCGGAGGTCATTGCCGCCTGTTCGGCGCTGGAGCCTGACCCGGCGCAGTGAGGGCGGCGGCGGGCGGCATCCGGGCGGCATAGGCATCCAGCGGGCTGCGCACGGCGCGTGCCCCCTTGTGCATGACGTGCGTGTAGATCTGCGTAGTCGCCACATCCTTGTGGCCGAGCAGCTCCTGCACCGTGCGAATGTCATAACCCTGCTCGAGCAGATGAGTCGCGAAGCTGTGGCGGAACGTGTGCGGAGACGCCGGCTTGAGGATGCCGGCGGCGCGAACGGCGGATCGCACGGCGCGCTGGACGTTGTCCTCGAGAATGTGGTGCCGCCGCAGCGCGCCTGAACGCGGATCGCGCGACGGGCGCGGAGCAGGGAACACGTACTGCCAGGACCACTCCAGGTGGGCCGCCGGGTACTTGCGCGCCAGTGCATGGGGCAGCTCGACGCCACCGTAGCCGAGCTCGATGGCGCAGCGGTGCTGAGTCTGCACTCCCTGCAGGTGCTGCCGCAACGGAGCGATGACCGACTCCGGCATCATGCTAACCCGGTCCTTGCCGCCCTTGCCGTCCCGCACGACGAGCTGGCGATAATCAAAGTCCAGGTCCTTGACGCGCAGGCGCAGCGCTTCCATGAGCCGCAGGCCGGAGCCATACAATAGGCTGGCAATCAGCCAGTGGTGGCCGCTCAGGTGGGCGATGACCGCACGGACCTCCTCGGGTGTCAGCACGACCGGCAGGCGTCGGGGGCGGGTGGCACGGGTCACGTTTTCCAGCCACGGCAGGTCCACGTTTAACACCTGCTTGTACAGGAAGAGAATGGCCGCCAGCGCCTGGGACTGGGTGGCGGCAGCGACGTTGCGGTCGCGGGCCAGGTGGGTCAGGAAGGCCTCAACCTCAGCGGCACCCATCGACTGTGGGTGGCGCTTCCCGTGGAACAGAATGAACCGGCGTATCCAGGCCGAGTACTGCTGCTCGGTACGGTAGCTGTAATGCAAAACCCGTATCCGGTCGCGAACCTGGTCGAGCAGGCGAGGCTTCGCATCCATGCGGTAATCCTCTCCGCGTTTATTGACGGGATATCAACGATGTGGTCTAGTACTTTCAGCAAGTTGCGGGCGTTCCCATGCCTTATACCGCATTATTGCGGCAACGTATCACCGCATTTATGCGGTCTACTTGAAGTTAGCCGCATTGGGGTTGGCGTTGCGCGAGTCGGAGATCGAAGGAGCATTGGCGGCACTAGACGGGCGCGGCTCGGACGCAGAATTTGCCGCTGTCACTCACCTTGCCGCCCTTGGCGA
>SCUD01000085.1 GCA_004297335.1 Gammaproteobacteria bacterium
GTCATCACACGTCACGGCAAGCCGGCTGGCGTTTTGATCGGCTTCGAGACCGAGGACGACTGGCTTGAGTACCGCCTGGAAAATGACCCGCGGTTCTTGCAGCGCATAGCGAAAGCTCGGACGAGCTTACGCGCCGGGAAAGGTGTGCGGCTTGAGGCCTTGAAGTAGGCCGTGCGCTCTAACTTCGCGCTCGAGCGGACCGTGAGCGATAAGGTGTCAGTTCCGCGGCCGTTTCGCGCGGCCCGCTCAACGCGAGCGTTAGCTTGCAGAAGAACTGTCGTGGACGCCGCTGAATTTATCGTCGCTTTCCAGGACTATCTCGCGCCGAAGCTCGACATGTACGAGCAGGCGATCTATCTCTACGTCTACCGTCACAGCCGTTTGGTAGGCCAAGACGAAGCGGTTATTGGGTTCAAGTCGGCTCGAAAGAGGGTTGCCTTCGGGGTCGGGAAGCAAGGTACGCCGCCGTCTGAGCATGTCGTCTATGAAAAGGTCCGCTCGCTCGAGCAGAAGGGCTGCCTGAAGGTCTTGAACAGCGAGCGTGCTGGAACTCGACTTCGCCTATTTCTTCCCAACGAAATTCCGGGCTTAGTGCCGCTGGCCGCAGCCGCCGAGCCGTTTAACCTCGAAGCCGTCGACTTCTTCGACGTGCCTGAGCATAGAGAAGCGATTCTTCGCAGGGAGGACCACAAGTGCTTCTACTGTCGGCGCAGAATCGATGCCGCATCGTATGTGATTGAGCACGTCATATCCCGGCCTGTCGGCGACAACAGCTACCGAAACGTGGTCGCCGCCTGTCGTCAATGCAACAATCGCAAAGGTACACTCGCGGTCGACGAGTTTCTGCGCATTCTGTACCGTGAGGGCCTGCTCAGCCAGGAAGACTTTCAGGATCGCCGTTCTCATCTGGTGCGCTTGCGGGCGGGCGAACTCAAGCCGGTGGTGCATGCAAGCTAACAACGCGTTCGAGCCGACGCCCCAATGCAGTGCCGCGCTGGCGCGCGCTCGGCGTCAGCGTGGCGCGGCTCAACGCGGGCGTTATGTGGCGCCATGATTGATCGTACCGCCAGGAACGCGATGGCCGAGGCGACTCGACACTACCTCGCGGGCTTGTCCACGAACTTCGTCTTCGACGACGCGATGTTCGCTCTCAGATCCACGGACCCCGCTATCAAAGCGATCCGAGAGCAGTTGTGGTTAATCTACGATGACCTGCGTGAGCATCGCGCCAAGGGCGCCTGGCAGCCAACCGCGAGCCAACGTGAAGTTGTCACGCGCGCGATCCTGTTTCTGAAAAGCGATTTCGAGTATCGATGGCCGGCCGTGCCGGCGTGGTACTCCGCTGTTCGCCCGCTAATCTCGTTGGTAACGCTTGGCGGTGGAGTTCGAGCGCTCGATCGGAGGTTTGCGTTCAACGATCCTGAAAGCGTCTGGCCATTCCGAGGTCCAGACGAAGTACGCGCAGCAATGAGCGAACCGCGATACCTGGCGTCCGCCACATAACAAGCGCATGCAGCGAACGCGCGTTGGGGATAAATGTGTTCTGGGTTTAGGGCATCGGCGCGTCGCTGATGCGCGGCGCTATACAGCGCTTGGGGCCGTGCCTTTGACGTCAAAGCGTCTAGGCGTCATACTCACCGAATGAGCACGCCAACCCGCGCCACTGTCTACTTCGACCCCGCCGTTCACAAGGCGCTACGCCTCCGTGCTGCCTCAGCAGATCAGACAATCTCTGACATGGTCAATGCAGCAGTAAAGACGCTGCTCGCCGAAGATGCAGAGGATCTGGCTGCCTTTGCAAAGCGGAAGCGCGAGAAGAGCGTCTCGTTCGATAGCTTCGTGCAAGGCATGAAGCGCCGTGGCGTCATATAAGCTCTCGATAAAGCCCTCTGCGGGCAAGGAGCTCGAGGCGGTTGGATCTAAGGCTGATCGCACGCGAATCATTGCAAAGATATCTGCACTGGCAACCAATACTCGCCAGCATGGCTCCGAGAAGCTGGCCGGTTACGATGACCGCTACCGCGTGCGACAGGGAAACTATCGGGTGGTCTATGAGATCGATGACGCCACCAGTCATGTAACCATCTACAAGATTGGGCATCGGCGAGAGGTCTATCGTTGAGCGCCGTATAACAACTCGTTGGAGCTGCCGTGAACCATAAACTGCTCACTTCAAGGCGCCGGCGTGCGGCAGCTCAACTCGGGCGTTAGATTCCGTTCCGCCCGCTGCTTCCGTTCGCTTGACCGGTTACGGCATTGCCGTATACTTGCCCAATGTTCAGCTTCATCGAGACGCGGCTGTTTACTAAGCTCGTTCTCGATTACTTGGCCGATGACGACTATGCGGCTCTGCAGGAAGCGCTGATGATGGATCCGGACGCCGGGCTCGTCATTCCGGGGTCCGGGGGCGTCAGGAAGCTGCGCTGGGCGGCTCCGGGTCGGGGCAAACGCGGTGGATACCGGATCATCTACTACGTGCGCCGCGCCCATGGCGCTATCTGGATGCTGACGATGTATCCGAAGAACGTCGCAGAGAACATCCCTGCACACGTGCTGCGGCAGATTCGTAAGGAAGTGGAAGATGGCTAAGTCCAAGCGTGATGCACGATTTCGCGCTTGGGGACCGGCCGATTTCCTGAGTTCGGTACCACCTTGAAGGGGACACCGGCGGAGCCGTAGGCGACGATTCTCAGCTATCCTTCTTTCGGTTGGCAAGTTTTCGGGCTTTGACGCCGCGGTAGCTCTCGCCGGTGATGTGGATGGCCAGCGCCGAGTGCTGGAGCCGATCGCGGATGGCATCGGCGATGACCGGATCGCCGATCACCTCACTCCAGTGGTCCAGCGGTAACTGCGTGGTGAACAGCGTGGACTTGCCGATGGACCGCTCCTCGAGCAGTTCGCACAGGTCCTGCGCTTCGGTGGCCGAGAGTTTTCGCATACCCATGTCATCCAGGATCACCAGGTCCGGCTTGGCGAGCTTGTCACGGTAGCGCAGGTAGGTGCCGCTCGAGCGCGCCAGCGCGAGATTCTCCAGCCAGGTGGTCAGGGTCAGGTACAGGACCGATTTGCCGCAGGCGCAGGCGTGCAGTCCCGCGGCCTGGGCCAGGAAGGTCTTGCCCACGCCGGTCGGTCCGATCAGCAGCACGGGTCGTGCATCGCTCAACCACTGCAGGCTGTAGAGTTCCTTGATCTGGGTCCTGGTGATCGAGCGACTGGCGGTGAAGTCCACGTCCTCGAAGGCCGGGCGCAGCGTGAACCGGGCGGCCTTGATGCGATAGCCGGTCTTGCGTTCCTGCCGGTAGTCGGCTTCGGCCTGCAGCAGCGTGTCGAGCAGTTCGCTGTGGCTGGTCTGGTCCCGGATGGCTTCGCTGAGAGCGGTGTCGAAGGCGGCGAGCATGCCGAGCAGCTTCATCTCGGCCATCAGGTTCCTGGCGATTGCGGTACTCATAGGTTCAAGGTCTCCTGGGTGGATGGTGGCGGGGCGGGAACGGCGACGTCGTCGCCGGTGGCGTAACGGAGCATGGGATTGCCAGCCCGGCGCACGATCTCGCGGCCGGCCTGGGGTTGCAGGGTAAGCGTTCGGCGAACTCATCTTGAGGCGCTGGCTGCAGACGTGAAGGATCGTGTCCACGTAATTTCTTAGGTGGACACGATGGCAGGCGAGGATCGCAGGCGACGGCGGCGGTACAGC
>SCUD01000086.1 GCA_004297335.1 Gammaproteobacteria bacterium
CAGCGAGGGCGCGCTGCTCGGCGGCATCTGCCAGGGCATCGCCCGCTATTTCCAGGCCGACGTGACCCTGGTGCGGGTCATCGCGTTGCTGCTGCTGCTGCTCTCCGGCGGCGTCGTCATCCTGGTCTACGTCGCGCTGATGTTGTTGCTGCCGTACGCGGCGCCGGAGGCGGGCGCGCCGCCGGTCCGCCGGATCCCGGCGCGCTGCCGCGAACTGGTATCGGCGCTGCGCACCCGGCTCGACGCGGCGACCAGCTGAGTCCATCAGGTGGGTAAGCCGACGGCTGCACCGACGATCCTAGCGCGAGCGGCCGGGCAGCATCCGGAGCAGCGTGTTGTCCTTCACCCGATAGTGGTGGAACAGGGCCGCCAGGGTATGCAAGCCGATCAGGTAATAGCCGAATTCACCGACGGTCCCATGCAGCTCTTCCACCTGTTCTGCCAGCGCTTCGTTCTCCCCGGTCAGGGCCGGCAGTTCGAAGCCGAAGAACGGGATCGGCTCGCCCTCGGCGCTCAATATGATCCAGCCGGCGATGGGCATGCCGATCATCAGCGCGTAGAGGGCGATGTGCATGGCCGCGGCCAGCATCTTCTGCCACCTGGCGGGGTCTGGCAGGATCGGCGGCGCCGGCCGCAATAGCCGTGCAACCACGCGGATGGCGACCAGGACCAGCACCGACAGTCCCAGCATGAAGTGCCACATCTTCAGGGCATTCCTCGGGTCGGAGCCCTTGGGGAAAAGCTCCCTCAGTTCGATGCACGCATAGACGCCGACCAGCAGGGCCAGCGTCAGCCAGTGCACGGTGATCGAAAGGGAGCTGTAGCGTCCAGTGGCAAGCCGATCCTGCATTGAATTCCTCCATTCCCGCGCCGCGGCTGCGGCGAGTCAGCTGTAGTCGTGCAGCTGCTGGCCGAGCATTTCCGGGGTGATCAGCACTGTACCATGCGGCGTCACGTGGAAGCGAGCGGCGTCGGCAACCCGGTCCACTCCGGCGGTGAAGCCGTCGGGTAGCGTGCAGCGGCGATCCACGATCGTGCGCTGCAGGCGCACGTTGCTGCCGATGCGCACGTTCGGCAGCAGGATCGAGTCCTCGATCACGGAGTTGCGCTCAATGACGACATCGGTGAACAGCAGCGAGCGGATGATGGCCGCGCCGCTGATGATGCAGCCGCTCGAGACCAGTGATTCCAGCGTCTGGCCGCGCGGATCGGGGCTGCCGAAGATGAACTTCGCCGGTGGCAGGTGTTCCTCGAGGGTGCGGATCGGCCACTGTGGATCGTACATGTTGAGTTCTGGCCGGACGCGGGTCAGGTCCATGTTGGCTTCCCAGTAGGCATCCACGGTGCCGACGTCGCGCCAGTACGGCTGGCCGTCGACGACGTTCACGCAGCTGTTGATGAAACGGTGGGCGTGGGGCCGGACTCCGTCGTGCAGCAATGCCGGCACCAGGTCGCGGGCGAAGTCGTGCGAGGAATCGGGGCGGCGCGCATCGGTGCGCAGCAGCGCGTACAGCGCCTCGGCGCTGAACACATAGATGCCCATGCTGATGAGGGCCCGGCCGGGATCACCAGGCAGCGGCGCAGGGTCCGGTGGCTTTTCCACGAAGCTGCAGATTGCGTCCTGGTCATCGACCTGCAGGACGCCGAAGGCCGTGGCCGTTTCGCGCGGCATCTCGGTGCAGGCAATCGACACGTCCGCGCCGCTGTCGATGTGCTCCGCCAGCATCAGGCCGTAATCCATCTTGTAGATGTGGTCACCGGCCAGGACCAGCACGAAGCGTGGCTCGTGCATGCGCAGGATGTCGAGGTTCTGGTACAGCGCGTCGGCGGTTCCCGCGTACCAGCCCTGCCGCATGCGCTGTTGTGCCGGCAGCACGTCGATGAACTCCTGCACCCGGTCGTCGAGGAAGTTCCAGCCGTGCTGCAGGTGCCGGATCAAGCTGTGCGCCTTGTACTGCGTAGCGACGCCGATGCGCCGGAGACCCGAATTGATGCAGTTGCTGAGCGCGAAGTCGATGATCCGGTGCTTGCCGCCGAAGGGCACGGCTGGCTTTGCCCGCCAGTCCGTGAGCTGCCGCAGCCGGGTCCCGCGGCCGCCGGCGAGGACCATCGCATAGGTGTCACGGATCACCGGCGCAATCGAGGGCCGGCGATGGCGCTCGGCGATCAGCGCCGCTACGCGCAGCCGCGCTGAATCGCTCGTGGAGGGTGCCTCGGCCATGGCCATGCGTACCCCGGAACCAGGCGCGGATGGGCGTATCTTCGCCGCCCGCTGATCGAGGCTAGCTTGCGCCGGACGGGGAGGCGAGTCCAGAGGTGGGCCCCGTGGCGAGGGCGGTGAGCCGCCTGCGGAACTCCTCGAGGCCGCGACGGCGGGTCTCGCCATAGCCCTTGACGACTTCCGCCGCGCGGGCGATCTCGATTGCGTGTCCTCGATCAGTGGCTGCCGCGGCGCGCACACTCGCGAGCCAGCCCTCGATCAGCCGCTGCTCCTCGTCATGCCGCCAGCCATACGGGCGCCACGGACGCAGCCAGCTGAGTGCGCGCATCAGCAGGAAACCGGCCGCCCCCGAGGTCTTGAGGTGCAGGCCGACGTTGTACGCATCGAGTCGGCCGCGGCGCTCCGCCCAGGCGAGCAGGCGCCGCCCGAGCGGGCGCGGCAGCAGTGCCGCGAACTCCTCAATGCCGGGCTTCAGGTAGTCGATGATGACGACCGGCTCATGCTCCGCGGCGCGGACCTCGCGGCGGATCCGGGCGAAACGCCCCGGGCGGGTCTTCAGATCGGCGACCCGGATGATGTCCTCATAGCTCATCCACAGTGCGAGCTGTCGGCCGACCTCGTTGGTGAGCTCGAAGCCGGGGCCGCGGTCGAGCGCAAGTACGCCCCGCAGGCGCGCGAGATAGAGATCCGTATAGCGCGGGCCCTGGTAGTCATCGAGTCGCACGGCGCCGAGCGACAGCAACTCGTGGGTCGGTGGCGGAAATGCAGCCACGATCCGCGCATCAGGCGCAGCGGATCCCGGCGGCGGCGCGGCCGCGGGCGCGACCCGCTCGCCGGCGGCAATCGCGAAGCCCGCCGCGAAGCCGCGCAGGCTGGCCTCGGCTCCCCGGCCGGCGGCCCGGATCGCCTCCTCGCAGGCCGAACGCGGCAGCGGCAGCACGCCGCTGCCGGCGATCGCACCGAACAGCACGGCATTGATGATCGTGCCCTCGTCCCGGGCCACCAGGCTCATGTCGAACAGCACGGTGCGTGCCGCGAGCTCGCGCGCCGCAGCCAGCACGCGGCTGCCGTCGAAGCGGCCGTCAGTCGCCGGAGTCTTCTCGGCCGTCGCATAGATGCGGTGCGTGGAGCTGATCAGCGTCGTCAGCCCGGGCGTCACATAGCCATCCTGCAGCGCGCGGCCGGCCTCGATCAGCTCGGAGGCCACGACGAGATCCACGTTGCCGGGGCTCGGCGTCAGCGACATCACCGGCCCGCTGCCGGCGGTCTGCCCGCGGCGGCGCGTGTGGATCTCCAGGTAGTAGGTCGTCGCGCCGGTGCGCTGGGAGACGCCCGGGATCGAAGTCCTCTGGGCCGGCAGGTCGCAGCGCGTCGCGGCGTCGATCAGCCAGTCGGCCAGTACGCCGCCGCCCTCGCCACCGAGTGCGGCGACCAGCACCGTCAGGCTGCGCTCCGGCCCGCTCATGGCAGCAACCTGCGGACGACTGCGCGCAGGCGCTCGAGCGCGCGGTCGAACCACCGCGGGTTCTGGATCACCTCGGTGCGGTAGAAGGAGGGGCACAGCACGGCCGCATGCGCGTTCTCGCCGCACAGCCCGCAGCCGACGCAGCCGTCGATCACCGTGGTCACCGGATCGCGGCGCAGCGGATCCGGGTTGTCCTTGATCGTCAGCGTCGGGCAGCCGGACAGGCTGATGCAGGAGTGATCCCCGGTGCAGGTGTCCTCGTCCACGCCGTAGCGCACGCGCCGCAGGCGGTCGCCGGCAGCGAGCCGCTGTGCCGCCTCCGGGCGCACCCGACGCTGGCGCTCGAGCTGGCACTCGCCGTCGGCGACGATGACCTTGAGGCCCTGGTCCTTCGAGTTCATCGCCGCGGTCAGCGTGCGGCGCATCCGGGCAACCTTGTACGAGTCGACGTTGCGGATCCAGCGCACGCCGACGCCGCGCAATGCGCCCTCGATGCTCATGCCGGAGGCCTTGTGGGCGCTGTGACGCGGGCTCGACGGCAGTTCCTGCGTGCCGGTCGCGGAGCTGTAGCCGTTCTTCAGGATCAGCAGCACGCCGTCATCGCGATTGAACACGGCATTGGCGACGCCGGTGGTGAGGCCGTTGTGCCAGAAGCCGCCATCGCCCATCACCGTGACGCTGCGCCGGCCTGAGAGCGGCTGCACCGCCGAGTTCGAGGCGAGGCCGAGGCCGTAGCCGAGTACCGTGTGCCCGATGTTGAATGGTGGCAGCGTCGAGAAGGTGTGGCAGCCGATGTCGGCCGAGACGTGGAAGCTGCCGGTACTGCGCTCGGCGAGCTTCATCGCGGCGAACACCGGTCGTTCCGGGCAGCCGACGCAGAAGCCCGGCGGGCGCGCGGGAACCGGTTCACCGAGGAGCGCGGCCGCGCGCCGCTTCGGCTCCGTCAGCGCGCGGAGCCTGGCGCCGATTTCCGGCAGTGCGATGCCGCGCGGCGCCGCGGCTTCCAGGAAGCGCGCGACGCCGTTCAGCATGACCTCGCCGGTATACTCGCCGGCCAGCGGCAGTACGGCCGTGCCGGGGCCGCCACCCTTGCCGAGCACGCGCACCTCGCCGACGTCATGGCGGCGCAGGATCGCGAGCAGGGCATCCTCGAGGCAGGCCGGCTGGCCCTCCTCGACGACGAGGACGGCACGCCGATCCCGGCAGAAGTCGACGAGTTCCTCCGGAACCAGCGGATAGGTGACGTTCAGGCAGCAGATCGGCACGCGCGAGTTGCCGGAGGCGTCGGCGAGCCCGAGCAGCTCGAGGGCGCGCAGCGTCGCGTTGTAGAGTCCGCCCTGGCAGATGATGCCGATTTCATCGAGGTCGCCGGGGAACACTTCGTTGAGGCCGCGCTCGCGGATGAAGCGGACGGCCGCCGGCCAGCGCACTTCGACCTTGTGCCGCTCCTGCGCATAGGTGGCAGGCGGCAGGCAGATACGCTCGAAGTCGAAGTCCGGGGCTGGCAGCGGCTGCCGGGTCGAGATCGCCGGTGCGCGGTTGGCACGGGTCGCGAAAGAGCCGTGCAGGTGGCAGGCGCGGATCCGGAGTTCGAGCAGCACCGGCGTGTTCGAGGCCTCCGACAGCTCGAAGCCCTGCTCGACGAGCTCGACGATCTTCGGCAGGTTCGGGCGCGGATCGAGCAGCCACAGCTGCGACTTCATCGCGAAGGCGTGGCTGCGCTCCTGGATGATGGACGAGCCCTCGCCGTAGTCCTCGCCGAGCACGATCAGCACTCCGCCGCGGACGCCGGCCGAGGCCAGGTTGGAGAGTGCATCCGAGGCGACATTGGTGCCGACCGGTGACTTGAAGGCCACTGCACCGCGCAGCGGATAGTTGATCGAGGCACCCAGCATCGCCGCGGCGCCGGCTTCCGAGGCGTTGGACTCGACATGCACGCCGAGCTCGTCGAGGAGCTCGCGGGCATCGTTCAGCACGTCCATCAGGTGGGATACGGGCGCACCCTGGTAGCCGCCGACATAGGAGACACCCGATTGCAGCAGCGCCTTGGTCACGGCGAGGATGCCCTCGCCATGGAACACCGCGCCGTCGCCGAGGCGCAGCTTGCCGACTTCCTGTCTGAATGATCGCTCCATGCCAGGGTCCTGGTGCAGCGGCGCGGTGTTGGGCGTCACGCTAGGCCCGCCTGATATATTTGTCAAATACATGTAGCTCATGTTATGAATCACCACTGTGAATATCAGGGACCTCGACCTCAACCTCCTGCGCGTGTTCGACGCGATCGCGCGCGAGGGCAGCGTCAGTGCCGCGGCGGCCAGCCTCGGCATCACCCAGCCGGCCGCCTCGAATGCGCTGGCGCGGCTGCGGCGGGAACTCGGCGATCCGCTGTTCGTGCGTACGCCGCGCGGGATGCGGCCGACGCCGCTCGCCGGGCAGCTCAACGAACCGGTGCATCGCGCACTCGCGCTGCTCGAGGGGGCGCTGGCCGGCACGCCGGGCTTCGATCCGGCCACTTCCACCCGCAGCTTCCGCTTCTACATGTCGGACATCGGCGAGATCTTCTTCCTGCCGCCACTGGTCGCGCGCGTCCGCCAGCTCGCGCCGCGGGTACACCTCGAAGCGGTCGCGCTCGCGCCGGAAGACGTCGCCGATGGTCTCGCCGAAGGTCGCATCGACCTGGCCGTCGGTTTCCTCCCCGAGCTGCACGGCGCGGTGCGACAGCAGCGCATGTTCCGCGACCCGTACGTATGCCTGCTGCGCGCGGATCACCCGCGTATCGGTGCGCGTCTGAGCCGCCGGCTGTTCCAGGACGCACAGCACGCACTCGTCGCCTCGCCCGGCAGTGGCCATCGCGTGATCGAGCAGGCGCTCGCCCAGCGCGGACTGAAGCGCCACATCGCCCTGCGCGTGCCGCACTTCACTGTGCTGCCACAGGTGCTCGAGCGCACTGACCTGATCCTGACACTGCCGGAGCGCATCGCCCGGGTCTTCGCCCGGGACCGGCCGCTCAGGATCCTCGATCCGCCGGTTGTCGTACCGCCGGCCGACGTCGCGCTGCACTGGCACGAGCGCTTCGATCGCGATCCGGCGCTCGGCTGGCTGCGCTCACTGCTGTTGTCGCTGTTCGGCGAGTGAGTGTCCACGGCGCGGCGGATTGCGCCCGCGCCGCAATTCGTGTAACAAGTCGCACCGGGGAGGGGTCCTGTCGCGCGGCCGTGATCGGCCGGAGGTTGGGATCCATCATGCAAGACTCAGCGCTGGCGGTCTATGCGACCCTGACGGAGGATCGCCGGCGATTCCTCCGCGTCGGCGAGTTGTGCGCGGCCGTGGCGCGAGCCCGCCCCGGTCTCGTGCCCGATGCCGCGACGCTCGCGGCGGAAGCCGCGCTGCCGCTGCGCGCGAAATCGGGCGCCGAGGCTGCCCAGGGCGAGTTCCTGCACCAGGTGCTGGCGGATCCGGCCGCGGGCGCGCACCTGTGCCATGCGATGCTGCTGCCGCGCCCGGATGCCGTGGCGCGGCTGCCGGAACTGGCCCGCACCGGCCACATCGAACTTGCCGGCGCCCGGATCGAGCGACAGGGCCGGGTCTCGCTGGTGACGATGCAGAACCCGCGCTACCTGAACGCCGAGGACGCCACCACGCTCGATGGCCTCGAAACAGCCATTGACCTGGCGCTGCTCGATCCGGCGACGGATCTGTGCGTGCTGCGCGGCGGACCGGTGGAGCATCCGAAGTACCGCGGGCAACGCCTGTTCGGCGCCGGCATCAATCTCACGCACCTGTATCAGGGAAGGATTCCGTTCCTGTGGTACCTGGTCCGGGATCTGGGCCCGGTCAACAAGCTGTATCGCGGACTGGCGCGACCGGAGAGCCCGCCGGAACAGGACTCGATCGAGAAGCCGTGGATCGCCGTGGTCGACGGTTTCGCCATCGGCGGGCACTGCCAGATCCTGCTGGCGATCGACCTGGTGATCGCGGCCGGGGATGCCTTCATGACCCTGCCGGCCCGCAAGGAGGGCATCATTCCCGGAGCCGCCAACCTGCGGCTACCGCGGCAGGTCGGGCCACGCCTGGCGCGCCAGGCGATTCTCGCCGAGCGGCGCTTCGAATGCGCCAGTCCGGAGGGGCGGATGCTGTGTGATTACGTCGTGCCGCCGGCGGCGCTGGACGCGGAGCTCGGGCGACTCGTCGCCCAACTGACCGGTTCCGGGATGGTGAGCGCCGCCGCGAACCGGCGGGCGCTGCGTATCGCCGAGGAGCCGCTCGATACTTTCCGTCGCTACATGGCCGTATACGCTCGCGAGCAGGCGCGCTGTCATTTCAGTCCCGCGCTGGTCGCCAATCTCGAGACGCACTGGAACGCCGCGCAGCGCGGGACCTGAAGCCGCCGGAGGTTGTATTTTCCCTGCCGTCAGCCGGTGGCTGGCAGAATAGGCCTGCAAGATCAGACGATGCGGATCCTGGCCGGTTCACGGAGGGGGCGCAGATGCTGCGACGCCTGCATTTCGTCCTGTTGGGTGCGGCTGTCCTGGTTGCCTGTCTGCAGGTGGAACCGCCACCAGCACCACCGGTTGTTGCCAGCCGGGCGGAGCTCGGCAGCGCGGCCTACCAGAAGGTCTGTGCGCGCTGTCATCAGCAGGGAGCGGATGGTGCGCCGGTCACTGGCCGTGCCGCCGACTGGGCACAGCGCTCCCGGCTTTGGCAGGCGGTGCTGGCGGAGCATGCCCGGCGCGGATATCTCGGCATGCCGGCCCAGGCAGGCGGCGAGTTGAGCGATCAGGAGGTACAGGCCGCAGCCGAGTACATGCTGGCGATCACCCATCCTGGCTTGCCGCCCGACTGATGCGGCGCACAGCGGACAGCCTGCGGGTCGCCGCGGCAATGCTCGGCATGCTGGCTGCCGGGATGGCGAGCGGCGCCGCTCTGTTTGCGGACACCGATGAGCTCGCCGTCGTGCTGGAGCTGCCGCTGCAGCGGATCATCCGGGACAAGCTGGACCAGGTGCCGCAGCCGGCGACCCTGCACTACCGCGAGGCGGATGGCCGGCTGATCTCGTTGCCACTGCAGGTCCGGGCGCGTGGCAACAAGCGGCTGAGGTCCTGTGCCCTGCCGCCGCTGCGTCTTGAATTCGGGCCGGATCCTCCGGCCGGGATCCTGTTCACCGCCCAGGACGAGCTGAAGCTGGTTACGCAATGCCGGCGGCAAAGCCAGTACCGCGACTACCTGCTGCTGGAGTACCTGATCTATCGTGCCTACCACCTGGTCACGCCAGCCTCGTTCCGCACGCGGCTGCTGTCCGTGACCTACCGCGAAACCGGCGCGCGCGGCGCCCCGCGGACAGCACCGGCGTTCCTGGTCGAGAGCGTCGATGAGGTGAGTCAGCGCCTGCAGTTGCGCCGGGTGCGCAGGAACCAGTTGAGCAGCCGGGAAATGGACCCGGCGCAGATGAATCTGCTCGAGCTCTTCCAGTTCATGATCGGCAACACCGACTGGTCGGCCCATTCACCATCGGCCGGTGACAGCGAGTGCTGTCACAACGGACGGGTCCTCGGTCCGGCTGCCGGAACCGGCGCGCTGATCCTCGTGCCGTTCGACTTCGACGAATCCGGGCTGATCGATGCGCACTACGCTGCGCCCAGCCCGGTCGTCGGTGCCGGGTCTGTCCGGCAGCGCGTCTATCGGGGATCCTGCAGTCACAATGCGCAGGTGCCGGCCTCGATCCGGCGCTACCAGGAACTGCGGCCGGAGTTCGAGCGCCTGTTCGCGACCGGCGGTCCCGGTGGCCGGGCAACGCGCAGGGCCGTGGACTACTTGCGGGGTTTCTACGCGATCCTCGATGATCCCAGGCAGCTGCAGCAGCAGGTCTACGATGCCTGCCGGAGCGTGTCTTGAATCGGCCCGGCGGATGTTGCCGGCGCGGTCGTCGTGGCACCGGCCGGTTCATCGTCGCGCGGGCGCTTGCCGTAGCGGAATATCCAGAGGATGCTGGCCGAGAAGCAGAAAAACACGGCCATCACGAAGCCGACGCCGATATGACCGACGCCGCTCGCCAGGCCCACCGAAATCGCCGAGAACACATAGACGCCGTCCAGTGCATTGTCGAGCCGGATGCGGAACCGGACCGCGGCCACGAGTGCCGCCAGGCCGAAGGCCAGCGGCAGGCTGTCCTGGATCAGCCAGACCGTCGCGGTGGCGCAGATCGGCAGGATGATCAGTGCGGTAACCAGGCTGCGTCGATACGAGTCCGGGTGCGTGTGCATGTACACCCAGGTGATCGGGATCATCAGCGTCACCGTGCTGAGGAACGAGAACGACAGCACGCCGAGGATGGCGATGCGGCTGCGCAGGGTTTCCTGCTCGAGCGCCGGCGGCTTGCCAGAGGATTCCAGCAGGCCCTCGATGATCGTGCGCGTCACTTCACCGGAGAGCGCCCGCGTCTGGTCGATATTGAACAGCAACGGGACGACACCGAAGATGCCAACCAGCAGGAGACCGAGGGCCAGGAAATACGCGGCCAGCTTCGCCAGGAAGCCGGCCTGTGACCAACTCGCTCGGTTCGCCATGATCGTGACCCGGGCCTGGGCGATGCTGCGGGATCATAGCACCCGCCTGCTGCGCCGGACGGGGCTTGTCACTTCGGCCTGGCTGCTGATCGGCAGTGCTGCCATCCTGCCGATTACGCCGGTCCGCGCGGTGCCATGGGAATTCGACGGCGTATCCCGGATCATCGCGATCTCGGACGTGCATGGTGCCCATCAGGCCTTTGTCGAAACCCTGCAGGCGGCTGGCGTGGTGGATGCGGCCACGGCCTGGACCGGCGGGCGCACTCACCTGGTCATCGTCGGCGATATTCTCGACCGCGGCGACGAATCGCGGCGATCGATGGACCTGCTGATGCGCCTGGAAGGCGAGGCCGCTGCGGCCGGCGGGCTCGTGCATGTCGTACTCGGCAACCACGAACTGATGAATCTGGTCGGCGATCTGCGCTACGTTGCCAAGGGCGAGTTCGCGGCCTTCGCGGTCGAGGAATCACCGGCGATGCGTGATGCCGCGTACGCACGCCATGTGCGCGACCCGGCCCGGCCGGGGGCGCCGCTGACCCGCGAGGAGTTTGACGCGCGCTTCCCACCGGGCTTCTTCGCCCATCGTGCCGCGTTCTCCGCTGCTGGGGCCTATGGCCGCTGGCTGCTGCAGAAGCCACTTGTGCTGCGGATCAATGACACCCTGTTCGTGCATGCCGGACTCGGCACGGCGCTGGCAGCCATGAGCCTGCCGGAAATCAATGGCCGGCTGCGCGGCGAGCTGATTGAGTATGTGGAGCTGCTCACCCGCCTGGCCAGCGAGGGCCAGCTGGACCCGACGACGGATTTCCATGCGATTCCTGCCCTCGCTGCCGCAGGCGCTGATCCATTGCTGCAACGGTTGCTCGAGTTGCACGGGTCGATGATTCATGCGCCCGCCAGCCCACTGTGGTATCGCGGCAATGCCGGCTGTGGTCCATTGATCGAACAGGACCGGCTGGTCGCGATCCTGCTGGCTCTGGGCAGCCGGCGCGCGGTAATCGGGCACACGCCGACATTCCGCCGCCGGGTCTGGCGTCGCCTCGACGACCGCATCCTGCTGATCGACGCGGGCATGCTGCATTCCCACTATGCCGGGCAGGGTGCGGCGCTGCTGCTGGAGCAGTCAGGTTTGTCTGTCTTCTACCAGGGCGCCGGGCGAGCGGTAGCGGTCGAGGAACTGGCGCCCCGCAGTGGCCTGCTGTCGGCCGACCTCGCACCGGAGGAGCTGGAAGCGATCCTGGCGTCGGGTGAGATCACGGGCCGCAGCTCGGCGCCGGCCGGCGAGCTGCTGACCCTGCGGGCACAGGGCATCGAAGTGCAGGCCCTGTTCACCCCTGCCTCGGGCGGGCGCGGTCGATTTCCGCGGGTGGCCGCCTATCGACTCGACCGCCTGCTGAATCTGGCGATGGTGCCGGCAGCGGTCATCCGTGCGCTCGACGGAAGACCCGGCACCGTGCAGCACCTGCCGCAGGGCCTGATCACCGAGGCCGAGCGCATTTCCGGCAAGGTCCGTATCGATGCGTGGTGTCCACTGCCAGACCAGGTTGAGCTGATGCAGCTGTTCGACGCGCTGATCGGCAACCGTCCGCGCACCGCTGCGGAAATCCAGCACAGCATCAGCAGTGGCGCCGTGATCCTGACCGGGCATGACGCCGCGTTTGGGACCAGTCCGGCCATTCCAGGGCACCTCGCGAATGCCGGCCTCGAGCCGAACGAGCTGTGGCGGCGCAGGTTGGACAGCCTCGCTTCCGGTCCCGCACGGGAGCAGTTGCTGGAAGTGTTGACCCGGCGCCAATACGAGGCTCTGCTGGCGCGCGCCCGCACCATGGCGGACTTTGCCCTTTTCCCAGAGGGTCCCCGATATACTCGCGAACGGAGGGGGCAGCCATGATCCGGTATCGGGCGGGGTCAATCGGTGTGCTGATGTTGCTGGCCGTGCCGCTGGTCGCCGCGGCCGGCGACGAAGTCGTGCGCATCGGCGCCTGGGGCTGGATACTGGATGCGCCGACCAAGGTGGCCGATGGTGCCGGACTGTTCGCAGCGGGGCGCTCGGAGGCTTCGCCGGAGCGCATCGAGGTCGTGGATGTAGGCTCGGGTGTCGAAGCCATCGCGGCGCTGGAGCAGGGGCGTTTGGATTTCGCGCTCGCGGCACAGGCTCCGGTCGCACGCAGCCTGCTGCTGCAGGCGGAGTCCATCCGCGCGACGAATCCTTCCTTTGTGATTCTCGCATCGCTCGCGCTGGCGCCGCGGGCACATTACCTGATCGCCGATGGCAGCCGTGGAATTCGCATCCCGGCGGACCTCGAGGGTCGGCGGCTCGGTATCCTGCGCCATAGCTCAGCGCATTTCGCCTGGCAGCAGTTTGCGCGGCAGCACGGTCTCGATCCGGCTGGAGTGGAGCTGGTGGACGTGACGCTGCCTGACCAGGCCCTGGCGCTGACGGAGGGCCGCGTGGACGCAATCGTCGCCTGGGATCCCTGGAGCGGGCGCCTGCTGCGCGAGCTGGGCGCCAAGGGCGTGGTCTTCGGGATGCGCGAGTTCTATTCGGCGAACTGGCTGCTGCTGGCACGCACGCAGCTGGTGGACCAGCGACCAGCCGTCGCCGACCGGGTACTGGCCGCCTATGCTGCAGCCCTCGCGCTCATGGACGGTGATCGGGCGCGTGCACGCGGACTGCATGCCGCAGCCCTCGGCCTCGACCCGGCCGAACTCGCGCCGCTGGAGGACGGCGTCATCTGGCAGCTGGGCCTCGGCTGGTCGGTGCTGAGCAGCCTCGAGGCGGCACTCGACTGGCTGGCCGCCGAGCCGGAATTCGCGGGCCGGCCGCGCCCCCGGACTGCGCCGTTCATCGATGCCGGACCGATGCTGCGGGTGGCACCGGAGAGCCTGGCCCTGCCGAGCTATCTGACCAGGACGGCGACGCGGTGAGTCGGGCCTCGAATATTCAGCTGCGGCAGCTGGCACTGGCTTGCCTGATCGGCGCCGCGCTGGCGCTGCTGCTGCTGACCGTCGCAGGCATTGGTGGCTGGCAGCGCGCCCGCCAGGGCCTGCAGGAGGCGCAGCGCATCGGCGCGCTCCATGGCGACATGGAGCGCCTGCGCCTGGCGGTGGACTATCTGACGCTGCTGCAGCCGGATCCGGCCGTCGCGCGCGGCGTGGCCGGCGATGCGGAACGGATCGGCCGGACCCTGGCCCCGATCGACCATCCGACCGCGCGTGTTGCTGCCGCACATCTGCGCGAGATCACGCATATCACCGCGGAAATCGCCGAGGGGCGCCTGCCGCCCGGTACCTCTGCTCAGCCACGGTCGCCGGCGCCGCAGAACATTGCCCGGGAGCTGCATACGCACATCAGTGTGGTCAGTGATGGGTTGCATGAGCTCAGCACTGGTATGCAACAACAGGCGCTGGCGACGCTGCGCTGGTTGCTGCTCGGCCTGATCACGCTCGTCGTGACGCTCGCGCTGCTGTCGCTGTTCGCATTCGCACTGATCCATCGCCGTCTGGTCGGTCCGATCCGCGCGATCGAGACCGGCCTCGATCAGTTCGCGACCGGTCGCCTCGATGCGCGCATCGCGGTGCAGCGTGATGATGAGCTCGGGCGGCTGGCGCAGGCCTTCAACCACATGGCGGAGCGGCGCGAGCTGCAGGAGAACCGGCTGTCCGAGAGTGAGCAGCGTCTGCGGCTGTTCGCGACGGCGACGACTGGCAGTGTCTTCGATGTCGATCTGGTCAATCGGACAGCCTGGCGGGACGAGCGCTTCCAGCAGCTCACTGGTTACGCCGCTGACTCGGTGGAGGCCACGTTCGATGGCTGGACATCGATCGCTCACCCGGCAGACCAGCGCCGGATTCTCGACAACCTCGAAGCCGCGATCAGCAGCGGTGCCACGTACTGGGAAGTTCGGAATCGCATGCGCCATGCCGATGGGCGGTGGCACTACATGGTCAGCCACGCGCTGCTGGTCCGTGATGAACACGGGCAGGTGGTCCGGATGGTCGGTGGCACCAGCGACATCACCGATCGCCTGGCGATGGAGGAGCGCCAGAACCAGGGCCAGCGCCTGGAGGCCATCGGCCAGCTGACCGGCGGCGTCGCGCACGATTTCAACAACCTGCTGACCGTGATTCTCGGCACCGCGGAACTGCTCGGCGAGAAGATGGACGATGATCCGGACCGACGCATGCTCGCCGGCATGATCGTCAATGCGGCGCAGCGCGGCGCGAGCCTCACCCGCCACCTGCTGGCCTTCGCACGCAAGCAGGCGCTCGAGCCCTGCGTCATTGACGTCAACCAGCTGCTGGCGGAGCTCGAACCGCTGCTGCGCCGGACGCTGGGCGAACACGTCGAGCTGGAACTGACGCGCGGCGCCGGCCTCTGGCCCGCGCTGGTCGATCCGGCACAGCTGGAGAGCGCCGTGCTCAACCTGTGCCTCAATGCCAGGGACGCGATGCCGGCGGGCGGCCGCCTGACGCTCGAAACCGCGAACACACACCTGGACCAGAACTACGCGGATGCCAACGTCGAAGTCCGGCCGGGCCAGTACGTGCTGCTCGCGGTGTCGGATACCGGTGTCGGAATCCCGCCCGAACAGCTGGTGCGGGTTTTCGAACCGTTCTTCACGACCAAGGAAAAGGGCAAGGGCACCGGACTTGGGTTATCGATGGTGTTCGGATTCGTCAAGCAGTCCGGCGGGCACATCAAGCTCTATTCCGAACCGGGCCAGGGTACGACAGTACGCATGTACCTGCCGCGCGCGACCGGGCAGGCGCAGGCCGGCGCGCTGCCGCCACGGGAGGTCGCGATCCCGCGCGGCGCGGGCGAGGTCATCCTGGTCGTAGAGGACGAGCCGGCAGTGCTGCACCATGCGATGGAGCAGCTGACGCTGCTCGGGTACCAGCCGATTGCCGCCAATGGTGGCGAAGCTGCGCTCGCGTTCCTGCGGGAGCGCGACGACATCGCGCTCCTGTTCACCGACATCGTGATGCCCGGCATGAACGGGCGTGAGCTCGCAGACGCAGCACGCCTGCTGCGCCCAAGCCTGCGCGTGCTCTATAGCTCCGGCTACACGGAGAACGCGGTGGTCCACCACGGTCGGCTCGATCCGGGTGTGCGCCTGCTGGCGAAGCCCTATCGGCGCGCGGATCTCGCCCGTCGCGTGTACGAGGCGCTGCATCAGTGACCTGGACGCTGCGCGGTTCCTGACCCGGCGCTGGCGGCGAGGATTTCCTCCAGCAGGTCGAGGTTGGCAGCGAGTCGACGCGTGGTGTCGAGCTCGAGTCGGACCGCTGCCGGCACTTCCAGGGGCGGCTCGCGGCGCTGTTGCTGATCCAGATAGACCGCCAGCGTGGCGTCGGAGGCTGTCCAGGGCTGCGTGGCACGCTGTTGCTGGCGTTGCCGCACGACTTCATCGGGCGCCTGGCATTCGACGACGAACAGCGGCACCCGGCTGCGTTGCGCCAGCTCTAGCACCGGGGCGCGCAGCTCGCGTGTCAGGAAGGTGCCATCGAGGATCACGGCATGCCCCTGGGCCAGCAGCATCTCTGCGCGTTCCGTCATCCGGCCGTAGACCCGCGCAGTCATGTCGCGGTCGTACAGCTCCGCTCCGACTGCGACCGCCGCGCGCCGCACCGGCGGGAGACCGGCGAGCTCCTTGCGGACGATGTCGGTTGAGAGCAATGCGGCCCCCACGCGGTGGGCGAGGGCACCGGCGAGGAGGCTCTTGCCGCTGCCGCTCAGCCCCATCACCAGCACCAGGGCCGGGGCCAGGTTCGGACGCGTATAACGGACGGCGAGCGCGAAATGACGGCTGGACTCCGCCGCGGCCGCGGTCCGCTGTTCCGCCGTGACGCCTGGTTGTGCCGCCCGGATCGCGGCGACCTTGCCGCGGATGGTCGCGCGGTAGCAGCGGTAGAAGGCGCTGACCAGCGGCAGCGTGGAATCTGCCGCCGCTGCCGTGTACAGGCTCTGCAGGATGTCGGCCGTTTCGCGCTCACCGCGCTGCTCGAGGTCCATGGCGAGGAATGCGAGATCGAGACCGGTGTCCGAGCAGCGCAGGCGCGCGTCGAACTCAAGGCAGTCGAAGATGCAGATGCCGTCCGGCGCCAGATCGGCGAAGCAGACCGCATCGGCGCGCAGATCACCGTGGCCCTCGCGGATGCGGCCTTCCTCCTCGCGCTGCAGGAATAAGGCGCGATGACGATCGGCAAAGCCGGAGGCGAAGGCCTGGATCCGCTCGAACTGCTCCGTGCTCAGCGACCGACCGACGCAGGGCCGGCATTCATCAAGATTCCGCTGCCAGTTGGCGACCATCGTGGCGTAGCCGCCGATCGCGCGGACAGCGGGTCCACCCTCGGCGGCCGCGTGGAAGCGGACGATCTTCCAGGCGAGCTGTCCGAGCATGTCGAAGCTCACCTGGTGCATCTCGAGCATCCGGGCGAGCACGCGCTCCTCCGGCAGGCGCCGCATCTGCACGGCGTAGTCCAGCACCTCGCCAGATCCGCCCAACCGGATGCGTGTCCCGTCGCGGCTTACTGGCACCACCCCGAGGTACAGGCCCGCGCAGCCGCGGCGGTTGAGCCGCACTTCGTCGAGGCAGTCCTGGCGGCGGCGCTCGAGGTCGCGGAAGTCGACGAAGCCGAGACTTACGGGCCGGCGCAGCTTGTAGACGAAGTCGCCGGCCAGGATCACCCAGGAGATGTGGGTTTCGATCAGCCGGATGTCGGGCGCCGGATGCGGGTAGGCCTCCGGCAGCAGCAGCGCATCGAGTGGCGCGGGAAGTGGCATGGGGGACTCCATCCCGCTGGACCAGCATCGGTCGGCCACGCTACCGGAGCCTGCCGGCTCCTGCAAACCCTGCCCTCGGAACGGTGCCAGTTTGCCGCGACCGTGTTAGGCTGCCACCGGCTTCCGGCAGGCAGGAGATTTCATGACCCATGTAACGCCTCCCCGCGCGAGGGGCATCGCCCGGCTGTTCATCCGCAAGTCCGTCGAGCAGATGCACCGGGAGCACGCGCAGGGCGAGCTGAAACGCAGCCTGAGCGCGCTCAACCTGATCTCGCTCGGCATCGGTTGCATCATCGGCACGGGCATCTTCGTGCTGACCGGGCGGGCGGCGGCCAACTTCGCCGGCCCCGGGATCATGATCTCCTTCATCATCACCGGGCTCCTGTGCGCCTTCGTGGCGCTGTGCTACGCGGAACTCGCCTCGGTGCTGCCGGTCTCCGGCTCCGCGTACTCCTATTCCTACGCCTCGATGGGCGAGTTGTCCGCCTGGGTCATGGGGCTGCTGCTGGTGCTCGAGTACGGTCTCGCCGCCTCCACGGTCGCGGTGGGCTGGTCCGGTTACGCGGTAAGCCTGCTGCACGATATCGGCATCCACCTGCCGGCGGCACTGACCACGGCGCCAGGTACCATGATCGGCGAGGGCGCTGCGGCGATCCACGGCGTGGCGAACCTGCCGGCGATCATTGCCATTCTCGCGGTGACGGCGCTGCTGGTGGTCGGTGTCTCGGAATCGGCGACCGTGAACAATATCGTCGTGCTGATCAAGGTCACGGTGGTCATTGCGTTCATCGCGATCGGTGCTTTCTTCGTCAATCCGGACAACTGGACCCCGCTGGTCCCGGCCGAGATTCCGCCGCCACCCGAGGGTACGCCGCGCGGCTTCTGGGCCGACATCTGGCGCGCGATGGTCGACGTGATGACGGCGCAGAACACCTCGCGCTACGGCATCGGTGGCCTGATCAGCGGTGCCGCGACGATCTTCTTCGCCTACATCGGCTTCGAGGCGGTATCGACTGCGGGCGCCGAGGCCAAGAACCCGGCCCGCGACATGCCGATCGGCATCCTCGGCTCGCTGGTGATCTGTACCGTGCTCTACATCCTGACGAGCGCCGTACTGGTCGGCATCGTCCCGTATACGGACCTGAACGACCCGGCGCCGATCGCCAAGGCCGTCAACCAGATCGGACTGCCCTGGTTCGCGGTGCTGGTCAAGATTGGGGCGATCGCCGGCCTGTCCTCGGTGATGCTGGTGCTGCTCTACGGCCAGACCCGCATCTTCTACACCATGGCCCGCGACGGCCTGCTGCCCGGTCCGCTCGCAGTGGTGCACCCGCGGTTCCGCACGCCGTGGATCAACACGCTGATCGTCGGCGTGCTGGCCGCCGGCGCCGCGGGCCTGATGTCGCTCGATGCGCTGGCGGACCTCACCAACGTCGGTTCGCTGGCTGCTTTCTCGATCGTCTGCGTCACCGTCATCTACATGCGCATCGCAGCGCCCGGCCTCGTGCGCCCGTTCCGCACACCGCTGTTTCCGCTGACACCGATCCTCGGTGCCGCGATGTGCCTGTTCCTGCTGATGTCACTGATGGCCAATCCGGCTACGCGCAACTTCTTCCTCATCTACCTCGGTGGCGGCATCCTCGTGTACTTCGCCTACGGGCTGTGGCACTCGAAGCTGGGCAAGGGCGAGATCGTCGTCGGCGCCGAGCCGGCGCTCGATCTGCCGCGCCGGCTCGACGACTGATCGCTGCCGGGCTTATTCAGGGGCTCCGCCGCCGGGTGATGACCATCGTCTTGTCGTTACCCGTGCCGGAATGCTGCACGTTGACGAACAGCGTCTGCGGGTCGCTGCCGAAGTAGATGCCGGTGCCCTCGGCCGTGTGGTCCTTCAGCGAGGCGAACAGGTAGACGCCGTCCCGGTAGCCGTTGTCATCGGCGTCCTGCGAGCGTGGATCGTAGACCCAGATGTCGCTGAAGTTATTGTCCTCGACCATCCAGAGCCTGCCATCCGGACCGTTGGCCAGGTTGTCCACACGACTGAAACCGGTGAGACCCAGCGCCTGGTTCTCGACCGGAGCGTTGCGGCCGGCGGCCACCACGTAGCTGACCTCCGGGTCGTCGCCGAGCTCGACGGCCAGCACGGCCCCGACACCGCCGAGGTTCGCGGGATTATCGACATCCTCGCAGGTCAAAGCGGCGTACAAGGTGCGCCCGATGCGCTCGAGGTCCTCCGGCCGGCAGAACGGCGTCGCCGCGACGGCGGTTGCGGCGACCCGGGCGCTGACCTGCACCTGGTTCATGTCCAGCGCGACCCATTCGGCGGGGCCGGTCTTCGCGCCATTCAGCACGCGCAGTGCGTACAGCTGCCCAGCGGAGAGATCGCCGTAACGCGCGGGCACGAAGCGGTAGATCGCGCCGCGACTTTCCTCGTCGATGACATAGACGTTACCCTCGGCGTCAGTCTCGATCCCTTCATGGGACAGCGAGCCGAGCTGCGGTCGCACCGTGACGCCCGACGCCAGGGTTGGATTCCGCCGATCCAGCATCAGCTCGTACACCAGCCCGCTGGTCGCGGTCGGGTGATCCGGGTCAGGGCGGGAAGCGGTGATGACTTCCTCGGCGAACAGCAGCGTGTGCCACGGGGTCCAGACCAGGCCATCGAGGGCCTCCCAGTCGGTACGGCCGGCCAGTTCCGTTGCCGTACCGGTCTTCAGGTCGACGACGGAAACGGCTCCACCGCTGCTGCCATCGACGCGCGCCGAGTTGCCGTCATTGCCGATCGCTCCTCCGCGTACTTCGTGGGTGCGGTACAGGTAGCGGCCGGCGTGCAGCCTGGTCTCGTTGACCGTGTTCATGTCGGGCCAGTCGTGGGCGAGGTAGAGGTTGAGGGCACCTTCATCGGACAGTATGGACTGTGCAAAGCCCTCCGGAATGATCCAGGGCGCGGTGGCGATGTCGGCATCGCTGTCGTGGCCATAGGCGGAGCCGGCGATCGGATTGAAGCCCATCGGCCCATCGACGACCGTGGAGTCGGCCTGGGCGCCGGCGGCGAACACGGCGGCCATCGCCACGGTGAGCATGGTTTTCTTCATCGGAAAATCTCCTGAGGCATCGGGTTGAACGGCAACTGGGGTGGATCCTGCGTCCGGTGCCTATCCTGCGGGGCCTCTGTTGCCTGGAGATTAACTCCTCGTGAAGGTTTCTGGTACGGCCGCGCCTCATCATGCGCACTGCGCTGGCGTTCCATCCGGAGAAGCGTCAAGATTCGCGTGGCCGGGCGATGTCCGTCCGGTGTCATGGCGGAGGCACCGATGCGCACGAAGCTTGCAATCACGCTGTTCGCGGCCCTGCTGCTGCAGGGATGCGGCTACAACACCCTGCAGTCCCAGGACGAGCAGATCAAGGCCGCCTGGGGCGAGGTGCTGAACCAGTACCAGCGCCGCGCCGACCTGATCCCGAACCTGGTCAATACCGTCAAGGGCTTCGCGGCGCAGGAGCAGGCGGTGCTCGTAGGCGTGACCGAGGCGCGGGCGAAAGCCACGCAGGTGCAGGTCAACGCCAACGACGCGGCCTCGCTGCAGCAGTTCCAGGCGGCACAGGGTGAGCTCTCGAGTGCGCTGTCCCGGCTGCTCGTGGTCGTCGAGAACTACCCCGAGCTCAAATCGGACCAGAACTTCCGCGACCTGCAGGCGCAGCTCGAGGGTACCGAGAACCGTATCACTGTCGCGCGCAATCGCTACATCGAGGCGGTGCAGGCCTACAACATCACGGTGCGGCAGTTCCCGACCAACCTGACGGCGATGCTGTTCAAGCATCAGGTGAAGCCGAGCTTCACCGTCGAGAACGAGGCCGTGATCTCGAAGCCGCCCGCGGTCGAATTCGGCACGCCGGCTCCGGCCGCACCGGCACCCGCCGCCGGCGGCTGAAGGCGCGGCACCGGCGGTGAGCGCGCTCGCACGCCTGTTCTGGGCGGTGGTCGCGGCATGGCCGCTTGCGGCCGCCGCACTCGTGCCAGTGCCGCCGCTCGAACGCCGGGTCACCGATCTCACGACTACGCTCGATGCGGCCGCGCTCGCCACGCTCGAGGAGCGCCTCACTGCCTTCGAGGCCCGCAAGGGCAGCCAGATCGCGGTGCTGATCGTGCCGACGACGGAGCCGGAGGCGATCGAGCAGTATGCGATCCGGGTCGCCGAGGCGTGGCAGCTCGGCCGCAAGGACGTGGACGACGGCGTGTTGCTGCTCGTGGCGAAGGAGGACCGCGCGCTGCGGATCGAGGTCGGCTACGGGCTCGAGGGTCCGGTCCCTGATGCGATCGCGAAGCAGATCGTTGCCGACGTGATCACGCCGTACTTCCGCAGCGGCGACTTTGCCGGCGGGATCAGCGCCGGAGTCGAGGCACTGGTCAAGGTCATCGACGGGGAACCGTTGCCGCCGCCAGACCGGGCGTGGAAACCAGAGGCTTCGCAGCTCGAGAGCGCGTTCGTGGCACTGCTGGTGATCGCGGGCGTCGTCGGCACGCTGCTGCGCTCGGCCCTCGGGCGGGTGTTCGGATCCGCGCTGACCGGAGGAGTCGCCGGATTCGTCGTCTGGCTGATCCTCGGCGCGGCCGTGTTCGCCATCATTGCCGGCGTCATCGCCTTCGTGCTGACGCTCGCCGGCGGGCTCGGAACCGGCCGGCGCGGTGGCTGGGGCGGCGGCTTCCCCGGCGGCGGGTTTCCGCGCGGTGGCGGCAGCTTTGGCGGGGGCGGGGGGTTCCGCGGCGGCGGTGGCGGCTTCGGTGGCGGCGGCGCATCGGGGCGATGGTGATGGGCCTGCGTCGTATCCTGCGCCACGTCGCCCACACGCGCTACGCGTCCCGCCGGGCGTTCCCGGCTGCAGCGCTCGCGGCGATCGGGCGGGGCGTGGCGACCGGTGAGCAGCGACACTCGGGTGAGCTGCGCTGCGTGATCGAGGGCGAACTCAGCTGGGAGGCACTGCTGGCCGGGCAGTCAGCGCGCGAGCGCGCGCTCGAAGTCTTCTCGCTCGAGCGGGTCTGGGACACGGCCGCGAACAACGGCGTGCTGGTCTACCTGCTGCTGGCGGACCACGACGTCGAGATCGTCGCGGATCGCGGCTTCAACGGCCGCGTGGCGCCATCCGAGTGGCAGGCGATCTGCACGGCGATGGAGCGGCGCTTCCGGGCCGGCGAATTCGCGGCTGGCCTCATTGCCGGCCTCGAGGCGGTGCATCAGCTGGCCGCACGCGAGTTCCCCGCAGCCGGCGGCGGCGTCAACGAACTCCAGGATTCACCGCGGCTGCGGTGAGCGATCAACCGGCGAAATCGCGCTTGCCGAGATCCACGCCGTTGTGGCGCAGGATTGCGTACGCGGTCGTGTAGTGGAAGAAGAAGTTCGGCAGCGCAAACATCGTCAGGTAGGGCAGGCCGGTGAACTCGAGCACATTCGGCCCGTACTTCAGCACGATCTGGCGTTCCTCAGAACCGTCGATCTGGGCTGGCTGCAGCGTCGCGAGAAAAGCCTGCGCCTGCGCAAGCCGTCCCTTGAGGTCGGCGAAGCTCGCCTCATTGTCCTCGAACTTCGGCGGCTCGAGGCCCGCGAGCCGTGCTGCTCCGCCGGTGGCGTGAGCGGTCGCAATCTGCACCTGGCGCGTGAAATGGAACATGTCCGGCGCGAGGCGCGCGTTCAGAAGCACCTGCGGGTCGAACTTGCGTGCCGCGGCGGAAGCCGCCGCCTTGTCGAGGATGCCGTCGAAGTTCCGCAGCATCTTCTGGAAGACCGGCACCGAGGCCTGGTACATCGAAATGGTCATCCGTAGTCTCCTGTTTCGGTCGCCTTCTACTTGATCAGCGTGACATGTCCGCGCAGCTCCAGCGTGCGCTGGGCGCCGGAGGCCGCACAGGAGGTCACGACGACGTCCTTGAGCTGGTACTGCTGGCCCTCTTCGACCAGGGTTGCCCCGGGGATGGACCCGCCACTGGCGCACATCCGCAGCAGGTATTGCACTGTCGGGTCACTGGAATCGGCCACGACCACCGTGAGCGTGCGGACGGTGCTCGCGGCCGCTTGCATCGCGCCTGGCTGGCGCTTGCCGCTGGCCTGCCCGGTTGCCGGTTCGCGCGGCGGAGCGACGGCACGCACGGTCGAGGGGTTGCTCGCCCCGAACGACCACGCAGCGACCGCGACCGGCTCCGCGGGAGACTTCGATTCACCTTCGACGCCATCGATCTTCAGGTACGCGTCGACCGCCGTCCAGGCCGGGGCGGCAGCGAGAGTGCTGCCGCAGGCAGCGACCAGGACGAGGAGTCTGAACCTGTTCATGGAATGATGCCTCCGAGTCTGTGGATTGTCGCTGCCATTGTGCCACGATCCTTTCAGGCGCTCCGCCCGGCGAGGGGCACTCCGCTATGGCCGGAGCAGCTCGAGGCCGTTGCGGGTGATCCGGAACGATGCCGGATCGAGCTTCAGGAAGCCCTTGAGGGCATCCCCGGCGGCGGTTTGGAGTGAAGCGAGCGTTGCGGTATCGCCATCCTGCACAGCCTGCTGGTGGCTGGCCAGCAGGAACGTCCCGAGCACGAGCATCAGCTCATAGAACTTCTGCTTGTCGGCGGCGCTGATCGCGGCGACTTCGGCGGTCGACATCTGTTCCCGCAGCCCCGTGCCCAACAGCTGCAGGCCCGTCTCGTCCGGTTCCTGCCCCTCGTGCGAGACCATGTAGGCACAGCCGATGAAGAAGGACATCGCGCCGGCGATGTCGTTGTCAAAACCGTACTTGCGTCCCTCGTCCTCGTAGGTCCGGATCGCGCCATCGAACAGCTCTACCAGTGCCTGCTGCTGTGCCGCGTCGTTGACCAGGCTGGCGACGATCGCGCCGACCAGCAGGCGCCGCGGTGCAGGCTGGAAGCGGGTCGCACCGGCGTGGCGAGCGGGCTTGATTGCCGCACCTGGCGCGGCGGCTGGCGCCGCGGCCGGAGCCGCGCCGGCCTGCGGCGCCGGGGTCCCCTCGATGATCGCCCGCATCTGCGCCGTTGACAGCGCGCCGAGCTGCGCATCGGTGTAGCCGCGCTTCTTCAGCATCATCCGCAGCAGCAGCCGCCGGTTCAGGCCGTCCCAGAAATACTGGTTCGCGGTCGAAGTGACCGGATTGTCGAACGAGTAGCCGTAGGAGTTCGTGTACTGGGCGAAGGCGGCGCCGCTCGCCGCGAGGGCGACCGCGGCGGTCAGAAGCATTACGAACGCTCGCATGACATCCTCCCCCTTGGAAAAGGGGACTGTCCCCTTTTTGCACGGCGCATCAGGTCATGCAATCTGCACGGGCCGACGTGGTGAGTCAAATCCGATCCGGTGGCCGCTGCCATTGAAAAAATAATGAGCGCTGATTAATAATGAGGTATCGTTAACGCGGGAAAGGGGGGCGCGTCGTTGCGGGATCGATGCGAAACACCAGATTCGAACCGGGCCGGGGACGCAGATGCGCCCGAACCGCAGCAGTGGGACCACGCCGTGGAGGTGCTCGTGGTCGGCTCGGGCAACGGCGCTCTCACGGCCGCCCTGTGCTGCCATGAGCTGGGCGCGCAGGACATCCTCGTCATCGAGAAGGCCGCACGCTACGGTGGCACGAGCGCGCGCTCGGGGGGCGGCATCTGGATCCCGTGCAACCATTACGCGCTGGCGGCGGGTGCACAGGACTCACTGGCGGAGGCCCGGGCCTACCTTGATGCGGTGATTCCGCCCGGCGAAACGGACCCGGAGCTGATCGACGCCTTCCTGCAGTCGGGTCCGGAAATGGTCCGGTTCCTGGCCGACCGGACCCAGGTCCGCTACCACTCGCTGGCGATGTATCCCGACTATTTCTCGGCTGCGCCCGGGGCCCGCGCGGGACACCGCGCGCTGGAGCCCGAGCCCTTCCTGCTCGATCGCCTCGGGGACGAGTGGCGGGATCTGTTGCCGACGCACCCGTGCATGTTCATGCAGGGCCGCATCGGCATCACGATGGCCGAGGCGCACCAGTTCATGGCGACGCTGCCAGGCTGGAAGCGGATGGCCGCCAGGCTGGTGCTGGATTACCTGCTCGATTTCCCCTGGCGCCTGCGCACACCCATCGCGCGCCGCATCACCTGCGGTAGCGCAGGAATCGCGCGGCTGCGCGCCTCGATGCGGGACCGCGGCATGCCGTTGTGGCTGCAGACGCGGCTGCTGCGGCTGGTGTACGCCGACGGCCGCGTGCAGGGCGCGATCGTCGACCGCGCCGGTCAGACGCTGGCGATCCGCGCGCGTCGGGCCGTGATCCTGGCGGCCGGTGGCTATGCGAAGAACCAGTCGATGCGCGAGCAATTCCTGCCGGCGCCCACCAGCAGCAGCTGGAGCGCGGCCGTCGACACGGACACCGGCGACGCGATTGTCGCTGCCGAACAGGTGGGGGCCCGCCTGCGGCACATGCACGGGGCCTGGTGGTGCCCGACCTTCGCGCCGCCCGGCGAGCTGCCACAGCTCGCGGTCATCGAGCGCTCCCTGCCGGGTTCCTGTGTGGTCAACGCGCGCGGCCGCCGGCTCGCCAATGAGGCGCAGAACTACATGACCTTCGTGCTGGCGGCGCAGGCCCGGCACTCGGCCGACGATCCGTCGTCTCCGGCGTACCTGGTCTTCGATGCGCGCTTCCGGCGCGACTATATCGCCGGGCCGCTGCTGCGCAGCGCGCTGCGTCCTGATTTCCGGCTGCCGCGCGCGTACTTCGCGAGCGGCTTCCTGAGCAGGGCGCGCACGGTCGCCGAACTGGCCGGTGCCGCGGGCATTGACCGGCAGGGTCTGCTGGATACGGTGGCGCGCATGAACGAGTACGCGCGCACTGGCACTGACACTGAATTTCAACGCGGCGATTCGGTGTACGACCGCCACTACGGTGATCCGCGCATCCAGCCCAATCCATGCCTCGGGCCGATCGCCGAGGCGCCGTTCTATGCGATGCGCATGGAACTGGGCGATGTCGGCACGAACGGCGGCCTCGACATCGACCGGGACGCCCGCGTCCGGGACCAGCACGGCGCACCGATCCCCGGCCTGTATGCGATCGGCAACACAGCGGCGGGCGTGCTCGTCACCTATCCGGGACCGGGCTCCAGCATCGGGCCCGCGATGGTGTTCGGCTACCGCGCCGCCAGGCATGCCTGTTCGGGCTGATGCACAGGAGAACGCCCAGTGGTGAGCGAAACCGACGAATTCCTGCATCTCGACGCGGCCCCGATCCCGGGCGCGCTGTTCGGCGATACGGCCTGGTTCAGCGTCATGGACGCCCGGGCTGGCGTCTTCGGGGTCGTGCAGGTGTTCCTGTCGAATCACGGCTATGCGCGCTGGGCCTCGCTGTTCCAGATCGATGGCGTCCTGCAGTACTGGGGCAACAAGCACCCGTTCGATGGGACGCCAGCACACGGGCCCTGGAGTGACGGGCGGATGCGTTACGAGATCGTGCGCCCGCTCGGCGAATTCCGGGTCAGCTACGACGGGCCGCTGGTTGCGTACGACCTGCGTTTCGCGGCCCGCTACCCGGCGTTCGAGTACGACCATTCCGCGGCCGGGACGCAGCTCACCGAGCCGAATCCGTATTTCTCCATGGTGTGGGGCGGCCATTTCGAACAGGCGATGAACTGCCAGGGCCAGCTGGAGATCCGTGGCGGGCCGGCCCGCGGCCAGGTTCGCGAGATCGCCTGCCTCTCCCACCGGGAGCGCTCGTGGCTGCACAACTTCCACGAGGAGAAGGAGTGGCAGCGCTCGGACGAGTCCTTGTTTCCCGGTCACTTCTGGCTGATCCTGCATCTCGATGACGCCGAGATCTGCGCGCTCGGTTCGCCGCAGGGCAGCCGGCTCGGAATGCCGACTGTCGGCGCTGTGTCGGATGCCGGGGGCGCCCGCCCGTTGCGCGGCGTGGTCGCGGAAATCATCCTCGACCCGGGTGGCACGACAGCGATGGAGTTCCGCTTCGTGCTGGAACTGCCGGACGGCCGCCGGCTGCGGGCGCACAGCACGCGCAAGCTCGGCGAGGTCAAGCTCTGGTACCGGGGCGACAACTGCCTCGACAATCCGGTCGACTGCTTCGAGGCGTTTTGCGAGTTCGAGCTCGACGATGGCCGGCGCTGCCACGGGATCTGCGAGTATTCGATTCATCCGGCGCGACGGCGCTGGCTGGCATGAGGGCCGCGGCCATGGTGCTCGAAGGCAGGGTGGCGATCGTCACGGGGGGTGGCACCGGCCTGGGGCGTGCCATGGCGGCTACGCTGGCGGAGGCCGGTGCGGCCGTCGCGATCACCGGGCGGCATCCGGAACCGCTGCAGGCAACGGCCGCTGAACTGTGCCGGCACGGCGCTGCAGTGCGGGCCATTGTCTGCGACGTGCGCAGCATGGCCCAGGTCGAGGCGACGGTGCGAGACGTCGTCGCCTGGCGCGGCCCGGTCGATATCCTGGTCAACAACGCGGCGATCTTCCCGCCCGGCCTGCTGACGCAGGTCGACGAGGAAGTCTGGGTGAGCGTGATCGACACGAACCTGAATGGAGCGTTCCGGATGGCGCGGGCCTGCCTGCCGGGGATGATCCAGAACCGCTGGGGGCGGATCATCAACGTCGAGTCGCCGTCCGGGCTCCTCGGCATGGTGACCGTGCCGGCCTATGGAACGTCGAAGGGCGCGCTGATGGCGTTCACGCGCCAGCTGGCTGCCGAAGTCGGCCGCTTCGGTGTCACCGTGAATGGCCTGTGCCCCGGCGTAGTCGCGACCGAGAAATTCGTCGCGACGTTTTCCGGGGAAGTACCGGTCGCCGCGGGAGCGGCGATGCCGATCGGCAGGCCGAACCGGCTTGACGATTTTTCCGGTCCGCTGCTGCTGCTCGCGTCCGCGGCGAGTGGCGGCATGACCGGCAGTACGATCTTCGTCGACGGCGGCCTGGCGCATTGTTCGCCGCTGTCGCCGCAGCAGATCGCGATCCTCGAACAGGGCCTGGGCAGCCCGCCAGCCTGAATCTGTTGCGGAGTCCCTGCATGACCATCAAGCCAATCCGGAGCCTGCTGCCGCCCGTCCTGCTGGCCATCGCCAGCTGCGGCGGGAGCCCCGTGGTCGACGACGGTGCGGTGGCCGGCTGGCCGGAATACGGCGGCGACAAGGGCGGCCTGCGTTATTCGCCGCTGGCCCAGATCAACCGGGACAACGTCGATCGCCTGGAGATCGCCTGGATCCATCGCAGCGGCGACTTCAGCAATGGCAGCGCGACCGAGACCAAGACCAGCCTCAGCGTGACGCCGATCCTGGTCGAGGACCAACTGGTCTTCTGCACCCCGCTCAACCGGGTGATCGCGGTGGATCCGGAAACCGGCGCCGAACGCTGGTCCTACGACCCGCAGGTTCGCAATCGGCACCTGGAGGGTACCCCGTCGACGCGCGTCTGCCGGGGCGTGGCGTACTGGCGCGACGCGGGGGCGGAGGCGCCGGGTGCCTGCGCCAGTCGCATCTTCGCCGCGACGCTCGATTCGGAGCTGCTCGCGCTCGATGCGCGGACCGGGCAACCGTGCCGCGACTTCGGCGATGAGGGCCGCGTAAACCTGCGCGAAGGACTCGATCCGGCACCGGCCTGGGAGCGTTACCCGACCTCGCCGCCGATCGTGGTGCGCGACGTGGTCGTGGTCGGTGCGCTGGTCGCCGACAACCTGCGGACCGACGCTCCGAGCGGAGTCGTCAAGGGTTTCGACGTGCGCACGGGCGCACTGCGCTGGGCGTGGGATGCGGACCCGGAGGCAGGCGACGGAACGGTGCGCCAGCACTATCGGCCGGCCACGCCGAACGTCTGGTCCATCCTGTCCGGTGACGAAGAGCGCGGGCTGGTGTTCCTGCCGACCGGTAATGCCGCGCCGGACCTGTTCGGCGGCGCGCGCGGCGACCTCGACCGTTTCGGCAGCTCGACCGTCGCGCTCGACGTGACCACGGGCCGGGTCGCGTGGGCGTTCCAGACGGTACATCACGACGTCTGGGACTACGACGTGGCCTCGCAGCCCGCGCTGTTCCAGATTGACGGCGTCGGCGGCGGTGTGCCGGCCGTCGCCCAGGCGACCAAGACCGGGCACATCTTCCTGCTCGACCGCGCCACCGGTGCGCCGCTCTATCCGGTCGAAGAGCGCCCGGTGCCGCAGGGCGGTGTGCCCGGTGAGAAGCTCGCGCCGACGCAGCCGTTCCCGACCCACCCGGCGCCGCTGCACCCGGCGACGCTCTCCGCCGATGAGGCGTTTGGCTTCACGTTCATCGATCGACGCGACTGCAGGGAGAAGCTCCGCCAGTATCGCTACGATGGGATCTTCACGCCGCCGTCGCTCGAGGGCTCGATCCAGTACCCGTCGAGCATGGGTGGCGCGAACTGGGGCAGCGTCGCGATCGATCCGGTGCACGGGATCCTGTACGTGAACCAGACCGAGATCGCCCAGGTCGTGCAGCTGCTGCCGCGCGAGGAGTACGACCGCGGTGGCGGTCCACTCGGACACTTCCCGGATGAATTCTATCCGCAGCGCGGCACTGCCTACGGCGTGAAGCGCACGACGCTGCTGTCGAAATGGGGCGCGCCATGCACGCCGACCCCGTGGGGCACGCTCACGGCCGTGGATCTGAAGTCCGGCCGGGTGCTGTGGCGGAGCGCGCTCGGTTCGACGCGCGACCAGGCGCCCTTCCCGCTGTGGCTGGACCTCGGCACGCCGAACCTCGGCGGCTCGATCGTGACCGCCGGCGGGCTGGTATTCGTGGGCGCGACGATGGACAAGTTCCTCCGCGCCTTCGATGCCCGGACCGGCGACGAGATCTGGCGCCAGCGGCTGCCGTTCACCGCCAGCGCTACGCCGATGACCTACCGCCTGCGCCCGGATGGCCGGCAGTACGTCGTGGTTGCCGCGGGCGGGCACGCGTGGTCAGAATCGGGCGACGCGCTGATCGCCCTTGCGTTGCGTTGAGCAGCTCGAGTGCGACGCAGCGACGGTGCAGGCGGGAGGCGACGGTGACCGATCGGGTCCGGCAGCTGGTCGAGCACCGCCCGGGGTTCTTCGCGGTCCGTGCGGCTCACGCGGCCCGGGCGTGCCGGATCACGGAGTCCATCTGGCAGTCGGATGGCCTGTCGAACGCCTATCTCGTGGTGACCGGCGCGGGGCGCGTGATCATCAACACCGGCATGGGCTTCGAGGCTCCGGTTCACAAGCGCGCCTTCGACGCAGTCTGTCCGGGGCCGACTCCGGTAATCCTGCTGACTCAGGGCCATGTCGATCACGTCGGCGGCGTGGCCCTGTTCCGCGAAGCGGGGACGCAGCTGGTCGCGCAGCGCAACCTGGCCCAGTGCCAGCGGGACGACCAGCGCATCAAGCCGATCCGCGAAGCCCAGGCCCGGATCTGGTTCAGCGACGCGCTGGCGGCAGCTGGTGGGAACGGCAGCGCGGGTGGCGTGCCGCCGCTGCAGGATGTGCCCGTCGCCGACCTCAGCTTCGACGATCACCACGCGTTCGAACTCGGCGGCAAGCGCTTCGAGCTGTACGCAACGCCGGGCGGCGAGACCATCGACAGCTGTGTCGTGTGGTTGCCGGCCGAGCGTATCCTGTTCTCGGGCAACCTGTTCGGGCCACTGTTCCCGCATTTTCCGAATTTCAACACGCTGCGGGGCGACCGCTACCGCCAGGTCGAGCCGTACCTGGAGTCGCTGCGGCGCGTGCGCGCGCTCGAGCCGGAGCTGCTGGTCACCGGGCACTTCGCCCCGGTGCCGGGGCGCGAGCTGATCAGTGCCTGCCTCGACCGGCTGGAACAGGCGGTCGAGTTCGTGTACCGGAGCACGCTGCAGGGCATGAACGCCGGCCGCGACGTGTGGACGCTGATGCGCGAGGTGCAGTTGCCGCCCGAGCTCCATGTGGGCCAGGGTTACGGCAAGGTGAGCTGGGCGGTGCGCACGATCTGGGAAAGCTGCATGGGCTGGTTCCGGGCCGAGGCGACCAGCGAGCTGTACCCGACCCAG
>SCUD01000087.1 GCA_004297335.1 Gammaproteobacteria bacterium
ACGCCCGGAATGGCCCCGACGGTGGTCCCCAACTCGCGAAATCGGGTGGTCCCGAACTCACGAAATCAGGTGGTACCCAACTGACGAAATCGGGTGGGTCCCATCAGACGAAATCCTGCATAGCTGACCAGCTTCTGCGCCGACGGGAAGCGGCCGATCTCCCCGATTGCCGCGATCAGACTGATTGCGACGGTAACGTTGACCCCGGGGATGGTCAGCAACCGATGCACGCGCGGATCTTGCAGCGTGGCCTGAGCCAGCGCGCGGTCGATGACGGCCAGATCCTCTCCGTGTCGATCACACTCGCGCAGCCGTTGTTCGACGCCGCACCGTTCATCGGGCGGCAGTGGCTGTTCCGCCAGCCAGGCGCGGCCCTTCCTGCCGAAAAGATCCGTAAATGGACATCGTGGGATCAGGTGTGCGTGCAATACCGAGTGGATCTCGTTCTTCAGACGGGTCCGCTGCCGCACCAGCTGGGTGCGGCGGGAGACCTGGCGGCGCAACGCCTCCGTGCCCTGATCCGGCATCCACACGGTTGGCAGAAAGCCACTGGCATGCAACTGCGCCAGAATCGCGGCGTCGATCTTGTCGGTCTTCACCCGCGCATGGGCGATGGCTCGCACCTGGAGTGGGTTGGCGATCACCACCTGCGCCACGTGCGACCTCAGTGACCGCACGATCGCCGCAGTATTGCCGGTGGCTTCGAGTACTACCTCATCGGTCGGCAGGAGGCGTCCGCCGAAGGCCTCCAGCCTCTCCGCCGTCAGCTCCACCCGCCCCGCCGAACGGCATTGGCCGTCCTCCAGCAATACGACCTCGGCAAACGTGCGATGCACGTCGAGTCCTATAACTCTCATAAATTGACTCCTGCGTGGCATGACAAACACGGGAGCCAGTGGGCGACACGGCAACTACGGATTCGCGCGCGCAGCGCAACCGGGCGGGTCGCAAGGGCGGCCATCTACTAACTCGAGCTCGCGGCTCATCGTATAAGAACGGCCTGCCCACCTCATCGTGCTCCCGGCACCCCTTGTCCCGGATGGGCGCACCATACGCCGACCTCACGCTCGGCGGAATCATCAGGGTGCCGCCGATATCATGCCCGTTACGAATGCCATTGAGAGCCTGAACAGCACCATCCGGCGCGCGGTACGGGCCCGCGGTCATTTCCCGAGCGACGAGGCGGCCATCAAGCTGATCTGGCTGCAGTTGCGGCAGGTCACCAATAACTGGAAGATGCCGGCCAGGGAATGGCACGCGGCGAAAGCGCAGTTCGCCTTGCTGTTCGGTGACCGGTTCGAGATGCATCAGTGAATCATCCGGCCCGAATCACCCGAAATTCCTGACAGGCCCGGGCGCGTGGAAAACCCTGCGAACCCGAGCGAGCTGTCTTTCCAGGAAGCGCCCGATTCCGTGAAATCGCTGCGACTTTGCACATGCTGCTAGTCGTGTTTGATGACGATAGTCTTGACGCGCGTAACACCGTGAAGCGCCTCCATGCCTTTTTCGCGGCCATAGCCGCTGTGCTTGACGCCACCGAGTGGAAGCTCGACACCACCTCCGGCACCGAAGTTGTTGACGAAGACTTGGCCACACACGAGTTTGCGCGCGACGCGCAACTGCCGCGCGCCGTCGCGCGTCCACAGCGCGGCGGCGAGACCAAAGCGCGTGTTGTTAGCTATCCGCACAGCCTCATCCTCCGTGTCGAATGCCATCGCCGACAGTACCGGCCCGAAAAGTTCATCCTGCGCGAGCCTGTGGTCGTGAGGCACGTCGCGTAGCAGCACTGCCGGATGATAGAAGCCGCCGCGCGGCGCATCGGGGGCGATCGTGCCGCGCGCCGCGACCTGGATGCCATCGCGCTCCGCCAGTGCGACAAAGTCCTGCACGCGCTTCAGCTGTGTTGCACGAATCAAGGGCCCCATATCCGGGTCGCGAATAGCCGGCGCCGCCACCAGCGAACGGAACTTCGTCGCAAGCAGCTCGATCACCTGCTCGTAGATCGGACGCTCGACCAACACGCGACTGCCGGCCACGCAGGTCTGGCCGCAGTTCTGAATGATGCCGCCAACGATCACGGGCAATGCGGCGTCGAGATCGGCATCGGCGAACACGATCTGCGGCGACTTGCCGCCGAGCTCGAGCGTCACCGGATGATGATGTTCGCCCGCCGCGCGCGCGACCAACTTGCCGACATCCGGTGAACCCGTGAAGGAAATATGATCGACGTCCGGATGACCCGACAGCGCTGCGCCAGCCTCGTGGCCGTAACCGGTCACGACATTGATCGCACCTGGCGGAAAGCCGGCCTCCGCCGCGAGCTCTGCGACACGCAAAATCGACAGACACGCATCCTCCGAGGGTTTGACCACGCAGGTGTTGCCCGCAGCGAGGGCTGGCATGCAACTGCGCCCCATAATCTGCACGGGGTAGTTCCACGGCACAATCTGACCCGTGACACCATGCGGTTCCCGAAACACGAGCACCGCGAAGATGCTTTGATAGGGAATCACATCGCCGTAGAACTTGTCGGCCGCGCCGCTGTAGAACTCGCAGTAGCGCAGCAGCGCAGTGACATCGGCCAAGGCCGTACGCGTCGGCTTGCCTGCGTCGCGGGATTCCAGCTTGACGAGCTCGTCGCGGTGCTTGTCGACGAGTGCGGCGAGCTTCGCCAGAAGCCGCCCGCGCTCCATCGGCGCCAGTTTGCCCCACGGCCCATTGCCCTGCTCGCCGAAGGCCGCGCGGGCTGCCGCCACCGCGCGATTGACATCTTCGGAGTTGCCGCGCGCGATCTGCGCGAATTCCGTACCGTCCGACGGGTCGATGAGAGGGATGCTACGCCCGTCCGACGGCGCAACTCTCTGATTCTTTATGAAATGCAGGTGCGTTATGGTCATGGTCTCACGCTAATCGATTGCCGGCCGTGTTGCTTGGTTTATACGGGGCCGCCGCGTCGATCGGGCTCGGTGCACATTGTTGATCACCGGGCATACGTAAGGACAGCGTTTCTCAGGTAGCAACCTGATCATGGCGCTGACGAGCAGCCAACCGTCGAGGCTCGTTTGAGCCCGATGCCCGGCGTGCGCAGCAGCCGATCGCGGAATGCTCGCACTTCGTCCAGCGCTACCGGCCAGCCGGGACAGCGGTGGCGGGCATCGCCGAGACTCAGGTGGGAGACGTTCAAGTGCCACACAGGTCCGAATCATCGCACCTCACGATGCTCACGTTATCGCGACTACTTCCGCACGAGCTCAGCATGCGGCCCGGCTGGCCCGGCTTTGTCAAGCAGCGCACGATCATTGCCCACGAAATGCCGACACACCTGATTGTCGCCGGCCAACCGTTAACTCTGCAGTAGCGAGCTCTAGCCGCGTGCTCAACCGGATTGACGCCCAGAAGCGGATCTCCATGATCTACGATCCGGATAAGGAAACGGCCGTTCACGCGCAGCTCTCCGAACGCACGGGCACCACGGTGTACCTCGCGGATCCGCAAAGCCCTTGGCAGTGCCGTCTCGAGCTGTACTTGCAAGAGATCCTTCAACTACGAATCCTGCTTCCGCAGAAACGTTGCGCTTCAACCGGCTGCGCATTAATCTTGAAACCGGCATGGGATTCTGCGGGTGTTAGCGGATAAATGTGCGTGCGCGAGTCCCGGCAGAAGCGCGGGCACTCGAAGGGCGGCCGATTCGATGCGCCGCAGATCGTCGTCGGCCTCGCCATGACACGCGACGGCTTCCCGGTCCGCCACTGGATCCCCCGGGGTCACAAGGTCGACGTCACGACTGTCGAGCGGGTCAAGGCGGACCTGCAGGGCTAGCAGTTGAACCGCTGCGTGTTCATTAGCGATGCCGGGATGGTATCGAAGGCCAATCTCGAGACGCTCGCCCGCGATGGCGGCGAGCGTGTCTGTGACCTGCGGGCTTCCCGTCGCGCCAATGTCGACTTCGTCACCTTCGTGCAGCACCTCCTCGATAAGGTCTGCCCGCGCGCACGGCGTGTCCACCTGGTGTTCGACAACCCCGATACCCGCTTTCGTGTCCGTCTCGAGGAAGTCCTCGGCGTTACCACCGCGCGCCGCTTTCTCCGCCGTAGCGCCTTTTACTACACGCCCAGACACGGCAGCTGGCTCAACATGGTGAAAATCGAGATCGCTATCCTCAACCGTCAGTGCCCGGCTAGGCGCCTGTCCACCTCGGCTGCTGCTCGCGGCTGAGGTCGCTGCCTGGCAGAAACGCCGCAACGCCGCCCGCTGCGGCATCGCCTGGACCTTCACGCGCCAGGATGCCGATCGCAAAATGGCCAGGCATTGAGTTGCCTAATCAATGGGCGATGCTACCAGGCGCGGACTCCTTCGCAGGGTAGACCCTACAGAGCAAAGCCCGGAAACTGCTGTCTCCCGTAAAGCTCGCGTGTTCCGGACCATCCGGCACGATACTGTTGATATTCGATTCCCAGATGCCGGACAGCGAGGAATCAGGCGTCCGTTCGGGATACCACCAGCCAAACTCCGCGTGAACCACCTGCGGGTTGATCCCCTTGAACAGGCGCGCTTTCTGCCTGACACGGCCAACGGGCGTCTCGATGTAGACATCGTCTCCCTCCGCGATACCCAGTTGCCTGGCAGTCTCAGGGTGAAGCTGCACTAACGGGTGAGGATGGAGTCTTCGCAACTTTGCAATCTGATGGAGATTGGAACCCTGGAAGTGGCGGTTGCGCCCCGTGGTGATGAGAATATACGGATACTCTTTGGCCAGTTCCGGATTGCTCACCGGGCTCCAGGCCGGCTCCTCGTGTTGCGGGAAGGGGTCGTAGCCCAGCTTTTTCAGCATGCTTGAGGAGAACTCCACCTTACCGGAGGCGGTGGCAAATCCACTTGTCAGGTACCTCTTTTCTCTGACCGGAGGGGCGAGCTGGGGGTCATTCCTTGCCGCCAGCTCCTCGAACTTGACGCTGGACGGCTCAAGAAGCCGGTCATACCACCCCTCAAGACTGTCAGGCCAGTATCCCTGTTGCCCCAGCCGGTTGCCGAGATCGCGGAACACATCGTAATCGGTCCTGCGCTCATAAAGAGGATCAAGCGCGCGAGGAATGGCATTGTACAGGTCGTTGAAGCCCCAATAGCCCACTGCCACAAAGATGTTAGGCGTCTCGAGCGCGTCGGCGGCGGGGAGAACGTAGTCCGCAAGCTGCGCCGTAGGTGTAAGGTTTTGCTCCAGCACCACCAGCAACTCCAGATTGCCACTGGTAAAAGCCTGGGCAATCCGTTTGGAATTAGCGAAGGTTCCCAGCGTGTTGCTGGCCTGAATCAGGGCGGCCCTGATCGGATATGGCTTCTGGTCCAGGATCGCCGTCCAGACACTGCTGGGCGCCGGGTAGATCATGTATTTTGCCGGGCCCGGCAGGCCCTTCGGATACACGTTACTCATCGCCTCGCGGAATAACTTCAGCGCTTTCACAGAGCCGTAAGGCCAGACCTCCGAGCTGACGTTGTCCCTTGTCCGCTCTGGATGGTCGATGATCTTGTCCCAGTGCATCTGCTCCACGAAGGATGTCTGTTCCGGCACATCTCCAAAACGGTTACCCCCCAGCACATCGACATTACCGGTAATCGCGCGAAGGAAGGCCTTGCCAAGGACGGCGGAGAACGTGCCCTTGCCCTGGTGAGCTGTCCCCAGACCAAACATGATGTCAGCTGGTTTGCTGGTCGCATACAACCGGGCTGCCTCCGCGATCTTCGCGGCCGGCACCCAGGTGATGGCCTCGACCTTGCTCAGAGAATATTGCGCGACAAAGGCCTTCAGTTCCTCGAATCCCAGACACCATCTGTTCACGAAGTCGGCGTCATAAAGTCCCTCATCGATGATCAGCTTCAGCATGCCGTAGGCTAACGCGCCATCTGTGCCGGGCCGAATCTGCAGCCAGAGATCAGATCCCTTGGCACTTTCGCTCAGTCTGGGGTCTACCGTGATGATCTTCATCCCCTGTGTCCGGGCAGCCTCGGCCGCCTTCCACCAGTTTGATCCATAACTCACAGGCGGATTCGAGCCCCAGATGATTACGCACTTGGTTACTCCCGGTACGGGAGTATTGCCAATTTCAGAAATTGCCCCATAGACAGCCCATTCAGCGAAGTACTCCGGTTCCCCGCAATTCTTCCCCTGGTGAAAATAGTTGGGCGTGCCCCAGAGGTTGCAGAATCGCCATAAATTCGGATCCCCCGGACCGTGACCCGAGCCGCCAACACCGAGAAGGGCTTCCGGCCCCCACTTGTCTTTAATCCTCGCAAGCTTCTCCGTGATCTCATCCATGGCCTGTTCCCAGGAGACACGCTCCCACCTCCCCTCTCCTCGTTGCCCCACTCTCTTCATGGGGAAGTTGAGCCGCGCGGGATGGTCATGGTAGTCAAGAGCGCCGGTGAATTTCACACAGCCGGTAGCGGGTACGGGCCCTTTGGGGTCCGCCTTAATTCGGACTGGTCTGCCATTCTGAATATGGACCACAGCATTACAGCCGGTCGCACAAAGTGGGCAAATGGTCCTCTTAACGGTGATGTCTTCTGCCACTTTCGATTCTGGCATGTTCCTATCTCGTCTCTTGCCCGCAACCGCAAATCCAGGACCCCTTTACAATTTCGACCCCCGGCGACCTTGCCCGAGTGCTCAGGCGAGGGTGGCCATTACCGATATGCGAGCTTGCTATTCGCGCAGCCAATGGAGTGCCTCGGACCACACAGCTCACGGCCGCCGTGAATGGTCCGGGGCCGCCTTTGGTGGACGAAGAACACGGCGATACCTCGACTGAGCCCCAGAGCTTCTGCCGGGTGGCTCGCCTCGTAAGCGAAATCCCGGAAGTCGTCCAGCCGGTCCAGTTCATGTTCACTGCTCAGCTGCCTGTCACGGAACGAACAGGGCATATGATCGCGTCAGGTTCATGCTGCCCCCCATGGTCTGCCCGGCTACCGCGGCGAACTCTCCTCCAGCAACAGTATTGAACGCCGTTCAGAGTAATGAATATCGTGCAAGGTATCATGGGCCCTGTCAACGAGTTTCCCGGCCTGGTGCGATCAGCTGCGGCTGGCACAATCGAACTCGCCGGCCCCAGGAAGCGCATGCAAGGACCACACTCGCCGTCAGAGCCCGAAGCCGCCGTCCACGACAAACTCGGAGCCTGTCACGTAGCTCGATAGCCCCGATGCGAGATACATTGCGATCTCGACCACGTCCTCGCTCGTCCCGATGCGCCGCAGCGGCACCCCGTCGATAAGCGTCTTCAGGTCCTCACGCGGAATGACGTCGAGCATCGGCGTGTCTATGAGGCCCGGGTGAATCGAGTTGACGCGAATCCCGTATGGCGCGAGTTCACGCGCTGCGCACTTTGTCATCCCGCGGGTCGCCCACTTGGTGGCGGCGTAGCTGAACATTCCGGGGAATCCTCGCATGCCCGCAACGGAAGAGATGTTTACGATCGAGCCTCCGCCAGCCGCCTGCATCGGCTCAATCACCGACTTCATGCCGAGGAATGTCGACCGCACGTTCACGCGGTAGTGCAGATCGAAGTCCTCCGTCGTTGTGTCAGCCAACGAGCCGGGGCGGTAGACGCCGGCGTTGTTCACGAGCACGTCGATGTGCCCAAACTTCGCGAGCGTTGCGTCGATAACCCTGCGCCAGGCCGCCTCCTGCGTTACGTCGTGCTGCACCCAGAACGCCGCGGCACCGAGCTCAGCGGCGATTCTCTCGCCCTCCCGGTTGATGTCGGTGACCACAACCTTGGCGCCTTCAGCCACGAAGCGCTGCGCCTGTCGTGCACCCTGCCCCTGCGCAGCGCCGGTGATGATTGCTACCTTTCCGTCCACCCGCCTGTGTGGCGTATTCATCGCAGCACTCGCTCCTGTAGCTGCGGATGGCTGCTTGAGCATGACCCGAGTTGTTGCCGTCCGAAAATTCGAGGCGATCTCAATGTCCAGCTGCCCGGTTTGCCTACTTCAGCGGGGCCACCTCAGCCAGGATCGCCCGCGAGTTGAAACCGGAGGCGCGCCTGGCGACGTCCGTGATGATCGGCCGCAATGTCGGCAGCTCCCGCTGCAGACGCTCCACCGGCCCGCCGATCACGATTGCAGCCGTTACTGTGCCGTGAGCTCCGAATACCGGCGCCGCGATCGCCGCTGCCCCCGGAACCGACTCGCCGAGGCTCACGGCGACCCCGCTCTCACGGACCTTGTCGAGCTCTGCGCGCAGCGCCTTGGGCGCCGTGATCGTCTGCGGCGTTCGCGCTTCGAGCCTGACCGCGCGCAGGTACTTCTCCTGGAACTTCTCGCTCGCAAGCGTCAGCAGCACGCGACCCGCCGCCGTGCAGTAGAGCGGACCGGTGGCGCCAATCGGAACGGAGAATCTCACCGGATGGCGGCTGTCGATAGCATCGACGTAAGTGACAGTCTTACGGACGGGGTCGAGTACGGCGATGTATACTGATTCGTGGGATCGCTCCGCAAGCTCCTCGAGATAGGGACGGAGCGCATTCGAGAAGTTCCACACCGATACGATGCTCGCTGCGAGCCGGAATATGGACGTACCAAGCCGGTAGCGACCGTCCTCGTAAGTCAAATAGCCCTCCGCGACGAGCGGACGGAGAAGATTGAGCAGGCTGCTCTTCGGCGACTTGAGCACCGTATTGAGCTCAGCAAGCGTCTGGCCATTCGAGCTCTTTGCCAGTACCTCAAACAGCCCGAGGAGCCGCGCAAGGGAGCGCGGTCCTGCCGTCTGACTCTTTCGACTCCGCACCTTCTTGCTACTTGCCACTATGCGATACCCTCCCAAACAACGGCCCGCGAGCCCCAGGATTTCCGGGGGCCCCGGTGGTCGCCCGGATTCTAACACGCGGGTCGTGTCAGGCTCCCGTCTTCGGTCGGAGGAAGAAGATCGGGAATTGCCGGTCCGTTCTGTGCACGAAAACTCCCCACAGCGGCATGGCCTTGACCAGTTCCGGCCACAGCTGCGCCCGTTCCTCACCTGTCACTTCCCGCACCTCCGCCTCCCATCTCTGATCCTTGACCTGCACCCAGGCTTGCGGAGTCTTCTTGAGGTTCTGGGCCCAGTGGGGATCCTCCGCTGTGCCGCCCAGTGAGCCGACCAACACGTAACTCTCCCCGTGCTTGAGGAAGTTCAAAGGAGCGGTCACTTGCTTACCGGATTTGCGGCCAATCGTTGTCAGCAGCAGGACGGCGCACCCTCCCAGCTCGTAGCCTTCCTTCCCGCCCGTGGCCTGATAGATTTCGAGATGAGCCTTCGCGTCCTTCCGCATGACCTCGGCCGAAGCAACTTTCTGGAGCGTCAGCTTCCAGTCCTCCTCAGACACCCAGTCGGGCTTTGCAAGCTCATTCAGAGGCTTTTCGTAAGCCATGGCGCACCCCTCCGACCCCTAAGGCCAATTGACTAGCCACGCAAGAGAATTCCTGCAGGCATCAAATCACCAGTCCGATGCTTGCGCCGTGCTGGGTAGCCTCGGCGATGCGTCGCGGCGTCCAGGCCGCGCCCGCTATGTAGAGCGACCCGATCGCCCCCTCCGCCCGCAGCTGCTCGTAAAGCGCTGCATCCGGCACCGCCCCATACACCAGCACCACCGTGTCGAACCCTTCGGCCTGATACGTCTTGCCGCCGAAGGATGAGACGAACGTCAGCCCATCGGACCGCACCTCTGCCAGGCGGCGGTTCGGGTAAACCTGGATCTCGCGCTGCTCCAGGCGGCTCAAGACCGCTCCCATTGAGTACCGGCCGGTTGTAAGGCCCACCGAAGGGGACTTGTGAAAGATCGTCACATGCCGGCCGCGCTCGGCCAGATACTCCGCGACGTTGAGCGTCTCAAACCCGTCCTCCTGTGACACCAGAGCGACTCGCACCCCGGTGTCAGCCCTGCCGAGCAGCACATCCCAACCCTGCACGACATGTCCCAGGCCGATGCCAGGGATGTTCTCCGGCACTCGCGGCCGCGCCCCCGTGGCGATGACCACTGCCTCGGGGGCCAGCGCCCGAATGGTGTCGCTGTCCGCGCACGTTTCGAGCCGCACTTCGACGCCTAGCCGGGCAAGGGCGTTTTCTTCAAAATAGACCTGGTCTTCAAAGGAATCGCGCCCCGGAGCCTTGGCTGCTATCAACAGCTGGCCACCCAGACGTTTGCCCTGCTCGAACAGAACCACCTTGTGGCCACGCATAGCAGCCACCCGCGCCGCTTCGCATCCGGCGACCCCGCCGCCCACCACCACCACGCATTTCGGCCTTTCGGCCGGGTGGAAGTTCGCCTGCCATTCCAGCTCGTTTCCGACGACCGGATTGACCGAGCAGGTGGGCCTGACGAGGCTGTCGGGCCGATCACTGTCGTTCGCCTCCTGAATGCAGCGGTTACAGGCGATGCAGCGGCGAATCTCGAGCAGGCGTCCCTCACGAGCCTTGTTGGCAAACTCCGGATCCGCAATCCCGGCGCGCGCCATCCCGACCAGGTCGCAATAATTGCCCTTTAGCAACTCCTCAGCGACTACTGGATCGTTGATCCGGCCCGCAAAGAGCACCTTGATGCTGGAGTCCAGGTCCGCCCGTGCCGCTTTGCCCACTTCGCGGTATTCGCCCGGACTATAAAACGAGGGCGGCACATAGGAGTGCGGGCCCCAGGAGTGGCCGACATCGAGGCTGACGTAATCCAGCAGCCCAGTTTCCCCGATCGCGTAGGTCATCTCGCGCATCTCGAGATGGCCGTAGCCCCCCTGGCGGAACTCCTGACCGTTGAGGCGTATGCCCAACGCCAGGGAAGTGCCGACGCGCTTGCGAACACGCTCCAGCGTCTCGACGACGAAACGGACGCGCTCAGCCGGGCCACCACCCCAGCGGTCCGTGCGGAGATTCAGTGCGGGGGACAGGAAGTTCTGCGGCAGGCTGTCGTGCGAGCAGTGAACTTCTATCCCATCCGCCCCGGCCTCCTTTGCCACGGCCGCGGCGTCGGCATAGATGTTGATGTAGGCGTCGATCTCGTCCTCGGTCATCGCGTGGGGAACGAAGTCGTTGGTCTCGCTCACCGGCACGGACGAAGCCGCCAGCGCACAACTGAACTGCGAAAACTGGAATACCGCCACCGCCCCGGCCCGGTGCACCTCGTCACAGAAGCGGGCGGCACCTTCCACGAAGCCTGGCGCCTGGTAAAGCGCCCCCCGCGTCGTGAACGACACACGGCGCAGCAGGAACTCATCGGGCGCCTCCGGCGGCAGCGGGGAATTCAGAATCCAAGTCTCGCCGCCGATCCAGCCCGTGCCGCCGCGGGCCTTTCCCACGTGGTGAGCGATGAAGGCGTCATCGATGAATCCCCCGGAGCGGGAGGCCCAGATGGAGTTGGTCGTCTCGACGATGCGGTTGGGCACGCGCATGGGCCCGACCTGCAGCGGCGTGAAGAGGTGCTCGAACTGCGTCTTACTCATCGGCTCGCTTCCCCGGTTTCAAGCCTCAGACTGCCTCACCGCCCCTGCAACAGCGGCCCCGGAATCGTTGGACGCGCACTTTGGAACGGCGTTCTTGATTGTGAACTCCGCAGTTCGCCCCCGTCAACCTGCGGCCGCATGCGCGCCCGTGACCGCAATGCCGTGAGCGACTGCCCCGCCGAGTTCCTTGCCCAGCACACGCAGGCGCATCGTCCATCGATGCAACGGAAACTCCCGCGTATAGCCAATAGCTCCGTGCATCTGGTGCGCTTCCTGGAACACGAATTCAGCCATGCTCGCCGCCACTGTTGCCGCAGCGGCCGCCATCTCGGGATCGGGCGCCCGCCAGGCGGCCTCGTAGGTCAGGTAACGTGCCTTCTCGACCTCAACCGCGAGCCGCGCCGCGCGGTGCCGGATGGCCTGATTGCCTCCGATCGGACGCCCGAATTGCTTCCGGTCCTTGATGTACTGGACGGTATGATCGAATGCAGCCCCGGCCGCCCCAACGATTTCCGCCGCGAGGCTGAGTCTCCACAAGGCCATGCAGTCGGCGGCCGCGATTGCCAGAGATCGTCCCTCGACGCGCGGACGGAGCTCAGCGATGGGATAACCCCACGCAGCGCCGGCGCTGCGCACCTCGCAGTCGCCAATGTCTACAATCGCGACGGTGTCTCGTTCCTCGTCAATTACCAGGACCCCTCGCGCACTGTCACCAAAACGCACGGGTCCGCCAGTCCCCGCCTTCCAGGGGACGAGGGGCCAGACTTCGCAGTGCAGGGCCGGCCAGAGGATGGTCCGCCAGCCGATCGGCAGAACCGGAAGCTCGCGAGCCACCAGCTCCGCAATGAGTACCGCATCGAGATACGAGCCACCCGAGGTAACGACATCGAGGAAACCCGCCTCGGCCAACTCCCGTTCGAGATCGCAGGCGTATTCCGGATCACGCTTCAGTACGCTACCATCGACCGAGCGATGCTTCGCCAGCAAATTCCCGACCGCGCCGAGGATGGCCTCCTGCGTCCCGTCCAGCGCGGTATCCATCACGCCTCTCCCTTGAGGCCAAGCAGGCGTTTCGCAATGATGCCGAGATTGACCTCGACGGACCCCGTGGCATGCCCGGACGGCAATGCGCTTCTGAGCGCCCCGTCCGCAAGAGAGCCCGTCTCCACCGCGTCGCGCGAGAGCTCGAAGATCGCGTCCACCGCGAACTGCTCCGCCCAGTTTGACGCCAGCCGGGCAACATTGCCCTCGGGGCCCGGAGGAAGGGAACGAGCGCGCGCATCGATCACACGGTAGGCAACGGCCCGGGCTGCATGACACGCCGCGATCGCCCTGCCGATTCTTTCGGCTGTACCGGGTCTGGACATCTCGCCCGACCTTCTCAGACGCCCGATCAGCTCGTCGAGCAGTCGAAGCGCGCGAGCGAAGCGGGCCATCCCGATGCGCTCGAAGGTCAGCGCGTCCATCGCGACCGCCCAGCCGTCGTCCTCCGGCCCCAGCCGCGACGAGACGGGCACCCGAAGCTCGTCGAAGAAGAGCTCGCAGAAACCATGATCCATGATGTTCGGAATCGGCCGCGCGATCAGGCCCGGCAGATTCATCGGCACGAGAAGCACACTGATGCCAGTCGGACCGCGTGAGCCCGGGCTCGTGCGAACGAGCAGAAAACAGAAGTCCGCCGTCAGCGCGTAGCTCGTCCACACCTTCTGGCCGTTGACGACGTATTCGTCATTATCGCGGATCGCCGTCGTCCTGAGAGCGGCGAGATCCGATCCGGCATCCGGTTCGGAGAATCCCTGACAGAACTGTATCTCGCCGCGCGACATCTTCGGCAGGAAATGCCTCTTCTGTTCTGGCGTGCCGTAGCGCATGATCGCCGGGCCGATCCAGTTGACGTTCATGTACTGCTGGCCCCGGGGGTCGCCACACGCGGACAGGACTTCGGTCAGGGCAAACAATTCCCAGGCTCCGGCCTCCCTGCCACCGTATTCCGCCGGCCAATGCGGGGTCAGATAGCCGTGCTGTGCAAGCTTGGCGCAGAACTCACGACAGAATTCATGGTGTGGCGATCCCGCCTCTGCCGTGAGCGTGTTCACGCCAATGTCCCACCAGGCTGGCAGCTCGTGGTCGAGGAAGGCAGAGACTTCCTTGCGAAAGGCAAGTGCTTCTTCCGGCCAGTCAAACTCCATGGAAACGCCTCTCTCAATTCAGGCCAGTGGCTCGGCCCTGCGGGCCGCACTGTCTGCGCGTCCGCTCAGGCACCGTTCGAACCTCGCCACCGGATCACGCGCGGCATGGGAGGGTCCTGGAACAGTTCCTCAACGGCCGCTGCGCGCCGGCGCAATACAGCGAGCGCGCTGACCGACTGCTTGGCTGTCAGCTCTCCGCTGTCGATCGTCGGCGGCTCGCTCTCGAGCACCAGCCGCATGATGCGGCCGGCACTGCCCTGACCTGCATTCAGTGCCCCAAGCCGCCTCTCGAATGCCTCACGGACGCGCGCGCTGGCCACTATGCGGTCCGCGTCGGCCTCGTCAGGCACGGTCTGATCGAGTGCGCGGCAGGCATCGAGATTGGGGAATACCAGGGCGCCGACCTCGCTCTGTCCCTCACCCGCGATGACTACGTCGCGCACCAGAGAACCGAAGCCCTCCAGCGCCCTCAGACGCAGGCTGCCCGTGTTGACCCAGGTGCCCGTGATGAGTTTGAAGTTCTCCACCAGTCGGCCCTCGAGGCGCAGTCGCAGGTCGCCTCGATCAAGATCGACGAAGCTCGCTGCGTCCCCGAGCCGAAAGAAGCCCTCCTCGTCGAAGGCCAGCTGGTTGAGTTCAGGCTGCTTCCAATACCCGGGCGTCACGCTCGGACCCTTGAAGCGCAGCTCCAGTCTGCTTTCGACTGGCGCCAGCTTCACCATCATGCCGGGCACAGGCACCCCCATGATCGGCTCGCAGCCCGGATCGCGTGTAGTGACCAGCGCGCAAGGCCCGCACTCCGTTGATCCGCCTATGGATATATACGACACTGCGGCGCCTGCCTCGCGCGTCACTTCGTCGAAGCCGCGCCGCACATGCGGCGGGCAAAGTGCCCCACCATAATTCATGACTGTGAGCCTGCTGAAAAAATTCCTCCGCAGGGCGGCGTCGGCCCGCAGATAGGGCAGCAGCATGGCCATACCGCCTGGGGTACTGCCGTAGAACGTCGGCGCTATCTCGCGCAGCGCCTGGATCGTGCCTTCGATGCGGCCGGGCACCGGCTGCCCCGGATCGATGTAGAAGGAGCCGCCGCCGATCAGAGCGATGCCCACGCAGAAAGTGCCGCCAAAGGTATGGTGCCAGGGCAGCCAGTCCACCAGCACCGGGGGCTCAGAGAAGATCGCCGGGAGCGTCTGCATGAATTGCTGCCGGTTGCAGCAGATCATCCCGTGCGAAAAGATGACGCCCTTTGGTCTCCCGGTGGTACCCGACGTGAAGAGCACCTTGACCGCACGGTCCGCGGTGAGGGCTTCGTAGGCGCGATCGACGGCCGCCGTCGGCCGGGTCTGCAGCAGAACATCCAGCGGGGTCGCATCGTCTCCGTCGCATAGCCCTGCCACCCACCCGGCCTCGGGAAACGCTGCCCGCACGGCGGAGCGGTAGGGACCCGCGCCGGACGAGTACACGAGGCCCGGCCGGCACAGACCGGCGAGCCACTTGAGCTGCGTATGGTCCTCCGCCACCAGCGAGTAGGCCGGCGCGACTGGAATGTAGGGCACTCCGACGTGCGAGCAGGCCAGCGCCAAGAGCTGGTTCTCGATCTCGTTCTCCGAGAGAATCATCACCGGGCGCTCGACCGAGAGGCCGCGATCCAGCAACGCCTGGCCGATCGAGCGCACGGCCGCCAGCGTCATGCCATAGGTCCACTCCTCCCAGGCGGGGCCGCCCGCCCCCTTCCGGGGCCTCTGTGCCATGAACACGCGGTGCGGCACCTCCTGCGCCCAGCGCAGTAGCCATTCGGTGCAGCGGTGCGGATAGGGCGCCAGGGCCATTCTGCGACGTACCAGGATGGATCCATCCGAGCGTCTTTCGATTTCGCAGGCCTCATCGACCGTCGGGGAATTCCCGGGGACCTGCGGGCTGCTGTCACCTGAACAGCTCATCGGCAACACCTGGAGCCAGGTAGCGCAAGCAGCTCAGACGTGCACTGCCAGGGCTGGACGGAGACGTCGCAGCTGCCTGGGACCGCCGACAACGGCCGCAAGCCGGCTACGCGCATTCTCAGAGCAGCCAGAATCACTGGGGCAGTCCAAGCACTGCCTTGGCAACGATGTTGCGCTGGATTTCATTCGTGCCAGCGTAGATTGCGGCAGGTCTGGCCAGGAAGTACTGCTTCGCCACCTGAATCGAAGTGCCATCTACGAGCGCCTTGGACTCATCGAGGACACCGCTCTCGCCGCTCACCTCGAGCATCATGTCAGCAATGCGCTGGAAGGTCTCGCTGACCCATATCTTGAGGATGGATACTTCGGGGCCTACTTCCCCTCCGCGTCGCAGAACGTCGACTACGCGCACGAATGCCGCACCCAAGTCGACGACGTCGAGCCGCAATCCGTCGAAGCGGGCGCGCAGCCCCGGATCGTCCCACAGGCCACTGGAGCGCAAGAGGCGCCCCAGAAGCTGCAACGGATACTGGGCCAGCTTGGGATTGCCGATCATGATCCGCTCCGTCCCAAGCAGCGACTTCGCCATCGGCCAGGCCCGGTTCATCTCCCCGACCAGGTTCTCCCTGGGCACGCGCACGCTGTCGAAGAACACCTCACAGAAGCTGGTCTCGCCGCAGAGGTTGACGATTGGCCGGACGGTGACACCAGGCGACTTCAGATCCACGAGGAGGAAACTGAGGCCTTCGTGTTTCTTTGCATGCGGATCGGTCCGGACCAGTATGAATGTCCCCTCATAGTGATCGGCGTCGCTGGTCCAGATCTTCTGCCCGTTCACGACGAACTCGTCGCCCTCGATCACCGCGCTGGTCCGCAGGCTGGCCACGTCTGAACCCGCGCCGGGCTCGGAGTAACCCTGCGCCCATAGCATCTCTCCCGATAGGATCTTCGGCAGGTACTTCTTGCGCTGGCTTTCCGAACCGTAGCGGATAAGCAGCGGCCCCAGCATATTCAAGGCCGCATTCGGTGTCAGGAAGATCCCGTAACGATCGAATTCTTCCTGCAGCCTGACTTGGTCGTACGCCGACAGCCCCATGCCGCCGAACTCGGCCGGCCAGTTGGGTGCACCCCAGCCCTTCTCATAGAGCTTGCGGAGCCACTGCCTCGCCTTTACCAGGTGGATACGGTACGGCGGGAAGCGCCATTCCGGAGGAAAATTGGCCTCGGCGAACGCGCGCGCTTCCTGCTGCAGGGGAGTTCGCGGCTCGTGAGAACCCGATTCCTCTCCCTCCGGATCAAACGGTACCAGCCTGCCATAGCGCAGACGGTGCGAGGAAGCGTTGCCGAGCCACGCGGCCAGCACCATGGCGCGCTTCAGGAACAACCCGACATTGCACTCCTCGGTGTAGCCCATCGCGCCGTGCAGGTGCACCGCGCCCTTGACGACCTTCAGCGCAGCGTCCGAGGCACGCGCCTTGAGCTGGCTCGCCGCACTCGCACGCCGCCGACTGTCAGTGTGCGCGTCGAACAACGACGCGGCCTGGCGCAGCACAGCACGGGATACCTCCACGTCCATATACAGGTCCACCGCGCGATGCTGCAGCGCCTGGAAGCTGCCAATCGGTCGGTCGAACTGGCGACGAACCTTCATGTACGAAATCGCCATGTCGAACGCGGCCGACATGACGCCTACAAGTTCAGCCCCGGCAGCCAGCCGCGCCTCGTCAAGCGCGAGCTCCAGCGACTCGGTTGCCGCCGGGCCGGCAGCCACCAGGGCTTCGGCCGCAACAGCAACGCCGTCGAATGTCACATCGCTCCACGTGCCACCATCGACGCGCCTATGCGGCGTGACGGTGAGGCCCGACGACTTTCGATCCACCAGGTACAGCCCACAGCCGCCGGCGCTGCGCGCCGAGACGATGAAGGCATCGGCTGAATCGGCGATGGGCACACAGCACTTTCGCCCATGAAGAAAGTAACCGCCATCGCGAACCTCCGAGCGCGTCCCCACCGGCTCCGTCGAATGCGGGTCGAGACCCTCCTCCTGCCATGCCAGTACGGGAAGCCACGTCCCGGCGGCGAGATGCTGCAACCACTGTGGTCTCGCATCGCTGGTGCTGCGTGCCAGAACGCCTGCAGCCAGGACGCCCACGTCGTTGAGAGGCTCCGGCGACAGCGACCGCCCGTACTGTTCGAGTATAAGGGTCAGCTGGTGGAAGCTGAGGCTGGTGCCACCGCAGGCCTCCGGTATGCGGCTGCCGACCCACCCCATCTCAGCCAGCTCGCTCCATGTCTGCCGATCGAAGCTCGGAGTGGCGCCCCTCAGGCTTCGCACGCGCCTGTATTCAGGATCACGTGCGCAGTATGCGGCCGCAGCATCCTCGATCATCCGGTCGTCGTCACTCATCGCCATACTCCAAACTTGGATCGTGGTGGCCGGTACAATAGCTACTCCTCCGACTGGTTTGGCGCCTGCCTCGCGGCGCGGAGGCGCAGCATCTCCTGCCGGTCCGCTACCAGGCCCTTGGCCATCAGCGAGTCAATCTCGGCAACACCGTAGCCAACCTCCGCAAGAATTTCGCGTGTGTGCTCGCCCTGCATTGGCGGGTGCCTCCTGACCGACGCGGGGGTACCTGAAAAGTGGATAGGGAGGCCCGTCACTTCGAGGCGGCCGAGCTCCGGATGCGTGAGGGGAACGATCATCTGGTTGTGGAGTATCTGCGGATCCCTGACTACGTCGTCCAGGTCGTTTACCGGCGCAGTCAAGACGTCGGCGGCGATCAGCTTCTCCAGCAATGCCTCACGATCGAATTGCCGCGTGCGCTGACTCATCAGAAGATCCAGCTCATCATGATTGGCCCGGCGCACTGCGACGTCCTGGAAACGCGGGTCCGCATCCCAGTCAGCTCCCAGGGCCCGGCAGATCTTCGGAAAGAACTTCTGGCTCGGCGAGGTGATGATCACCTGCTTTCCATCCCGTGTGGGGTATATACCGGAAGGCGCGAAGACGTTGCTGCGGTTGCCGGTGCGTGGCATTCGCTCGCCTGTGGCCAGGAAATTGCCGACGAAACCAGCCTGCGCGTGCATCATGGCGTCAAGCAGCGAGACCTGGACGCACTGGCCTGCGCCGGTCTTGTTCCGCACCTGAAGAGCGGCGAGGGTCCCACTGACCGCCAGAAGCGAGGTCATCACATCCACTACGGTGACGCCCATCCGCACGGAGCCGCCTGATGGCTCGCCATTGAATCGTATAGCGCCCGCGTAGCCCTGCGCCAGGAAATCCACCCCAGGGCGGCCGGCATAAGGACCGTCGGCACCGAAGGCGGTGACGCCGACCCAGATAATGTCCGGCCGGTGTGCTTTGACCTGCTCATAATTGATGCCGAACCTCGAAAGCGCCGGCTCACGCAGGTTTGTGATCAGCACGTCGGCCGTAGCGGCAAGACGACTGAAAACCTCCTGCCCCTCGGGCTTGCCGAGATCGAGCACGATGTCGCGCTTGCTCCGATTCACCGAGAGATAGGGGCCGGACTCGCCGCCGCGAGTCATGCCGTAGTGGCGGCCCTCGTCACCATGGTGCGACTCGATCTTGATCACGTCGGCGCCCATATCCCCGAGCAGCGCTGCAGCGTAGGGCCCCGCCAGCATGACGCCCACGTCGAGCACGCGCAGGCCTTCGAGTGGACCGCCGGAACTCACTTGCATGTTCAATCCCTCTGGTTCCACATCACGGTTTGCGGCACTTCAGTCTCCGACGCGCACTGGGCGGCGGGCCCTCGAATCGAGCTTGGCCGGCCCGAACTGGAGCATCCGCAACAGGTGGCTCCTCCGGGCGTTCTCTGAACATCGTTCACGATGCTAAATATCCAGTCCGGACGGTGTCAAGCAGTCTGTAGCGCCTCCGCACGATCGAACAACGCGGAGATTAAGACCTCTTCCCAATAACGCGGGTCACCCATCTGCAGTTGCCACTGCTTGCCGCGCCGCAGGTAGTAGGAAATGTCGACCTCATCCACAAAGCCCATGCCACCGTAGATCTCCGCAGATCTCGACGAAGCGAACTTGACCGCATTGCCCGCCCCGATCTTGGCACGAGCAACTTCGGCCCGCGCCGGATTGCCCTTATCGAGATTCCAGGCGGCATAGTAGATCAGAGTCTCTACGGCGGTGTTTTCGATCACCATCTGCGCCAGGTAGTGCTGAATTACCTGGAACGAGGCAATCGGTCTGCCAAACTGTACGCGCTGGCAGGCGTAGTCTTTGCCAAGCTCCTGGGCGCGCTCCGAGGCGCCAAGCATGCCGGCGGAGAACGCCAGTACCGCCCGCTGAATGACGGGCTCGAGAGCCGTCCAAACCTGGCCAGGTGTTCCTACTACGTCGGACTTTGCCACCCGCACATTGTCCAATGCGACATGACATTGGCGATCACGCGCCAGAGTCTGAATCGGATTCACCGAGACGCCGGGGCTCCTTGGATCAACGAGAAACAGTCCCAGCCCGCCGGTCCCGGCGGGCCCTGCCTCACCGGAACGAGCCACAACCATGAGTCGTTCCGACGCCGCAGCAAATTCGACAAAGCGCTTCCGCCCGTTGAGCACGAATCCGCCATCGCTCACGCGAGCCGTGGCCGCGACGCCCCTGGGTCCGATACCTCCATCGACCTCCTGCACCGCAAAGCCGAGGATAGCCTCGCCGCGGGCAATGCGCGGCAGATAATGCTGCTTTTGTTCTTCGTCGCCCAGAGCGGCCAGCGCGCCGCCGGCGAGCAGTACAGTAGGGATGAAGGGGCTAGGAAGCACGACACGCCCCATTTCCCGAGCCAGGGTCACGACGTCGACCGTAGCCAGCTCACTGCCACCGTACGCCTCGGGAATCGGCAGCGCCAACCACCCAAGACCGGCCATCTCAGCCCAGAGCTTTGCCGAGTATCCGAGCGGATCCTTTTCCAGCGCCGTGACCACCGTGAGGGAACACTCCTTCTCCAGAAAGCGGCGCGCAACCGTCAGGATTTCCTCCTGCTCGGGAGTCAGATCGAGGTTCATGAAATGCTCTCCCTATTTGCTCGGCAAGTGCAGATGCTGCTTCGCAATCATGTTTCTTGCCACATCCAGTCCGGCGGCAGCGACTTTCATATGACCGCTCTCCAGATAGTTGAGCGGGGTCTCTCCGTTCATCGGCGCGTCACTACCCATGACGTAGCCGTCCGGTCCCATCAGATCGAGAGCCGTATCGACTAGCTCGGAATAGGCAATCGCAGCCATAGCCTTGTTCATGGTCGCTTCCGCTGCAGGCGTCGTCGTGGAGTCGGCCGCGTACCGGGCAATGCACCGCATCTCGAGGAGGCGAGCCATCTCGATCAGCACGTCGACCTTTGCGAGCTTATGCCGTGCCACCGGGTCTTCGAGGAGCGGTTTGCCATTGACCTCCGCCGTCTTCACCCATTCGAGCAGAATCCGGTAGCGGCCAACTGCCGGAAAGGAGGCGGCCATCAGGAAGCGCTCGAGGTTGAGTGCGTTCATGAGCTCTTTCCAGCCCTGATCCAGGTCGCCCACGAGGCGCGAGCGCGGAACGCGCACGTTGTCGAAGTAGACCGTATTCGTACGGTGCCCTTTGAACACCATGTGGATCGGCTCGATGGTGACCCCGGGAGACTTCGTGTCAACAATGAAGAGGCTGATCCCCTTGTGCTTGGGACCGCTGGAGTCGGTACGCACTGCGAGCCAGAAATAGTCGGCGAAATGGGCTGAGGTGATCCATCGCTTCTCACCATTGATGATGAAATCGTCGCCATCCGGCACGGCACTGGCGCGCAGGGCCGCCAGGTCAGATCCGGCACCCGGTTCGCTGTAGGCGATCGCCCACTGGATTTCATTGCGCAGCGTACGCGGTATAAATTCCCGCTTGAGCTCCTCGCTGCCGTAAAGCAGCAGGGTACCGCAGATCTGTCCAAGACCTTTCCCGACGATCGGGCAGTTGGCCAACATCAGTTCCATGTTGAGGATGAACTTGGCCATCGGGTTGGGAACGCCGTCGCCCCCGTAGCTTTCGGGAAAGCCGAGCTTCAGCCAACCCTTGTCTGCCATCTTGCTGATGAAGGCTCGCCGCTCGGGAGTATCGATCAAACCTGCGTAACTCAAATCCCATCGGACCTCTGGCGTCATGTTGTCCCGGATGAATTCTCTGACCTGCTGCTGATACTCCTGCTCCAGCGGGCTCAAATCGAAATCCATAACGATCTCCTCACTCCTGGTCCTGGCCGCCGTCTCGCGGCCCTTGCACGCTCGGGCCAATTGTTGCGATGGATCCTCACCGCACGACGCCGCTGGCTATGAGCGCATCTATTTCGGCGTCATCGGCTCCGATGCTTCTCAGCACCTGGTGACAGGCGCCGTCGCTTACATCAGAGGCCGCACCGCGATCTTTGCCGCCGCCCATCGGTCCTACCTGGCAAAGCCGGCCGGCCCGGGGATGGGTGTATTCGACGAAGACGCCGCGTGCCTGCCACTGAGGGTGGTGCGCGAGCTCGTTGATCGCGAGCACTGGCGCCAGGCAGGCCTCGATTCCTGAGAAGGTCTCGATCCATTCGTCCCGGGCCCGCGTCCTGAAGACCTCTGCGATCGCCCGACGAAGTTCCTCCTGCGCGTCGAACTGGAATTGCCGGTCGACCAGATGCTCCAGCCCCAGTACACGGCACAGGTTCGCGAAGAATTTCGTCTCGATCGCGCCAACCGCCAGGAATTTCCCGTCTGCTGTCATGTATATCCCGTAGCAGGCGTACTTGCCGCAGGTCACGTAATTGGCAGCTGGCTGACCGGTAGCAAGCTCCTGGTCGACGGCTAGCGACATCAGCTGCAACACACCTTCAGCAGCCGAAACATCGAGGAACTTTCCTCTCCCGGTGCGCGATCGTTCGACCAGTGCTGCCAGCACCCGCAATGCTGCATGCCATCCGCCACCGGCAGAGTCCGCCAGCGTCATTCCGGGAATAGCTGGTAATCCCTCCGCCCCGCGCCCATTGAGTGCCAGCCCGCCACCAAGTGCCTGGTAATTGATGTCATGGCCGACTTCTCGGGAGAGCGGTCCGGTCTGGCCATAGCCCGTCGCAGCACAATAGACAATACCTTGGTTGACAGCACTGACGTCCCTGTAGCCAATCCCGAGACGATCGGCGATTCCCGGCCGAAAACCTTCAACGATGATATCGGCCATGCGCGCGAGCCGCAGGTACAGAGCCCGCGCCCCAGGATGCTTGAGGTCGAACTCGAACTGCTCGGCGCCGCGAAACGCACCGTAGCTATGCCATTCGCTGGACAGCCTGTTGGCCGCGGCAGGAGGCCGGAGGCGGATCCAGCGTGCCCCGAGGTCGGCGAGCGCGCGCACGCAGCGGGCCGAGGGACCCAGCCCGGCCAAGTCGATCAGCGTAATTCCGTCGAGGTCTCTAGGCATGGTGGGCCGGCTGCAGAGTGGCGCCAGGCTGGCCCGAGTGCATGCTCATCATGCACAGCTGGCGCCTGAGGCGTGAACTAAGGCGTCGATAGCTCAAGCGACTCGGGCACGGCATTCCCGTCACGGGAATCTGTGCGGAACGGCAAGCTCCGGGCATAGCTGCGCCAACCATTGCTGTGCGCGCTCTCCACTTGCATCCAGCCGCCTCGGGGTTGGGGCGCTTTGGGGCCGTCAAGGCGCAGCAGGACGGGACCAATAAATGAACGGTGTTCACTTTACGTTATGCGGCGGAATTGTCAAGGCGATGACAGCGCAGAGGGCCGCCCGCCCCACGTTCCGCCATCGCGACACGGCGCTATGTGAGCCGGCATTTGAACGAAGACGACTTGCAGCGACTCGCCGCGCGAACGACCGCCGAGCACATGAAGCTACGGCGCCAGACCATCGAGCGGCCGCTCGCCGAAATCAAGTGGCGGATCTTCGTCTGGAAGGCCGTGCTGCAGATCCTCGGTAACCCCCAGGCTGAGCGCCAGGTTCGCAAACTGCCTGCCACGTCTTCCATGGAGTAGTCACGGGGAGAATCTCGTGCGGCGACAGCAGATAATCAGCTTTTCTTTCAGTGAGTTGGCGCCGGATCGCGAGTCCCACTCGAGGTGCCGGTTCTCGCTCACCCGGCCATAGGCTCAACGCGCCCGGTGCTGCCCGGCCGGGCGGTTGCCGATCACGCCTCTCGTCGCCAGTTCCTCGATCTCGGCCTCTGTCATCCGCAGCAGTGACGAGAGGATTTCCCGGTTGTGCTCACCAAGCGTCGGCGCCGGCGCGCGGTGAAAGCGCTCCGGACCGCCGGAGAAGTGCACCGGGTAGCCCTCATGGAGCACCGGGCCGACCACCGGATGTTGCAGCGGCTCGAAGAAGCCGCGCGCCTGCAGCTGCGGGTTCAACCGGGTCTCATACGGCAATACCACAGCCGCCGCCGGGACGCCCGCGGCGCACAGCTGCTCGGCGGTCTCGGCGGCAGCGCGCTCCACACACCAAGCCGCGAGTTTCGCATCGATCTGGTCCTGCGCAGTTCTCCTGCCAGCGGTGCTGCGCAGGCGGTCATCCCTGGCCCATGCAGGGTCGCCGATCGCCTGCCGCAGCGCTTGCCACTGGGAGTCGCTGCAGACCGCGATCGCGATCCAGCACTCGCGCGAGCCGTTGCCTGCGTCGGCGGCACAGCGGTAGATGTTCTGCGGTGCCGCGGCAGGACTGCGGTTTCCGGTTCGCTGCAGCAGCCGTCCGTAGGCTGAATACTCGACGACCTGTTCGGCGGCCATGTTCAGCGCACTGCCGACCATCGGCACCTCGATGAACATGCCCTTCCCGGTGCGGCGGCGATGCTCGAGTCCGAGCATTGCGGCGAATGTGGCGTGCACGCCGGCCATCGCGTCGCAGATGCCGTTTGGTGTCAGCGGCGGCTCGTCGGGCTCGCCGGTCACCCAGGCGAGGCCCGACACCTGTTCCATCGTGTAGGCGAAACCGATGCGGTCGCGCCACGGGCCGTTGAGACCAAAGGCCGGCATGCGCAGCATGATGAGACCGGGGTGGTCCCGGCTCAGGCTCGCGTAATCGAGGCCCCACTGTTCGAGCACGCGCGGGCTGAAGTTGTCGAGCACGAGGTCGCAGCACGACGTGAGTTGCCGTGCAATATCGCGACCGGCGTCGCGCTGCAGGTCGAGCGTCAGGTCACGCTTGTTCGTGTTCGCTCCCAGGAACGCCGGTGACCACTCCCACCAGAGATCGTCGCTGACGGCGCGCAACGTGTTGCTGCGAAACCCGTCGGGATGAGCGGTGGACTCGACGTGAATCACCTCCGCGCCGAGCATCGCAAAGAACTGCCCGACCAGCGGTCCAGCCCAGAAGGACGTGAATTCGAGGACGCGCAGGCCTCGGAATGGCAGCGAACGATCCGCCGCGCCACCGTCGGCGGCTCCGGGCACCGGTGCCGCAATCGCCTCGCGCTTGGGCCACACGGACCTGCCGGAGACATCGCGCGGGTCGAGTTCACCGAGGCGCGGTGCCGGCCCGAACGGCCGGGGTGCGGCGCCGGCGGACAGGCGGTAGGGCACGCCGGGCTGGAGGAATCCGCCGGTGGGGTTGCGCACGTAGTCACCCCGTTCCGCGAAGTGATCGAAGTGCGGGATCGTGGCGCCGTTTCCGACCGGGGCCACCGGCAGGCGCAGCAGTGCGGCGGTTTCGAGCAGCTCCGCTGTGGTCCGGGTTCGTGTCGCCTCCTGGATCGCGGGCATCAAGTCGGCCCAGCGAGCCCAGCGCCCCTTGTACGAGTACAGCGATTCATCGGCCGCCCAGTCCGGCTGGCCGATCAGCACGCAGAAGTCGTGCCAGTGCTGGGACGTGGCGACGGCGAGGCCGATGTACCCGTCCGCGGTCGGCTCGATACCCGGAATGCTGGGTGACTTGCCGCCACGCCACGGGCGGCCGGCAATCGAGAAGTAGGTCACCGGGTACAGATCCTGCGTCAGCAGCAGGGATTCAAACATCGATACGTCGAGCAGTTCGCCGCTGCCGGTCGTCCACGCGCGGTATCGGGCCGCAAGTGTGCCGAGAGCCGCGAACGATCCCGCGACCCATTCGCTCGGCTGCCCGCCGCAGGAAACGGGTGGCCGGTCGGGCAGGCCGCGAATCGCGGGACCACCGCTCAGTGCCTGTAGTACGAGATCGCTCGACGGACGGTTCGCCCACGGGCCGGCCAGGCCGAACGGAGTTATCGACGTGACGATTGCGCCCGGCAGCGTGGCCCGCAGCGCCGCCGGCTTCAGGTCCGGGTTCCCGGCGAGGCGCGAACCCGGGCTCCACACGATTGCGTCAGCACCTGCGAGTACCGCATGAGCCTGCTCCCTGCACGCCGGGTCGTCCGGATCGATGACGACGCTGCGCTTTCCGGCAGCAAGAAATCGGAACAGCGCACCGTCCTCGGCGTCGCCGAGCGGATATCCACTGGCCGTCCAGCGGCGGAGCGGATCGCCCTCCGGTGGTTCCAGCTTGACGACCGTGGCGCCGGCATCGACGAGCAGTTTCGTGCAGTAGCCACCGCCGATACCGCTCGACAGGTCGACAATGCGATACCCAGACAGCGGCGGCGTGCCGGACGTATCCGGCGCACCGGCGCCTGCCCGGCCGCTGCACTCTGCCGATCCTCGCTCTTCCTCCACGCGAGCACCATACCGGATTCGGACCAGCCCGGCTGGCCCCCGCGCCGTGATGGGGTCTGGAGACGTCGGCCATCCAGGGCACCGAGGCCTGCCCCGCCACCCGGATCAGCTATCATTAGCCGGTGAACTCCGCGGCTGCCCAGGGGACTGCTGCATGAGCCGGACACTGGCTCTGCTCGCCTCGTTGACGCTCGCTCTGCCGGCCGGTGCCCAGCAGGATCCGGTCGACTGGCGTGCGCGCGTCGCTGCGCTCGAGGCCGCCGGAGACGACGCCGGCGCGCTCGCCGCGGCGGAACAGGCCCGGTCGCTCGACAATGGCGATCCCTGGACACGCTACACCTGGGTTCGCGCGTTGGCACGCGTCGATCCGGTCGCCGCGCGCGCGGCGCTGCCGGGACTGCAGGATCCGTCCCGGTTGCAGCGACTGACGACCGACGAGCGCGCCGAACTGGCGAGCGCCCTCGCCTACCTGTGCCTGGACCTCAACGTCGATCACCTCGCAGCGGAACATTTTGCGGAGGTGCCGGAGGGCACACCAGCGTATGCCAGGGCGCAGGCGGGTCTCGCGATCCTCGCCGTGCGCCGCGGCGATTCGCGCCAGGCCCTCGTGCACTTCGCAGCAGCTCGCGTAGCCGGCCCGCTCGATGCGGCACTCGCTGAGCTCGAGCGCGAGACGCGTTTCCAGGCGGCGCTGCAGCAGTTCCTGACCGCGCGGGACCTGCGCGACGCCAACGGCGCGGCGCGGGCGCTCGGCACGCTCGACGAGCTGCGCCCGCTACACCCAGCCACGCTGCGGGCGCGGGCCGATCTCGCCGGCCTGCGCGGCGATGCCGCGGCACGCGAGCGCGCACTGCGTGAGCTGCTGCGCGTGGACCCGGCGGCACCCGGCGCGGCGAGCCAGCTCGTGGACACCCTGCTCGAGCAACGCCGCCCGGCCGAGGCGCTCGCAGTAGCGCGTGAGCTCGCCCGCGACCGTCTGGCGCTCGACCTGCGCCTGCAGGCGTACGAGCGCAACTGGGTGCCGCACCTGGAGGCGGCGCTGGCCTGGCGCCAGCGCGATGCTCACCCGGGCCACGGGCGGCTGGAAGCACCCGGGCTGCAGCTGGCTTTCGCGGGCAGCCATGATCGCTGGGGGCGATTGCGGCTGGCCGCCGATGCGTTGAGGGCGCAATCCGGCACGGTTGCCGCGGGCCAGGCCTGGGGCTCATCGCCGGAATTGATCACACCGTTGCGCGTGAATACCGATGATGGCATCGGCTGGCTGGCACAGTGGGCGCCCAGGAGCGGCCTCGTGCTCGAGCTCGGCCACTCACCGCATTCGTTCACCGTGGACAACGCTTACGGGGCGCTGCGCCTCGGCTTCGAGGTCGACGACTATCCGTTCAGCCTCGGCCTCGAGCGCATGCCCGTCGGCGATTCGCTGCTGTCGCTCGCCGGCGCTACGGATCCGCTGAGTGGCCGGGACTGGGGCGGCGTCGTGCGCGATCGCGCCTACCTGCGCGGCGGTTTCGGCGGCGATGCCTTCAGCGTCCATGGCGGTTTCGCTGGGGCCCGGCTCGACGGGCGCAACGTCGACGACAATTCGCAGTGGCAGGCGGACGTGGGCTTCTGGTGGCGAGCTGCGTCGGGACCGAGCTGGCGCATGCATGTCGGCGGCCAGATCGATGCCACCGGCTTCGCCGACAACCTGTCGCAATTTACGCTCGGCCACGGCGGCTACTTCAGTCCGCGCCGCTTCCTCGCGATCGGGCCGACCTTTGGCCTGCAGGGCGGCGGCAGCGCCACGAGCTTCCGGCTCGAGGGCGGCGTGAACTGGCAGTTCCTGAGTGAGGACACCAGCGAGTATTTCCCGACGGATGCCGCGCTGCAGGCGACCCATGGCGACCCGCACTATGGCGGGTCCTCGCGTGACGGGCCCGGCGCACGGATCGCCGCAACCGTCGAATGGCGCGTGTCAGGCACTGCCGTGACCGGCCTGCGCCTCGAAGGCTCGGTGGGCGAGGATTTCGACGAGGTCCGGCTGCAGGTCTATACGCGGCGCTGGAGCGGCGCGGTGACCGAACCGCTGCGCCGCCCGCCGGCGGCGGTGCTGCCGGCAAGGTTCGATGAGATGTTCTGAGCGGCCGGCGATCCATGCGCTGCGCGTTTGCGGGTCTGCATAGCGGGGGCATCTTTACGAGGACTTCAGGGAGGGCCGCGTCTTCAGGCACCACTGGGGCCGGACCCTGCTGGCCTGCGACCACCTGATCTTCTGCAGCGATACGATGCAGTACAGCGCGCGCATTCACCACATCGCAGGCTGGCTGGGAACCGGCGATGCTCTCGTTGAGGTCGAAATAGTGATCGCCCACATGACGGTAGTCGACTCGCTACGCCCGCATGGGCGCCGTCTGGCCGACTCCATCGATACCCCTGAGTTGCCAGCGCCACGTAACCACAACTGCCGCAACGGCCCCAATCGCAGCCGAGAATAAGGCCGTTCGGGACTATCCAGATTTTTGTGTGATCGGGCCATACTTCCCGCAGGAGGGACGTTATGGCGATCAAAGACGAAGTGGTAGACGAGCTGCTGAAGGGAGTGGACCCGAGGCAGGTATTTG
>SCUD01000088.1 GCA_004297335.1 Gammaproteobacteria bacterium
TTGCGCTCGTTGCTCTGCCCTTCTGGCTTGTCCTCACCGGGCTTGTAGCCCAGGTGATGGCTCATCTCTGCGCTCATCGCCCGTTCGATGACGGCCTTCTGGAACGCCAGAAACAGGTCCAGGACCTCATTCGGGGTCATCGGGCCCTGCACCAGCTGCTCAATCAGCTCCGCCGGCATCTCCCGCAGCGGGCCGCGGGCTGCCGCCTGGGCGGCTACGGATCTCTTCTTGGTCGGCATATCCATGATCTTCCCTCATGTTATGCCTCGCACACAAAATCCCGGATAGGCTCGCGTGATGGGTCCTGTGCAAGTGCTTGTAAGTCAAAGAGGCGTACCCGTAACTGCTGCAATCCGTTGGCCGTCGATCCTCGCATGTAGCCAGACTCCGACGACCTTCAGCTACCGGCCGGCCGACGGCGGCCCCGGAGTCTTCTAGGCCTCCCTGCAAGAAGCCATTAGAATCGCCGCCCGCATCGCCATGCCCGCCGGGCCGGCGTACCACCCCTTATCACCGACCGGGAAGCCATGCTCGCTACCTCCAACCTCGCCATTCAGTTCGGCGCCAAGCCGCTGTTCGAGAACGTCACGGTCAAGTTCGACGGTGGCAACTGCTACGGCCTCATTGGCGCGAATGGCTGTGGCAAGTCGACGTTCCTGCAGATCCTGGGCGGCGACCTCGAGCCGAGCGCGGGCACGGTCATGCTGCAGACCGGCCTGCGCCTGGCCAAGCTGGACCAGAATCAGTTCGGCTATGAGGACCAGCGCGTGCTCGACGTGGTGATGCAGGGCCACCGGGAGATGTGGCAGGCGATGCAGGAGCGCGACGCAATCTACGCCGATCCGGGAGCCACGGACCGGGACTTCATGCATGCCGCCGAACTGGAATCGAGGATCGCCGAATACGGCGGCTACGACGCCGAGGCGCGGGCCGCCAGCATCCTGACCGACGCCGGCATCAGTCCGGCCCTTCACGATGGCCCGATGCGCGAAGTGGCGCCGGGCTGGAAACTGCGGGTGCTGCTGGCGCAGGCATTGTTCGCGCGGCCCGACGTGTTGCTGCTGGACGAACCGACCAACAACCTGGATATCCATTCGATCGGCTGGCTCGAAGGCGTGCTCAGCAACTACGACGCCACGACCATCATCGTCAGCCATGATCGCCACTTCCTGAATCAGGTGTGCACGCACATGGCCGACCTGGACTATGGCCAGCTCCGGATCTGGCCGGGCAACTACGACGACTTCATGCTGGCCTCCACCCAGGCGCGGGCCATGGTCGCGGCGGCCAATACCAAGGCCAGGGAGCGCATCGCGGAGCTGCGGGAGTTCGTCGCGCGCTTCTCGGCCAATGCCTCCAAGGCCAGGCAGGCGACCTCGCGTCGCCGGCAGATCGAGAAGATCAGCATCGTGGAGATGAAGCCCTCGTCGCGGCAGAATCCCTACATTCGCTTCGAGCAGGGCAAGCGCCTGTACCGCTCGGCGGTCACGGTGGAGGGTCTCTGCTACAGCTATCCAGGTTCCGGAGTCGAGGTGCTCCGGGACCTCAACCTGACCATCGAAGCCGGCGAGCGCGTCGCCATCATCGGCGCGAACGGCTCCGGCAAGACCACGCTGCTGCGCTGCCTCGCGGGCGAGCTGTCACCGACCCGGGGTTCGGTCAGCTGGGTGGAGAGCGCCCGGCCCGGCTACATGCCGCAGGACACCGCCACGCTCTTCGAGGACAAGGTGGACCTGTTCAGCTGGATGAGCGACTGGCGATCACCCGGCGACGGCGACGAAGCCGTGCGCGCGACGCTCGGCCGCCTGTTGTTCTCCGGCGAGGACATCCGCAAGTCGGTGAAAGTGCTGTCCGGCGGCGAGAAGGGCCGCATGATCTACGGCAAGCTGATGCTGACCAAGCCCAACGTCCTGCTGCTCGACGAGCCGACCAACCACATGGACATGGAAACGATCGAGTCCCTGCAGATCGGCCTGGAGAAGTACCCGGGGACGCTGATCCTGGTCTCGCATGATCGCCAGCTGGTCGAAAGCCTGGCGACGCGCATCATCGAGCTGAAGGCCGGCGGGAGGCTAGTGGACTTCAAGGGCAGCTACGGAGAATATGCAACAAGCGGTGCCGGGCACCGGTAGTTGCTTTATTGTATCCAGAGCATCTGGAACGAGGAGAGGAATTCTTGGCCAAGCCCAGCTACAAGCACCAGAAGAAGCAGCGCGAGGAAGCGCAGCGCAAGAAGAAAGAGGAAAAGCTGCAACGCAAGGCGGAGAGAAAGGCTCCCCCCGCGCCAGCGCCCGAGGCCTGAGGCGCGCCCGGGCGTCGGGCCGCCGCACCCTCAGGGCCGGGCGACCGGCGCCGGTTCGACCACGGCCTGCATGGGCTTCAGGCTGCAGGCGAAGTTGAACAGGGTCTCGCCGAGCGTGCCGGGTTCGATCTTTTCCCAGTTGCGCAGCGGGTTGGTCGAGTGTTCCGGGTCGTCGTCCTGCAGGTTGTTCCAGTGGAAGAAGAACACCCCGCGGGTAGAGCGGCGCCGGTTCGCGCAGTCCCACTCGTCCTGGCTGAGCGCGCTGAGATGCGGCCCGGGCCGCCGCGCTTCCTTGTACTCGATGCGCATCCACATCGTGACGATGTCGCCCTCGCGGGTCGCTTCCTGGCGGGTGACGAAATAGACCTGCTCCGGATAGGTCTCGATCCACTCCCAGTCCATGTTGCCGCGCAGTTGCAGCCCCTTGACCCATTCGTTGCCGAGGCCCTTCATCGGCACGGTCTCGATCTGGGCAGCGGCTGGCCTCGCCAGGGCGCCGGCGAGCAGCAGGACGGTCAGCAGGCGCAGGGGTTGCATGTTCATGTTTCAGCCCGACGGCGTGATCATGATCTGTATGGTGACCCGGTCGCCGTCGGGGATCAGGTTGATGCCGGTGGTGCGCTGGTCCTTGGCGAAGCGCAGGCTGGTCATTGGCAGGCCAGCGGGGGCCTGTGGTGACTCGTCGCGCCAGCCCTGCCTGGCCATTTCGCTCCCGAAGAACCCGGCCACGGCCTCGCCGCTGGCGGCCGCCTGGCCCTGGAGCATGTAGCCCCCCGGCGTTGCGGCGGAGGACATGATCTTCATCCCGGGGTAGATCGCCACGTCCGTGGGGAAATCGTCGGGTACGCTGAGGTCCTGGCCGGTCGTTACGCTGCCGCCGGCGACATTCTGCTGGATCGTGACCTGGCCATCCCCGTCCAGCTCGATGTCGGCGTTGACACCGTGCTCGCGGGCATACTCCTCGAGCTGCTTCTCGCGTGCCTCGGTACTGTTGTCGCCGGAACCGCAGGCAGTGACCAGGACGGCCACGGCCACTGCTGGCAGGAAGGCAGGTATCGTGCGCATGGTCTTCACTCCTCAGCAGCCGGTGGCGCGGTGCCCCCGCCGCAGACGGTATCGGGGATGCAATAGCTCCGCTCCTCGAATGGATCGTCGAAATGGTAGCAGTACTGGCCCTCCGGGCAACTGCCCGCCTCGCAGCCCCGCCGGCCGGCGCAGACGCCTGGTTGGACACTCGAGCCGTCCGGACAGTTCACGCTCCACAACGCCAGGCACTTGGTCGCGCAGTCGTGGCTCGAAGTGAAGCCGCTGCCCCGAATTGCGCAGGGCGCTCCGGCGGGATCGCCGCAGGCGGCGAGCGCCAACCCCGCAACCAGCAGGGCCGCCAGCCTAGCCACCGAGAATCGCCTCCCGTTGATACAGGCGCCCTGCGAGCCAGGTAAGCGCGAGGCCCAGGGCGAGTGTACTGCCGGCCGACAGCGCGAGCCACGCAGCCGGCATCGATTCACCCCGCATCAGGCCCTGGATGACCAGATGCTGGGACAGGCTCGGTACCAGCATCAGCGGCGCTGATGCCTTGACCGCGAGCACGCCGGCGATCGCGATCGGCAGGGTCGGGACCAGCATCACGATCCCGAGCCAGGACTGCGCTTCCTTGTAGCTGCGCGTGAACGAGGCCACGACGGTCAGCAGGCCAGCCCCGACCAGCGCAAACGGCAGCGTCACGAGGAACACGCTCGCCGCGACGGCGGGACCGAAATTGGCCGACATGCCGAGCGACTCGAGCGGCATCCAGCGCAGCGCCGCCATGATCGTCACGGTCACCAGCGCGAGCGCAAGCCCCATCATCACCGCGGCGGCCAGCACCTTGCCGTAGATCAGGCGTTCGCGCGGCACCGGCACCGTCAGCAGGGCCTCGAGCGAACCGCGCTCACGCTCGCCGGCCGTCGCGTCGATCGCCAGGTACAGCCCGCCGACCAGCGTGATGACCAGGATCAGGTAGCTCAGCATGCCGAGCAGTAGCGCCGCGCGGGCCGAGGGGGTCGACACATCGATGCTGTCGACGATCACCGCATGGGTGACCGTCGGCACCACGCCGCGCGCCTGCAGGCGCAAGGCCCCGATGAGTGCCGACCAGCCGTCGATCACCTCCTGCACGCGCCGCGCCCGGCGTTCGGCGCGGGCCCGCGAACCATCAGCGTAGATCATCACGACCGCCGGCTCGGCGGACTGGAATCGCGCGGCATAGGCCTCGCTCACCCGCACCACGACCAGTTCTGGAGCCGCGGTGATCCAGTCGCGGATCTCGATATCGCTGCCGTCGCGCAGCGTCACGGCCAGTCCGCTCTGGCGCAGGTGCTGCACCAGGTTCGGCGCCGCCCCCGCGTTCGCGACCGTCACCGGAACCGCCTCGTCGAGCGTCTCGACGGATTGCTCGAGCGCCAGCTTCAGCACCAGGACGAAGAACACCGGGCCGAGCAGCGGGCCGAGCACCAGGCTCGTCAGCAGCGTGCGCCGGTCGCGCAGTGCCTCGCGCAGTTCCTTGAGCAGCACGATGCCGATCGTGCCGCTCATGCGAGCCCCCGGGCATCGCCGATCGCCGCGACGAAGGCGTCCTCGAGCGTCGCCGAGCCGAAGCGCCGCTGCAGCTCGATCGGCGTGCCGGCGGCGACCACCCGCCCATGGTCGATGATCACGATGTCATCGCACAGTGCGGCGACCTCCTGCATCACGTGGCTCGAGAACAGCACGCAATGGCCTGCCGCGCGCAGGCCGCGGATCAGTTCGCGCAGGCTGCGGGTGGCCATCACGTCGAGCCCGTTGCTCGGCTCGTCGAGCAGCAGGTTGCGCGGGGAGTGGATCAGCGCGCGGGCGAGCGCGACCTTGACGCGCTGCCCCTGCGAGAAGCCCTTGGCCCGGCGGGTGGCGAATTCGCTGATGTCGAGCACGCTGATGAGTTCGTCGACCCGCCGCCGGAGCGCCGCGCCAGTGAGGCCATGCAGCGCGCCGAACCAGGCGATGTTCTCGCTGGCGGTGAGCTGCGGGTAGATGCCGGCGGCGTGCGGGAGCACGCCGATCGCGCGCCGCGCCAACAGCGGGCTGGCGACGACGTCGATGTCATCCACGACGGCACTGCCGGCATCCGGGCGCAGCACCGTGTACAGCACGCGCAGCGTCGTCGACTTGCCGGCGCCGTTGGGCCCCAGCAGGCCGGTGATGCGGCCATCAGCGGCCGTGAAGCTGACATCGGTGATGGCGCGCACGGCGCCAAAGCTGCGGGTCAGGCCCGCCACCCGGATCATGGTTCCGGACCCGTGAACGACAGGAAGAAGGGCATCGGCCGGATGTCGCCGATGCAGCCAGGGTCGAGTCCGGCGACATCGCCGGCGCGGATGAACTCGCGCAGCAGTCGCTGCACGCAGGCGAAGCCGGTCTGGCCGTGGCCCTGTCCGGGGAGCACCAGGTGCAGATGCCGCGTGAAGCCCGCGGCGGCGACCGCCGCGTAGGCCGGTGGCGTCACCGGATCGGCCGCGCCGGACAGGAGCAGGGCCGGTACGTCCGAGCGCAGCGGGGCATGCAGGTCGGGATCCACCGGACCCCGGGGCCAGGCGGCGCAGAGTGCCAGCATGCCGTCGTACAAGGCGGGTCCGAGGTAGCTGCGCTCGAGCTCCGCGCGCTCGACGCTGCCGGCGAAGTGCGGCACGTCCTCGCTGCAGACCACGGAGTTGTGCATGCCCATCGCGAGGGCGCCCTCGAGCTGGGTCGCGATCATCAGTGCCTGGGAGGCGAGCGGCACGAAGTTGCCGCGGCTGTGCGCCTCGTCGATCACGAGCGGCAGCAGCGCGGCGCCGATCGCCGCGTAGGACAGCATGCGCGCCATGACCACGAGGTGGCCGGGGCCGACC
>SCUD01000089.1 GCA_004297335.1 Gammaproteobacteria bacterium
CTCCCGGACCTCGGCCGGGGCCAACACGGTCCGCTATGTGCTCGAGGACCATCAGGGCAGCATCGCGGCGCTGGCCACGAGCGGCGGGTCGCTGGCGGTGAATGAGAGCTTCACGCCGTTTGGCCAGCGGCGCAGCGGCAGCACCTGGCAGTTGCCGATTTCCGGGGGCGATCAGACCACGATCAACGGCATCAGCCGCCGCGGCTATACCGGGCACAACCACCTGGGCGGGGCGCCGCTCATCCACATGAACGGGCGGGTGCAGGACCCGCTGACGGGCCGGTTCCTGTCCGCTGACCCGTATGTGGCCAACCCCGCCTCGACCCAGGGCTGGAACCGTTATAGCTATGTCGAGAACGACCCGGCCAGCTTCACCGATCCGAGCGGATTCGTCAGGAGCTGCGGGATCGGCTTCGCTGCCATCAGCGTGCCCACGATCGGCTATGGCTTTGGCGGCGGTGGCCCGGACGGCTATGGCGGCGGCGGGTTCTGGTTCGGCTTTGAAACGATCTGGATGCCGGTCATCAGCTGCGCCGACATCCCCGAGAGCGCCGTCCTGCCGCGGACGGATCTGGATACGCCGAGGTACAATCCACTAACCGCGTTGACATCGAGCGAAGTGTGGAAGTCATTCCTGGCGTCCTGGCAGGAGAATCTTGATCGAACCGGAGCGGAACTATCCAAGGATCCCGAGGCCCTGCTAGGTCAAGCTGTTGCGTCCATCGGTGGGCCGGCCAAGGTTGTCCTTGGGGCCGCAGGCAGGATAGCAGCGGCCGCAAGGGCGGTAACCAATCCTGTACCAGCGGAACTAGCCCGTGTCGTCGCAGGAACTAGGCCGCTAACAACGCTGGGCCGGGCAGGTGCGGATGACGTGTTTGTCGTAGCGGCCGACGATATTGCCGGAATGAATGCCGCGCAACTTTCACAACGACTGACAATCGGCGCCTCGGACGCATTCACAGTAATTCGCTTTCCAACTCCAGGTTCTGGGATTGCATCGCCGGTCTTTAGAACAAATCCCGGATTTCTTCAGGGCGGGCTTACTCGCGGTGGAGCAAGGGAGTTTGTGATTCCGAACGGCCCGATACCGCCTGGCTCATCAATCACGGTGGTTCGATAATGAGACTACTCTCAAACGAAACAGACTTGGTCGGCAAATGGCGGCTTGTGAACGACGCAATTGAAGGCGACTCCACATGTCGGCGCATCGAACGACTGATTCGTGATCAGCTGACGAAAGTAGGTACTGATGCAACGGGATGGGATACTCTTTATCGAGACCCACAAGATGGGCGCTACTGGGAACTAACGTACCCGGAAAGCGAGTCTGAAGGCGGTGGGCCTCCGCGGCTTTCTAACATCGAGAAAGAAGCGGCGCAGCGAAAGTACGGAGGAATTGTTGAGTAGTTTGTTGCCGCAAGAGGTGGGGTCAGCGTACTGGGCCATGCTTCGGACGGCTACGTTTCGGTTGTGAAGACGATCGGTGCTCGCCACTTCAACGTGCCTACGAAATTCTGGGAAGCGATGTCACCCGCGGAACAATGGGCGGCGAACACGCGATTCCTTGATCGGCTAATTGCTCGCGGCGACACAGCTGTACTTGCAACTCAGGCGTCCGCTGCCCGGGCCGGAAGTTTCTTTGCGCGCGAGCTCGAGTACCTCTCTGCCCGCGGTTACACACTAAGCTCGGACGGCCTGCGCATGCTGCCGCCGGTGCCGTGATGCAGGCGGGAACTGCGGTCTCGTCGCTGGTCGACGTCATGCGTGGCAAGCTGCGAGATGCAGGGCTTGGGGAGGCTGAATTGATCTCGAAGACCCCTGTCGAGGAAGCATTTGGAGACACGGCCGCTGTCTTTCGTATTGGGCCCGTGCGTCTTCGCTTCACTCGCGAGCGCGGCCAAGAGTTCGTCGATTTGGCTGCCGAGTCAGAACCAGAGAAATTCCACCAGTTTGACGACGTAGATATCGCGATGGGCTGGCGATCGGTTGATGAGGTTCTGGCAAGATGCGAGCCAGAGCCAATTGATGCTGTGCTGCGGCGCGTGAAGGCGAATGTGACCACGCTGTGCGATGCCTTCTCAGGACATCAAGAGCGCCTGACAAGGGCACGCGTTGACCGGGCTGCTCGTGATCGCGGGGAAGCCTTTATTAGCCGCCTGCGGGGGAAAAAGTAACAGATCGGCAGCGACTCCGTGAGGTGCCGGAATCTATGCTACGCAGGATTGCCAGCGGCCTAGCGTTGTGACACAAAGTGGCCAAGATCATCCAGCGTGGCGGGATCAGCTGCGCAGATCCGCGGGCGCCGGGGGGCGGCGGCGATGGACGAGTGCGGCGACCTTCGATGCAGTGACCGGGGATCTCAGGGCGGTATCGAGCGTGAACGGTGGCACCAGTCTGCAGAACCTGGGATTCCTGTACGACAAGGTCGGCTCACTGACCCAGCGTCAGGACAACCGCCTCGGCCTGACCGAGGATTTGTACTACGACGATCTGCACCGGCTGCAGTCCTCGGTGGTCGGCGCGACCACGGTCAGCTACGGCTATGACCCGCTCGGCAATCTCACGCAGAAGACCGACCTCGGCGCCGGCCAGTGGAGCTACCACGCGACCAGGCGGCACCAGCTGCTGAGCGCAGCCGGCGGGCTGGTCAGTTACACCTATGACGCCAACGGCAACGCCATCACCCGCAGCGGTCAGAGCATCACCTGGACGAGTTACAACTACCCCAGCCGGGTCAACCAGAGCGGCGGCGTGTACGACGAGTTCGCCTACGGTCCGAACCGGGAGCACTGGAAGCACGTTTATTCCGGGGCTAGCGGGGTCGAGACCACGCTGCGGCTCGGCCAGTTCCTGGAAAAGGTGACGACCACCGCCGGGACCGACTGGCGCCACTACCTCTTTGCCGGTGAGCAGACCGTGGCGGTTTACTCCCGGACCTCGGCCGGGGCCAACACGGTCCGCTATGTGCTCGAGGACCATCAGGGCAGCATCGCGGCGCTGGCCACGAGCGGCGGGTCGCTGGCGGTG
>SCUD01000090.1 GCA_004297335.1 Gammaproteobacteria bacterium
TTGTTGGTATTCAAGTCGTGGAACGGGACCGGAGGCATGAATACAGAGCAGCCTAACTGCGCGTTCGAGCGGTCGCGGACGGATAAGGTGCCTCGTTTATACGTCGGCGTGCGCGCCGCTGAACGCGGGCGTTAGAGCGCATGCTGAACCGCGTCACCACCTGGCTGGCTTCTCTGCGCAAGACTCGCGCGGATTCACTCTGGCCCGAGCGTCAGGTCCTAGTGACAGTCTCGGACAGTGGGTTATCTAGCGCATTCCCAACGGGCGACTCACAGTTCCTCGCTTGGAAGGATATAGCTCGCATCCTCGTTGAAACAAACGACAGCGGTCCTTGGGGCGCCGATGTCTGGTGGGTTCTCGAGGGCGCAGGTTCCCGATGCAAGTTCCCACAAGGCGCTACAGGCGAGAACGAGGCTCTGGTGGAAATTCGACGCCGCTTCCCTTGGTTTGAAGTCAAAGGTATGAACTCAACCGCAAACGCGACGTTTGTCTGCTGGGAGAAGGGGCATGCGCTCTAACAAATCAATGCAGCGGCCGTCGCAAGCGCATCGGAGCGGACCCACAATAGCGGCGCTTCGCGCGGCTGTTGCGGGCCGGTTATTCGCGTCGTTCGATCACTTATCGAAGCGGAGTGACTGAATCGTATGGCACACCAATCGGACCTGAGTCTGTCCTGGATTCGCGTGGGAGGAGTGTGCGGCCTCCTCGGCATCGGCGCTTACCTTGCTGCGGCATTCGTCCCGCTGCCCGACAAGCTTGGCTACGCCGCCGCCTTCGCCTTCGGTCCATTGCTCGCTGTCGGGACAGTGGGGCTCTACCACTGCCTTGCGCTCGCCCATCGCGGTCCGCTCGTTCAAGTGGCCGCGATCGCCGCAATTGCCGGCAGCGTCACGGTCCTCATCATGCTGTCGACCCAGCAGGCAATCTTTGGCGTGATGAAAAGGGCCATCGCGGGGGCGAGCGATCCGGCCAGTGCCGACGTCTATCGGAAGGTGGCGGATGGGCTCGACGCGGTGCACCTGGGCATCGACGTGGCGTGGGACGTATTGATTTCGGTCGCGGTGATTCTGTTCGGGATCGCGATGATGCGCCACCCTAGGTTCGGACCTGTAATGGGTGTGCTGGGCGTGGCGTCTGGGGGGCTGCTGCTCGTGTTCAACCTGTGGTACTTTCCGGTGCCGCCGGCGGCGGCAAACTCGATCGACTGGGGGCCGTTCGTTGCACTCTGGATGCTTGCGGCGTTCCTACTGTTGCTTCGGGCAGTGCCATGGGCGCGCGAGAAGATAGCGCGAGCGACGCCGAACTAGCGGTTGCACCGCACGCGGCGCCCGGCTCAATCGTTCGTCAATGTAGGACGGCGCGTGATCGGGATCTGGACCTCTTCGGGAGCATCGTCGTGGTGGCGCTGCGGTTGCTGGCCATTCGATGGAGCCTGCACCTTCCCGTCATCCGCAAGTAACAGTGTCCAATGCGAGAGGAGTGACCGCTGCGTGAGGAGTTGCTCGTGGCCGGCGTGAAATCGCACTATTCGGCTCGGGACATCGAGGCCAGGATCCTGGCGGCCCTCCGGGTGGCCGGATTGAATCCCGATCAACCCCTGTCTCCCATGGAGCTGGGGGCGCTTGATCATTTTCATACGGGCGGATTCCGTGCTTCGCTGGTCTTGCGGGAGTTGGCGCAGATTCGAGCGGAAGATCGGGTCCTGGACCTTGGCGCCGGGCTCGCCGGCCCAGCCCGGATGCTCGCTGTCTCGCCCGGATGCCAAGTCGACTGCATCGAGTTGTCCGCGGATTACTGCATCGGCGCACGGCTGCTGAATCGCCTCACGGCTCTTGACGACCGGGTGCATGTACACGAAGGCAGCGCCCTCGACCTGCCCTTTCCCAGTGCCTCCTTTGAGGTCGTCTGGATGCAGAACGTCGGCATGAACATCGCGGACAAGCGCAGGCTCTACGAGGAGATCTACCGGATCCTCAAGCCCAATGGGCGATTGGCCTTTCAGGAAATGACCGCCGGGGAGGGTGCTGTGGCCTGGTTTCCGCTTCCATGGGCCACCGACCCTGCCGACAATCTCCTCGTTACCGTCGAAGAGATGCGCGAAGTCCTGACTCAATGTGGATTCATCGCCGAGTACTTCGAGGACGTCAGCGACGCCCCACTGCCGGCTCCTGCGAGCGGAACGCCCGATAGCACCCCGCAGGCGCCGCTGAGCCTTTCGGTGTACGTTGACAACCTGGCGGAAAAGGCCGAAAACGCGACTCGCAGCCTTCGAGAGGGCCAGATTCGTCTTGTCAGAGGCGTCTTCCGCACGAGATTGGGCGGCCCGCCACCATGATGATCCAGGTACGGGTCAAGCCGCGGTCGCGTACCAGCGCCCTCGTGCAGGCTGCCGATGGAACCTGGCTCGCCTCGGTCCGGGCGCCGCCCGTCGACGGCGAGGCGAACGCGGAACTCGTCGCCCTGGTGGCAAAGCAATTCCGGTGCCGCCGGTCCGCAGTGTCCATCCGCAGCGGCGCTTCTGGACGCCTTAAGCTGGTGCGGATCGAGGCTGACTGAACCCGGCGCCTGGCTCCGGGGGCGGCACCCGCGGGGCTGTGATACGCTCCGCCTGGCATCTGCTACCAGGAAGCAATCATGTTGGAATCCGTTCCCTACACCGCACTGGTGACGATTCTGGCGCTGCTCGTCTATGCCTGGACCAGCCTGCGGGTCGGTTCGGCCCGCTCGCGCTTCAAGGTCGAGGCGCCAGCGATCACCGGTCACCCGGAATTCGAGCGCATCCATCGCGCGCAGGTCAACACCACCGAGCAGCTCATCCTGTTCCTGCCCGCCTTGTGGCTGTTTGCGCTGCAGTTCGGCGATTCCTGGGCAGCGATGATCGGCGTTCTCTGGCCCGTCGGGCGAGTTATCTATGCCCTCGGCTATGCGAAGGCGGCCGAGAAGCGGCACATCGGCTTTGCGATCGGGAGCGTGGCCGGGATCATCCTGCTGCTTGGCGCGCTGTTCGGTGTGCTGCGGGGTCTGCTCGGATGAGCATGTCCAGTGGCTTCCCTGCCTCACTGCTGCTGATGACTGCGCTCGCCTCGGGCTGCGCCGGCCAGGCGCCGCTCAGTGAACCGGGTGCACACACCGTACTGTCCGCCGATGGGGTGCCGATCGCCTATGAGGTGCAGGGTCGTGGCCCGGTGACGCTCGTGCTGGTCCACGGCTGGAGCTGCGACCGCGGCTACTGGCGCGACCAGATCGAGGCGTTCCGTGCCGACTACCGCGTTGTCGCGCTGGACCTCGCCGGCCACGGACGGTCTGGCACCGGGCGCACCGACTGGAGTATCGCGAATTTCGCCGCAGATGTGGCCGCGGTTATTGCCGCCGTCGATGCGCGCGACGCGGTCGTGATCGGCCATTCCATGGGTGGCCCGGTTGCGGTCGAGACCGGAGCGCTGCTGCCGGATCGGGTGCGTGGCGTGATCGGCGTGGACACGATGTACGACTTCTACGGTACGCCGGTGATGGATCAGAGTGTCGCGCGTCTGCGCGCGGATTTTGCTCCGGCCACGCGCCAGTTCGTCCGCGGCTCGATGTTCCTGCCAGGGAGCCCGCCGGCCCTTGCCGATGGCATCGCAGCGGCGATGGCAACAGCGAATCCGGCGATTGCGCTGCCGATGCTCGACGGGTTGGGCGGCTGGTTCAACGAACGCATGCCGGCAGCCGTCGCCGCGGTGCCGGCGCCGATCGGCTTCCTGATGGCGGGAGGCGGGGGGAAGCAGTTGCAGCGCTTCCGGGCCGCGCGCGGCGAGCGCAGGGTGGCGGGCGTCGACGAGATTGCCGAGGCGGGGCACTTCCCTCAGCTCGAGGTTCCGGCGATCTTCAACGAGCGGTTGCGCGCGATGCTGGATCGGATCCTCGCGAGCGGCCAGGGCAACTGACGGGAGGCCGGCGTGGGGCTCATGCGCGGAATCGGGGCCGTGGTCCGGGGCCTGCTGCACGCTCTCGACGGGCTGCGCAAGACCCTCCACCTGCTGCTGTTGCTGCTGATCTTCGGCACCTTGCTGGTCGCGAGTCGCGGCTCCGTGCCGCTAATTCCGCGCAGCGCGGCCCTGGTGCTGGCGCCCGAGGGCCGAATCGTCGAGGAAGTCACCGGTGATCCGCTGCAGCGGGCCTTCGAGCGTGGCACCGGTGCGGCCCGCGACGAGACCCGGCTGCGCGATCTCATCGAGGTCGTGGACCGGGCTCGTGATGACGACCGCATCCGGGCGCTGGTGCTCGATCTCGATGAGCTCGCGGGTGCCGGCCTGCCGGCGCTGCAGGACCTGGCGCGATCGATCGGCTGGTTCCGCGAGGCCGGCAAGAAGGTCTATGCCTGGGGCGAGTCCTTCGACCAGCGGCAATACTATCTCGCGGCCCACGCCGACGAGGTGTACCTCGATCCATTCGGTTACCTGCTGCTCGAGGGTTACGGCTACTACCGGACCTACCTGCGTGGAACCCTCGACAAGCTCGACGTGGACCTGCATGTCTTCAAGGTTGGGAGCCACAAATCGGCCGCCGACACCTTCACCCGCAGCGACATGTCAGCCGAGGACCGCGAGCAGAGTGCCATCTGGCTCGGCGCACTCTGGGACGGCTACCGCAACGACGTCGCCAGCGCACGCAAGCTCGAGCCGGCGCTGATCCAGGCCTATGCCGACGAAGCCGCCCCGGCGATCCGTGCCGTTGGCGGAGACCTGGCCCAGTACGCGCTCGCCCGTGGCCTGGTGGACGGGCTGAAAACCCGCGAGGAGTTCGAGCAGCTGGTCGCCACGGTGGCCGGCCAGGACGACGACACGGGTTCGTTCAAGGCGGTGGGCTGGGGCCCGTACCTGGCAGAGCTTCGTTCCGAGCGGCTGCTCGCGCGGCGAGGCGAAGAAGGCATCGACGTGATCGTCGCCGCCGGGGAGATCCTGGACGGCGAACAGCCACCCGGAACCGTCGGCGGCGACACGCTGGCCAGCCTGCTGCGCGAGGCACGCAACGACGAGACGACCGCTGCGGTCGTGCTCAGGATCGACAGCCCGGGCGGCAGCATGATGGCCTCGGAGGTGATCCGGCGAGAAGTGGCGGCGTTGCGCGCCGCCGGCAAGCCGGTCGTGGCATCCATGGGGACAGTCGCCGCGTCGGGTGGCTATTACATCGCGATGGACGCGGACCGCATCTTTGCGGCTCCGACCACGATCACCGGTTCCATCGGCGTGTTTGCGATCATCGCCACCTTTCAGCGCACGCTGGAGAAGTTTGGCATCACCAATGACGGCTTCGGAACGACCGAACTCGCGGGCGCCGTGCGCCTGGATCGCGAGCTGGCGCCGCCGGCGCGTGAAATCCTGCAGGCCAGCGTCGAGCACGCCTACCGGACGTTCGTAGACAAGGTCGCGCAGGCCCGCCAACGGCGGCCGGAGGAGATCGACGGGATTGCCCAGGGCCGCGTCTGGTCCGGGGAGGACGCGCGCGCCGCTGGCATCGTGGACGAACTCGGTGGTGTGGATGAAGCGGTCGCCGAGGCGGCGCGACTCGCAGGCCTCGACGAAGGCTACGACGTGCGCTGGGTCGAGCACCACCTGAACTGGCAGGAACTGCTGGCATTGCGCATGCAGGAGGCAGCCGCCCGCATGGCCGGATCCTTGCTGCCGCGTCGCATCGCGCTGCCGGGCCTCGATGCGGCCCTCACTGAAGCGCGCGGCCTGATCGCGCTCGCCGAGCAGGGGCGGCCGGTCTACCTGTGCGGTTGCCGGGTGGAGTGACTCAGGACTCCCAGTCCAGGATCACCTTGCCAGAGCGGCCGCTCGCCATGGTCTCGAAGGCCGCGCGGTAGTCAGCGACCGGGTAGCGATGGGTGATTACCGGCGCGACGTCGAGCCCGCTCTGCAGCATCGCCGCCATCTTGTACCAGGTCTCGAACATCTCGCGGCCGTAGATGCCCTTGATCACGAGGCCCTTGAACACGACCTCGTTCCAGTCGATCGCGACTTCCGCGGGTGGAATGCCGAGCAGCGCGACGCGGCCGCCGTGGTGCATGACCCGCAGCAGGTCGCGAAAAGCCCCCGGATTGCCGGACATTTCGAGGCCGACGTCGAAGCCTTCCTCCATGCCGAGGTCGCGCATCGCCCCATCGATGCTCTCGCTGCGCACGTCGAGCGCACGCGTGGCGCCCATGCGTCGGGCGAGGTCGAGGCGATAGTCGTTGACATCGGTGATCACGACGTGGCGGGCGCCGGCATAGCGCGCGATCGCCACGGCGAGGCAGCCGATCGGGCCCGCTCCGGTGATCAGCACGTCCTCACCGACCAGGTCGAAGGACAGCGCAGCGTGCGTCGCGTTGCCGAGCGGGTCGAGGATCGCGGCGATGTCGTCGCTGATCGCCTCCGGCAGGCGGAAGACGTTGGCGGCCGGCAGGGCCAGGTAGTCGGCGAAGCAGCCCGGGCGGTCGACGCCGACGCCGCGCGTATTGCGGCACAGGTGACGCCGGCCGGCACGGCAGTTGCGGCAATGCCCGCAGGTGATGTGACCCTCGCCCGAGACGCGGTCGCCAGGCGCGAGGCCGCGTACCTCGCTGCCGATCTCGACGATCTCACCGCAGTACTCGTGCCCGACCTGCATCGGCACCGGCACCGTCCGCGCGGCCCAGTCGTCCCAGCGATAGATGTGGATGTCGGTACCGCAGATCGCGGTCTTGCGCATGCGGATCAGCACGTCATTGTGGCCGACGACGGGCCGCGGCAACCGGCCCATCCAGATGCCGGGTTCGCGGCGCGACTTGATCAGGGCTTTCATGGAGTGCTCACCCGGGAATGAGGCCGAGCTCGCGGCCCGCTCCGGCGAATGCCGCGACTGCGGTTTCGAGCTGCCCGCGCGTGTGCCCGGCGCTCATCTGCGTACGCACGCGCGCGCGACCGAGCGGCACGACGGGGTAGGAAAAGCCAACGACGTAGACCCCGCGGTCGAGCAGGGCCTCCGCCATCCGGCTCGCGAGCACCGCGTCGCCCTGCATCACCGGAATGATCGGATGCTCGCCCGGCACGAGGTCGAAGCCGAGCCGCTGCAGTGCGTCGCGGAAATATGCGGTGTTGTCCCACAGGGTCGCGCGCAGCGCTGGCTCCTCGTCGATCAGCTGCAGGGCGGCGAGCGTCGTGGCCGCGACCACCGGCGGCAGGGTGTTCGAAAACAGGTACGGCCGCGAGCGCTGGCGCAGCCAGCGGACCACTGTAGTGGGCCCGGCCACATAGCCGCCGCTCGCACCACCGAGCGCCTTGCCGAAAGTACCGGTCAGGAGGTCGACGCGGCCCATGACGCCGCAGTGCTCGTGGGTGCCGCGACCGCGCGGGCCCATGAACCCCGTGGCATGCGAGTCGTCGACGATGACCGTGGCGCCGTAGCGATCCGCGAGCTCGCAGATGCCCGCCAGCGGCGCGAGCGTACCATCCATTGAAAATACGCCATCGGTGACAATCAGGCGGCTGCGTGCGTCGCGGGACTCGCGCAGCCGGTCCTCGAGCTGGTTGAGGTCGCGGTTGTCGTAGCGCAGCCGGCGCGCCCTGGACAGCCGGATGCCATCGATGAGGCTGGCGTGGTTCAGGGCATCGGAAATGATCGCATCCTGCTCATCGGTCAGCGTCTCGAAGAGCCCGCCGTTGGCGTCGAAGCAGGAGGAGTAGAGGATTGCATCCTCGGTGCCGAGAAAGGCGGCGAGACGCTCCTCGAGTTCGCGGTGCACCGACTGCGTGCCGCAGATGAAGCGAACCGAGGCCATGCCGTAGCCCCAGCGGTCGATGGCAGCGTGTGCCGCGGCGCGCAGCCGCGGGTGATTCGCCAGGCCGAGATAGTTGTTCGCACAGAGATTGATGGCCTCGCGACCATCGGCGAGCAATACGCTGGCCTGCTGCGGCGAGGCGATCACTCGCTCCACTTTCAGCAGTCCCTGGCGTTCGAGATCTTCGGCCTGCGACGCAAGCCGCTGCAGCAGCGCCTGGTCCATGGGTTCCCGCTACCTCGTGCGAGAGATGGATTATAGCCGGCACCAGCAGCAGGTCGCCTATAATTCCGGCCGGCAGGGGCGGAAGTTGCAGCTGCGGAAGGGATGCGAAGTGGCCAGAGAGGCACAGGGACCAGAGCCGGGAATCGTGTCCTCGCGACCCGCCCGGCTGTTCCTGGCGCTGGCGGGCCTGTTCCTGACCAATGCGCTGATGGCCGAGTTCATCGGCGTGAAGATCTTTGCGCTGGAGGACACGCTCGGACTGCCGCCGTTCGGCTGGCAGCTCTTCGGGCAGAGCGGGTCGCTGTCGTTCACCGCGGGTGTGATGCTGTGGCCGGTCGTCTTCGTGATGACCGACGTCATCAACGAGTACTACGGCGCACGCGGCGTGCGCCTGGTGTCCTGGCTGGCCGTCGGGTTCATCAGCTACGCCTTCGTGTTTGCCTACCTCGCGATCGCGCTGGCGCCGGCCGGCTGGTGGGTGACGGTCGGTGCGGCGAACGGAGTTCCCGACATGCAGGCGGCATTCGCCAGCATCTTCGGCCAGGGCCTGTGGACGATCGGCGGCTCGATCACAGCCTTCCTGATCGGCCAGCTGATCGACGTCACCGTGTTCCACTGGATCCGGCGGCGGACCGGCGAGCGCTGGATCTGGCTACGGGCGACCGGCTCGACCGCGGTCTCGCAGCTCGTGGACAGCTTCGTCGTACTCTATATCGCCTTCGTGCTCGGGCCGCAGCAGTGGCCGATCAGTCTCTTTCTGGCGGTTGGCACCGTGAACTACGGTTACAAGCTGAGCATGGCGATCGCACTGATTCCGCTGCTGTATCTGGCGCGGAGACTGATCGGCGCCTACCTGGGCAGCGCGACCAGCGAGTGGTTGCGGGCCGAGGCGGCGGGCGGTGGCACATCCGCGCGGGAGACGGGCCTCAGGGCCGAATCTCGATGACGATCGACGTTGCCGCCCAGCCCAGGGCTGGCGCGGGCTGCGGCGCCGCGGTGTCCGCGACCAGTTGAATCCCGCGCACGGCGCGACTGGCCAGCGAATCCCGCAGGGCTGGCAGCTGGCTGGCATCGCCCGCCGCCTGGCTGACGAAACCGCGGATCACGCGCGCCGTCTCGAGGTCGCGGGCCGCGAACACGCGGATGGTGTCGCGCCCGGCCGGCGGACCGTAATCCCAGTAGAAGCCGGCCGCGTTGCCCGGCGCCAGCGCATCGGGAATCCGCTCGGGCTGTCCGGCCCGGACGAGCCCGTCCGGCAGGAAGCCCGGCCGCTGGTGATCGTTCGGGAACAACAGGTTCAGCCGGCCCTCGGTATCCACACTGACAATGGTCAGATACGCATCGATCGGCGAGGCGACCTCGAGCACGAGACTGTTCTCTCGCGTCCGCGGGGCATCCGGCTGCCGCATCCGGAAGGCGGGCAGCTCGCTGGCGGCCAGGTCCGGTATACGAACCTCGACGGCGAAATCGGCAGCGGCGTTGTCGAGAGCGAGCAGGGCGGTCGCGCGCAGGGCTGAAGTAAGCGTCCTGAGCAAGGTCTCGACGACAGCGCCGGTGCCGGTGGTATCCGAAACTGACAGCACCTCGTGCAGGCCGCCGAGGTCGAGTACGCGCCAGCTTGCACCATCGAAGCGGATCACGAAGCGCGCGGGCTCTCCTGCGGCGACGACTTGCAGTGCCGGCAGGCCACGCCGCAGCTCGGAAATCATCGTGTCCAGGCGAGCGCCAGGCGGGCTCTCGATACGGACCGCGAGATCCCCGGTCACCGGTGGTGCGAGGGCCACGGCGCGCGCACCAGCCGGCACTGGCTGGCTGCCGAACTGGCGGCGCAGCAGCGCGTCGCGACCGTCGAGCCCCTCGACAATGCCTACCGCAAGCGCGCGGCCGAACTCGAAGCGCTCCGCATCCGCCGCATAGATCGCCCACTGCGAACCAGGCTGCGCGTTCAGGTCGAGGCCGCCGACCATTCGCAGCAGCCTGTCGCCCTCGGCCACGACCGGCAGCCATGTGCGCCCGGCGGTCGGCACCGGCGCACCAAAAACAGGTCGCTGCAGGGCCTCGGCCGGACCCTCGAGCTGCGGCGGAGGCGGGCGCATGTACAGCTTGCGCGCGAGCTGATCGAGTTCACGCTGCGTGGCCGCGTGGACGACGCTGGCCGGGCTGCCGGCGGGCAGCGATTCGAGCGCCTGCGCCAGCGCCCAGGTGAACAGGCCGTACCAGCTCTCATTCACGGGGCCGTCCAGTGCCTCCTCGTCCGCCGGCGCGCCGGCCATCACCACGTGGGGCAGGCGTTCCGCGGTGACCACGTCGCGCGTGGTTCCGCCCCGCGTGCGGTACAGCTCGAGGCGCTCATCCGGCGGCACGAAGCGTGCAAGCAGGTTGCCAGTGCCGCGGGTGATCGTGCCGGAGTGGCAGGAGTCGAAGACCAGCAGCGTGGAGTCGTTGCGCAGGCGCGCGAAACGCCGGTCCAGTTCATCGTCAGTGATGTCCGGCACACCGGGCAGCCGCGCATCCCGTGGCAGGATGGTCTCGTCGAGGCCGTCGTCCTCTTCGCCGTTCAGGTCACGCACTTGCGAGCCGTGTCCGGAGTAATGGAAATAGACGATGTCCCCGGGCTGGGTCGCGCGCACCAGCTGGTCGATCGCCGCGAGCACGGCACCGCGCGTCGCCGCGGCGTCGGTCAGCAGGACGATGTCGCGTTCCGCAAAGCCGAAGCGGCTGCTCAGGATCCGCTGCATCATGCGCACGTCATTCACAGCGCCGCGCAGGTCCGGCACCCGCGCCGCGGCATAGTCGTTGACGCCGACCAGCAGCGCGCGCCGCACGGGCCCTGCGCCTGCCGTCGCGTGCCATGCCAGCAGCGCCGCGGCGAGCGCCAGGCCGGCGCGCAGGCCGTCACAACCTCGGGACAAGGAAGAACTCCCCGGCCTCGTGGCCGGCGTAGCGCACCGGCGCGTATTCCGGCACCTGGTCGAAGCCGACGTTGCCGGCGGCATAGCTCACGCGGGCGGCGACTTCGCGATGCAAGCCCTGGCCGTCGAGGACCTCCGCATTCGAGCGCAGCACTTCCAGCAGTGCCCGCGCAAAGACTGAATGCTCGCCGCCGCCCGCATCGAGAACCGGCTCGAGGCCGCCGGAAGTCAGCACCGTGCGCGAGCGCTTCTGGCTGACTGCGCGGAGCCAGTGCAGCCGCTCGGCATCGGTTGCGCCGGTTGCGAGGCGCGCCATCGAGGACCGCGTCAGCGCGCCGGCGTAGCAGGAGTCGACCACCAGCAGCACCTGCTTGGCCTTGAGGATATTGAGGATGTCGGTGATGGCCGTGGTCGGGATCCAGTTCGCCGTGCTGCCGGGCTCGGCATCCACCGGCAGCCAGTGTCCGCGACTGTTGACCTCGTCGAGTTCCCCGTGACCGGCGTAATAAATCAGCAGGTTGTCCTCAGCGGTGAGGCGCTCGCGCAACTTGTTGAGTGCAGCGAGAATCGTGTAGCGATCGGCGTCCTGCAGCACCGTCACGGCGAAACCGTAGCGTTTCTCGAGCAGAGCGGCGACCTCGCGCGCGTCGTTGACCGCCGACTTGAGGTCCGGCAGATGGCGATAGTCGTTGTTGCCGATGACGAGCGCGTGGTAACGGCCGAAATCGATGCCGGCCCAGGGCTGGGCCGCTGGCTCCGTGGCTGGGCTGGCGGTGGCCGGGCCAGCGGTGGCCGGGGTAATGCCGCGCAGCACGAACTCGACGGCGGCGCGCTGCCCGCGCCGGTCCACGGCGACGATCGTGACCGGCGTGTCACCGGCGCTGCCGGCTACCTGCGCGGTAAATACGCCGGAGTCGTTGGGCTCGACGGGCGCATCGTTCACCGCGAGATGAAGCAGGCCCGCGGGCGCCGTGACCCGGCCGACGATGCGCCGTCCACCCTCGACCGCGCCGGCGCTGGCCGCAACCACCGTGATGCCGCGCGTCGCGAGTAGCTGCGGTTCGATGATCGCGAGCGCTGGTCCGGCGACCGGCAGATCGGCCGGTGGGGCAGGCGCGGGCGCGAGCTGGTGCTCGAGTTCCGCGATCCTCTGCGCCTGTGCGGCGGAGGTCTGTTGCAGACCTTCGAGCTCGCCGAGCAGCCGGGTCCTGTCCGCCTGGTGCCGGGCGAGCTCGACTTCTCGCTGCCGCAGGGATTCACTGATCGTGCGGACGCGCTGCTCGCCTTCGGCGGCCCGGCGGTCGAGTTCGGCCGCGGCAGCGCCCGAGGCGGCATCGGCCGCGGCCCGCAGCGCCTGCTGCTCGGCCTGGGCCTGCTCGAGTGCCGCCTGTGCTGCATCGAGTTCCAGGCGCGCTCTCCCGACGGCCTCGCGCAGCATCTCCGTCTCACGCTGCAGCCCGGCCATTTCGCGGCGCAGCGCCTCCGCCTGCTCCACGGGTTCAGCCGGCGCGGCCCGAACGATCGGCGCGCCGGCATCCAGCTCGATCACATCGGGCAGGCCAGCTGCGCGCCGGTACCAGCGCAGCGCCTCGGCGGGGTCGCGCGGGACGCCGAGGCCCTGCTCGTAGAGGTGCCCGAGGTTGACCTGCGCACGCAATGCGCCAAGATCGGCAGCCTTGCGATACCACTGCGCCGCGGCAGCATGATCGGCTGGCACGCCCAGGCCCTTCTCGAACATCTCGCCGACGACGGTCATCGCTTCGACCTCGCCAGCCTTCGCGGCTGGCAGCCAGACTGCGAGCGAGGAGCGCAGGTCGGCTCGATCCCAGGCCACGTATTCTCCGCCACGGATCTGGCAGTCTCTGGCACTCGTACGCACCGGCCGCCGCGGGCTCAGGTAAGTGGTGCGCTGGCCGAGCTGGCGGATCTGGCCCGGCAGCAGGCAGTCGATGACGAACAACTCATCGGCCGCTGCCGGTGACCGGGGATTCACTGCGGGCGTGACCGGTCCCCCGAGAGCGAGGCCCGCGAGCGCCGCGCCGAGGCCGATGGCAAGACGATGGCGCCGCGCTGGTCGGGTCGGGGGGCGGCGCATGCCGGCAGTCATCAGTTGTGGTGGAAGGTCAGCCGGATCTCGCGCGGCGCGAAGCTGCCGCTGGCCAGTTCCTGCGGGCTGACCGGATCGAGCGCGAAGGCGGTCTGACCGTCGAGTTCGACTTTCGCGATGTCGCGCGATTGTGGCCGCAGTGCGCGCGTGGCAACACCACAGTGAGTCAGGTTCAGTCCGGTGCCAGCCGGCGAGCCCTCCACCCGGACGATGTCGCGGGTGGTCGTCGCGAGCGCCTCGGTCGAGCAGGGCAGCATCACGAGGCGCAGGACCTCGTCGCCCTTCTGGTCGCGGAACTCATAGGTGCCGAGCGTTGCGAGCTGGCCGGCCGCGACGGCGACCCGGTCGATCTGGCGCTCGATGCCCTGTGGGTTGATGTTGTAGACCTCGACTTCGCCGGGCAGCGTCGGCCGGTAATGCACGACGAAGCGATCGCCGGTCGCGAAGACGTGCGTGGCCGGGTCGACGGGGACCGGCCCGCTGGCCGTCTGCAGATGTACTTCGTAGGCGAGACCGGCGTACAGCGCCGGCTCCGGATACGCAGGTTCGGCATAGGCTGGCTCCGGATAGGCCGGCTGGGGAACCATCGGCGCTGGGTCCGGCACTGGTGGCAGCGGCGGGGCGTACACCTGGGCATCCATCGGCGGCGGCTGCTGCGGATACGCGGCTGGGGCCGGCGGCGCCACGCCCTGCTTGGCAAACCAGCCCAGCAGCGCGCCGTTGACGCTCTGCGTGATGCCAGTCGTGACGACCGCGCCGAGACCCTGGACCACGGTCGCGAGCGTGCCCGCGAACAACTGGCGCAGGTTCTGCTTCAGCGAAGGCGGCCGGGCGGCCGGCTCCGGCGGCGGATAGTCCTGCGGGAAAGGTTCCTGCGCCAGGCTCGCCACCGCCAGCAATGAGGCCGCGGCGGTGATCACGCATTTCCGATGCAACATTGCAGACTCCCGATCGGGAAGACCGTGGCCGGCCGGCATGGGCGCGAGTGTACACCCGCACGATTTGCCACAGATACCCTCGGCCATGGAAAACTGCTAGGCTGAAATGAAGGATCCTGGATCATGAGACCACTATGAGCAATCGCTCCTTGCCCGCCTGCGCGCTGCTTGCACTGTCGGTCATCGCCCTGCCGGCCGGGGCTGCGGACCCGGCTTTCCAGGCCTACTTCTTGCAGGTGTGCGCGACCGCAACGGGCGCGCTCGCGACGCGCTGCAGCGAGACACCGGCTGGACTCGGCGACCTCTCCGGTGACAGTGAGTCGTCGCTGAAGCCGAGCCAGAACCTGAGCCATACGAAGTCCTCGGTCGGGCTCGCCGAGGTCCGCAGCACCGAGGCCCGCGAGCGCGCCGCTGGTGTCCGCGAGGGCGGGGACTCGGCGACCGGGGCCGCCGAGGCTGCCGCCCAGCTCGGTCCCTTCAGCCTGCTGATCCATGGCCGCGTCACTTCGCTGGAGAAGGACCGGGATCCGGCCGTGCACAGCGAACGTGGTCTCGACGGTGATGGCTGGGCCCTCGAGATCGGTCTCGATCGCCGCGTATCCGATCGGGTGTTTGTCGGCGCGCTCGCCGCATTCGAGAACGTCGGCTATGACTTCGACCCGGACCTGGTCACCGGCACCTTCGTGCCGGCCGATCGGGCGGGCTCCGCCGACACGGACTCGAAATCCCTGACCCTCTATGCCGTCTGGAACGTCAGCGAGCGGTCCTTCATCGACACCTCGCTGGGCTACGGCCGGCAGCAGCACGATTTCCGCCGCAATCCGGTGGCGCAGGGCGCGCCGCGCCTGTCGCAGTTCCAGGGTCTGGTCACGGGCGACACCGACAGTCGCGTGTGGTGGGCGGCAGTGAACGCCGGGCTCGATTTCGGTTCCGGTGCGACGACCTTTGGCCCGTTCGTCGGTCTCACCTACACGAACTCCAGGATCGACTCCTACACCGAGCGGGACCTGAACTCATCAGGCCTGCACATGGCGCTCGCTGAGTGTCGCAAGACCTCCGTGCTCGGGCACCTCGGCCTGCGCGCGGATCGCGCCTTCAGCACGTCGCGGGGTGTGTTCGTGCCCCAGCTGCGCGTCGAGTACCTGCACGAATTCCGCGACCATGCGCTGACCATCAACAGCCAGTACGTACTCGACTCCGGCCCCGCGGTCTTCACGACCACAGGCGACAAGCCGGACCAGGGTCGGGTCTCCATCGGCGCCGGGGTCAACGCGATCCTGCCGAACGGCTGGATCGCCTTCGTCAATGCCGACACGCTCGTGAGCGGCGACCTCGATCGCCACCGATTCACGCTTGGACTGCGCAAGGAACTATAGTCGCGGGCTGCCGGCGCCCGACCCCCCCGATGCCGCCGCCACCCACACCTGCGCTGACCGCCGACACGGTCATCGAGCTGACTGATCGCCCGGGCCGGCCGATCGTGCTGATCGAGCGCCTGCATCCTCCGCCGGGCTGGGCGCTGCCGGGCGGATTCGTCGACATTGGCGAGACCGTCGAAGACGCCGCGCGGCGGGAGGCACGGGAGGAGACGGGTCTCGAGGTCCGCCTGACGCGGCTGCTTGGCGTCTATTCCGATCCGGCGCGTGATCCGCGCGGGCACACCGTGAGTGTCGTCTTCGTGGCCGAGGCCAGCGGTGAACCACAGGCCGGTGATGACGCCGGCGTGGTGCGAGCCGTCGACCCCGCATGCCCGCCGCCGCTGGCCTTCGACCACGCGCGCATCATCGCTGATTACCTGCGGAGCCGGCGGGCCGGACCGGCAACGATCGGGTAGATCGCGCCGGGAGTATCGCATGCACAGTGCGCCGTGGCCGGAGGAAGGCTGGGCAGCCGCCGGCGTCGGAAACGAGATCAACACCAGCTGGCTCGCCGATGAGGCTGCCGTCGTGCGGTCGCTGCTGCCGGCCGCGCGGCTCGACGCGGACACGGCCGGGCGTGTCGCGCGCGAGGCCGCCGCCCTCGTCGAGGGCGTGCGCACCGCGCGGCGCGGTGCGTCGGGCATCGAGGCCTTCCTGCAGCAGTACGACCTCGGCTCGCGCGAGGGGGTGATCCTGATGTGCATCGCCGAGGCGCTGCTGCGCATTCCTGATGCGGACACGGCGGACCGGCTGATCGCGGACCGCATCGGGGCCGGCCGCTGGGCCGAGCACCTGGGCGCGGCGGATTCGTTGTTCGTCAATGCCTCGACCTGGGGCCTGATGCTGACCGGGCGCCTCGTGCAACCCGATCCGGCCGATGTCGCCGACCCCGGTTCGTTCCTGCGCCGGCTCGCGGGCCGTCTCGGCGAACCGGTCGTGCGCGCGGCCTTCCGCCAGGCGATGCGCGTCATGGGCCACCAGTTCGTGATGGGCCGCACGATCGACGAGGCCCTCGAGCGTGCGGCCGGGGAGCCGCGCTACCGTTACACCTTCGACATGCTCGGCGAGTCCGCGCTGACCGATGCGGGCGCCGAGGACTATTTCGAGGCCTACGGTACGGCGATTGCGGCGGTCGGCCGCGCGGCGCGCCGTGGCCAGCCGCCGGAGGCGGCGCCGTCGATTTCGGTGAAGCTCTCGGCGCTGCACCCGCGCTACGAGTATACGCAGCGCGCCGACGTGCTCGCCCGGCTCGGGCCACGGATCGAGGCGCTCTGCGCGCAGGCGTGCGCTGCGGGCGTCGCATTGACCGTGGACGCGGAGGAGGCCGATCGCCTCGAACTGTCGCTCGAGCTCTTCGACCGGCTGCTCGTAGCGCCGGCACTGCGCGACTTCGATGCCCTCGGGCTCGCCGTACAGGCCTACCAGAAGCGCGCGCCGGCGGTGCTGCGCTGGCTTGCGGCGCGCGCCGAGGCCACCGGCCGGCGGATCCACGTGCGCCTGGTCAAGGGTGCCTACTGGGACGCCGAGATCAAACGTGCCCAGGAACGCGGCTTGCCTGGCTACCCGGTGTACACGCGCAAGGTCAATACCGATGTCTGCTACCTGGCCTGCGCGCGACGGTTGCTCGAAGGTACGCCGTTGCTCTATCCGCAATTCGCGACGCACAACGCACATACGCTCGCCTGGGTGCGACAGCTCGCGCTGCTGCAGCGCCGTGCCTGCGAGTTCCAGCGCCTGCATGGCATGGGTGCGGAACTGTATGGCGAGCTCGCCGGCGAGGACGGCGAGCCACTGCCCTGCCGCGTGTACGCGCCGGTTGGCTCCCACGAGGATCTGCTGCCGTACCTGGTGCGACGGCTGCTGGAGAACGGTGCGAACACCTCGTTCGTGAACCGTATTGTCGACGAACGCGTGCCGGCGGCCGAGCTGGTGCGCGATCCGGCCGCCACGGTCGAGGAGCTCGATTCGATCGCTCATGCGGATATTCCGCTGCCGGCGGCCCTGTTCGGCGCCGAGAGGATCAACTCCGCCGGCATCCATCTTGCCGACGGTGCGGCGCGCGCCGGACTGCTCGATGAATGCCGCGCGGCCACGCCCGGCGGCTGGCTGGCGCAGCCGATCGTCGGCGGCGAGGTCCGCATGGGCCGCGCGCGCGAACTGCGCAATCCGGCGCGGGTCGCCGAGGTGGTCGGCGAGGTTGTCGAGGCTGACGCCGGACTGGTGGACGAGGCGCTGGCGCTGGCGCGCGCTGCGCAGCCGGCCTGGGACGCGCGTTCGGCCGAGGAACGCGCCTCGATCCTGGAGCGCACGGCGGAGCACTTCGAGGCCCAGCGCGGGCTGCTCATCGCCTTGTGTGTGCGCGAGGCCGGCAAGACCGTGCCCGACAGTATTGCGGAGCTGCGCGAGGCCGTGGACTTCCTGCGCTACTACGCGGCGCGCGTGCGCGCCGACTTCGCCGCGCCGTTGTCACTGCCGGGTCCGACTGGCGAGAGCAACCGGCTCGCCTTGCACGGGCGTGGCGTGTTCGGCTGCATCAGCCCGTGGAACTTCCCGCTGGCGATTTTTACCGGCCAGGTCGCCGCCGCGCTCGCGGCCGGCAATGCGGTGCTGGCGAAGCCCGCGGAGCAGACGCCGCTCGTCGCCGCCGCCGCGATCCGGCTGCTGCATAAGGCCGGCGTGCCTGGTGACGTGTTGCACTTCCTGCCCGGCGACGGCGCCGTGATCGGTGCGCGGATGACCGCCGACCCGCGCCTGGACGGTGTCGCCTTCACCGGCTCGACCGGGACCGCGCGACTCATTGCGCGCTCGCTGGCGGCCCGCGACGCGCCACTCGCCGCGCTGATCGCCGAGACCGGTGGCCAGAACGCGATGATCGTCGACAGCTCGGCGTTGCCCGAGCAGGTCGTGCAGGACGCAGTCACTTCAGCCTTCAACGCGGCCGGCCAGCGCTGCTCGGCGCTGCGGGTCCTGTACCTGCAGGAGGACATTGCCGACCGGGTGCTGGACCTGCTCGCCGGCGCGATGGACCAGCTGCGGGTCGGCGATCCGGCGCAGCTCGCGACCGACGTTGGCCCGGTGATCGACGCCGATGCTGCTGCGGCGCTCGCCGCGCATGCCCGGCGCATCGCGACGGGCACGCGCTGGCAGCACCAGAAGGCGCGCAGCGTCGAGCACGACTGCGGGCACTTCGTGATGCCGCTCGCGGTGGAGATCGCCGGGATCGGCGTGCTGGAGCGGGAGGTGTTCGGGCCGATCCTGCACCTGGTGCGCTGGCGCGCCACGGAGCTCGAGGCGGTGATCGATGCGATCAACGCCACCGGCTACGGGCTCACGCTCGGCATCCACTCGCGCATCGAGGGCTTTGCGCGGCGTGTCGCTGCGCGCGTGCGGGCCGGCAACGTCTACGTAAACCGCAACATGATCGGCGCGGTCGTCGGCGTGCAGCCCTTCGGTGGTCGCGGCCTTTCCGGCACCGGGCCGAAGGCCGGCGGGCCCTATTACCTGCCGCGCTTCGCGACCGAGCAGACCGTGACCATCAACACCGCCGCGGTCGGTGGCAATGCGTCGCTGCTGTCGCTGGGGGGCGAGTAGCCCGCAACCCGCTCGCTAGAACATCATCCCGGTCTCGAGCCGCGCCGACTCCGACATCATCGAGTGATTCCACGGCGGGTCGAACACCAGTTCGACGTTGACATCGCTGACGGTCGGGATCATCGCGATCTTGTCGCGGGCATCGGCGACCAGGACCTCGCCCATGCCGCAGCCCGGCGCGGTCAGCGTCATGCGCACGTCGATGTGGCGCGTACCGTCGGCCTGCGGCGTGACCGTGCAGTCGTAAATCAGCCCGAGGTCGACGATGTTGATCGGGATCTCGGGGTCGAAGCAGGTGCGCAGCTGCGCCCAGGCGAGTTCGAGCACGTCGGCATCGGTCGCGCCCGCCGGCAATGCCGGCTTCGGCAGCGGGTCGCGGCCGATCGCATCGCCATCATCGCCGGCGATACGGAACAGATTGCCCTCGACGCTGACGGTGAAGCTGCCACCGAGCGCCTGGGTGATGTAGCCGGGCATGCCCTGGCGCAGCGTCACCGTGAATCCGGCCGGGATGATCACGGCGGGGACGTCGCGCTGGATGACAAGCGGCTCGCGGTCCTGGCTTCGCATCCCTACTCCGTAGTGACCGGGGCGGCGTCACCGGCGAGCGCCGCGTTCAGTGTGTGCCAGCACAGGCTTGCGCACTTCACCCGGGCGGGGAACTCCCGCACACCGGAGAGCGCGGCGAGCTTGCCGAGCTGCGGCCCGGGGATGGCCTCCTGGCTGGTCAGCATGTGGTGGACTTCGCCGAACAGCGCGGCGACCTCGTCCAGCGTGTGGCCCTTGACCGCTTCGCTCATCAGCGAGGCGGAGGCGGTCGAGATCGCGCAGCCACGGCCCTCGCAGCGGATGTCGCGGATCACACCATCGGCGACATCGAGCGAGACCTTGAGCTGGTCGCCGCACAGCGGATTGCTGCCCTCGGCGTGGTGGCTCGGCTGCGGCAGGCTGCCGAAATTGCGCGGGTGGCGATTGTGATCGACGATCACGTCACGGTAGAGGTCGGCCAGGTTCATCAGCGCAGCATCCCGATGGCGCGCGTGAGCGCGGCGTGGAGGATCTCGATCTCCGCGCGCGTGTTGTACAGCGCGAAGGAGGCGCGGGTCGTCGCCGGCACGTCGAAGAACTCCATGACCGGCATCGCGCAATGGTGGCCGGTGCGCACGGCCACGCCCTCGGCGTCGAGCACGGTGCCGAGATCGTGCGGGTGTACGCCGTCGACCGTGAAGGACACGAGGCTCGCCTTGTCCGGGGCCGTGCCAATGATCGTGAGGCCCGGTATGGTCGCGAGCCGCTCGGTCGCGAAGGCCAGCAGGTCCGCCTCGTGCGCGGCGATTGCCTCCATGCCGACCTGACCGAGCCAGTCGATCGCGGCGCCGAGCCCGACCGCGCCGGCGATGTTCGGCGTGCCGGCCTCGAAGCGCCACGGCAGGCTGTTCCAGGTCGTGCGCGTGAAGGACACCGTCAGGATCATGTCGCCGCCACCCTGCCATGGCGGCAGCGTCGCCAGCACGGCCTCGCGCGCATACAGCACGCCGATGCCGGTCGGGCCGTACATCTTGTGGCCGGAGAACGCGTAGAAGTCGCAACCGAGCGCCTGCACGTCGATGCGCTGGTGCGGCACGGCCTGGGCGCCGTCGACGACAGTCGCGATGCCACGGGCGCGCGCCTCGGCGATGAACTCGCGGATCGGCAGCACCGTGCCGAGCGCGTTCGATACATGGGCCAGCGCGACGATCTTCGTGCGCGGGCCGAGCAGTGCACGATAGGCGTCGAAGTCCACCACCCCGCGGCGGTCCATCGGCACGACCCGCAGCTGGGCTCCGGCCTGTTCGCACAGCATCTGCCAGGGCACGATGTTGGCATGATGCTCGAGCCAGGAGATCACGACCTCGTCGCCCGGCTGCAGGCGGCTGCGGCCCAGCGTGCCGGCAACGAGGTTGATGGCCTCGGTCGTGCCGCGTACGAAGACGATCTCGCGGTCCGAGGCGGCATTGATGAAGCCGCGCACCTTGCCGCGCGCGCCCTCGAACAGGGCGGTCGCCTCCTGTGACAGCGTATGAACGCCCCGGTGCACGTTGGAGTGGTGGTTGCGGCTGTAATCGCTGACGGCCTCGATCACGGCTGCCGGCTGCTGGGCCGAGGCACCGTTGTCGAGGTAGGTGAGGGCGCGCCCGTTGATCCGGCGCTGCAGTGCCGGGAACTGTCCACGCAGGCCCAGGACGTCATATTCGCGGCGGAGCGGGACGATCAGGGCCATCAGGCAAGCCTCCGGATCAGGTCGCGGTCCGGCAGCCGCCCGACGACCAGCTCCTCGACCGGCGCGCGCAGCCCGGGGACCGGCAGTGCGGCCAGGATGTCCTCGCAGAACGCCCGGGTCAGCAGTGCGCGGGCCGCATCCGGGGCAATGCCCCGGGACAGCAGGTAGAAGAACTGGTTCGGGTCCAGCGTGCCGATCGTCGCACCGTGCCGGCACTGCACGTCGTCGGTCAGGATCTCGAGCTGCGGGCGCGCGTTGATCACGGCCTGCGGCGACAGCAGCAGGTTGCGGCTCGACTGGGCTGCATCGGCGCCGCGCGCCGACGGCTGCACGATGATGCGGCCATTGAACGCGCCCTGGCCACGGCCGGCGGCGATGCCGCGATAGTTCTGCGCGACGCGCGTCATCGGCGCCGCATGCTCGATGCGCGTGTAGAGGTCCGCCTGGCAGTCACCGTCGACCATGAAGAGGCCGGCGAGGCGCGCCTCGGCCTCGCGGCCGGCGAGCATCAGTCGCAGCCCGGAGCGCACGAGCTGGCCACCGAGCACCAGCAGCAGCTGTTCGTAGCGGCTACCCGCCTGCAGTTCGGCGTTCCAGGTCTCGAGGTGAGCCACCGGTGCGGTCTGCGCATGCAGGCGGACGTGGCGCAGCGTGGCTCCGTCGCCGAGGCGCAGATCGGCCGCCAGGTTGCTCAGCGCAGGTGCCTGCCCGAGTGAGACGAAGTGTTCGACCAGCGTGAGCGTGGCCCCGGCAGCGACCTCGATCACGAGCCGCGCGTGGCTCATGCCCGCGGCCGCGGCGCTGCCCACGTGCAGCAGGTAGAGCGTCTGGGCGGGCACCGCGCCGGCAGCGACCCGGATGCGCGCGCCGCCGGGCGCAAAGGCTTCGGCGAGCAGCGCAAAGCGGTCATCGACATCATCCGCAGGTTCGCGCAGGGATTCGAGCTCCGGCGCGGAATCCCCGGCCAGCAGCACGGCCAGGTCATCGATCCGGACCCCGTCGCTGCCGGAGGTCGAGAGTCCCGGGGCGAACTCGCCATCGATCAGCGTCAAGCGCATTGCGCCGGGCAGCGGCAGCAACAGCGGCGCGAGCCGCGCCGGATCCACATGCGCCCCGGGCGCAGGCGCGAAGCTGAGCGCGGCGATCGCGGCATGATCCAGGTAGCGCCAGTTCTCGTCCCGGCGTCCGGGCAGGCCGCGCTCGAGCAGGCGCGCGAGCGCCCGACTGCGGCGCCGGGCCCAGGGCGCACCGGCGGCGAAGCGCCCGGCCTGCGCCTGATGGCTCGCGGCCATGCGCTCCAGTATGGTCCCGGCGTTCATGCGGCCGCGGTCCCCGGGCGCAGCCAGTCGTAGCCGCGCCGCTCGAGTTCGAGCGCGAGCTCCCGTCCGCCGCTGTGCACGATGCGCCCGCCAGCCAGCACGTGCACCTGGTCCGGCACGACATAATCGAGCAGGCGCTGGTAGTGCGTGACCATGACAATCGCGCGCTCGGGCGAGCGCAGCGCGTTGACGCCCTCGGCGACGATGCGCAGCGCGTCGATGTCGAGTCCCGAGTCGGTCTCGTCGAGCAGCGCGAGCTTCGGCTCCAGCAGGCTCATCTGCAGGATCTCATTGCGCTTCTTCTCACCGCCGGAGAAGCCCTCGTTGACGCCGCGGTTCAGCAGATCCTCGCTCATCTGCATCTGGCGCAGCTTGCCGCGCACCAGGCCCAGGAACTCGAAGGCATCGAGTTCGGGCTCGCCGCGATGGCGGCGCACGGCGTTGAATGCGGCCTTCAGCAGGTAGACGTTGTTGACGCCAGGAATCTCGACCGGGTACTGGAAGGCGAGGAAGACACCGGCACGCGCCCGCAGCTCGGGCGGCATCGCCAGCAGGTCCTCGCCCAGGTAGGTGACGCTGCCCTCGAGGACCTCGAGGCCAGGGCGCCCGGCCAGCACGCCGGCCAGCGTGCTCTTGCCGGAGCCGTTCGGACCCATGATCGCGTGCACCTCGCCAGCACGGATTTCGAGCGACAGGCCGTCGAGGATCAGGCGCGGGCCGGCGCGGACCTTCAGGCCGCGTACACTCAGGATCACTGCATTCTCTCCGCTCATGCCGGTCACTCCGTTTCGGTTCAGCCCACCGCGCCCTCGAGGCTGACGGCCAGCAGGTTCTGCGCCTCGACCGCGAACTCCATCGGCAGCTCGCGGAACACCTGCTTGCAGAAGCCGTTCACGATCATGCTGACGGCATCCTCGGTGGCGATGCCGCGCTGCAGGCAGTAGAAAAGCTGGTCGTCGGAAATCTTCGAGGTCGTGGCCTCGTGTTCGACCACCGCGGTCGGATTGGCGACCTCGAGGTAGGGGAAGGTATGCGCGCCGCAGCGCTCGCCCATCAGCAGCGAGTCGCACTGGGTGTAGTTGCGTGCGCCGTCGGCGCCGGGCAGCACCTTGACCAGGCCGCGGTAGCTGTTCTGGCCGTGCCCGGCCGAGATGCCCTTGGAGATGATCGTCGAGCGCGTGTTGCGCCCCATGTGGATCATCTTGGTGCCGGTGTCGGCCTGCTGGTAATGGTTGGCAAGCGCGACCGAATAGAACTCGCCGATCGAGCCGTCGCCGCGCAGGATGCAGCCCGGATACTTCCACGTGATCGACGAGCCGGTCTCGACCTGGGTCCACGAGATCCGCGAGTTACGGCCGCGGCAGTCACCGCGCTTGGTCACGAAGTTGTAGATGCCGCCGACGCCGTTCTCGTCACCGGGATACCAGTTCTGGACGGTCGAGTACTTGATCTGCGCGTCGTCGTGCGCGACGAGCTCCACGACCGCGGCGTGCAGCTGGTTCTCGTCGCGCATTGGGGCAGTACACCCTTCCAAATAACTGACATACGCGCCTTCATCCGCGATGATCAGCGTGCGCTCGAACTGGCCGGTCTTGGCAGCATTGATGCGGAAGTACGTGGACAGCTCCATCGGGCAGCGCACGCCCTTTGGCACGTAGACGAAGGAGCCGTCGGTGAACACCGCGGAGTTGAGCGCGGCGTAGAAGTTGTCGCCGACCGGGACCACGGTGCCGAGATAACGCTCGATCAGTTCGGGATACCGCTGCAGGGCCTCGGAGATTGGGCAGAACAGCACGCCGGCCGTGGCCAGGCGCTCGCGGAAGGTCGTCGCGACCGAGACGCTGTCGAACACTGCATCGACCGCCACGCCGGCCAGGCGTGCCCGCTCGTGCAGCGGTATGCCGAGCTTCTCGTAGGTCTCGAGCAGCTTCGGGTCCACTTCGTCGAGGCTCTTCGGGCCATCCGCCGTGCGCTTCGGCGCCGAGTAGTAGGAGATCGCCTGGAAGTCGATCGGCGGGTAGTGCACGCGGGCCCAGGCCGGCTCGGTCATGCGCTGCCAGCGTCGGAAGGCCTTCAGGCGCCAGTCGAGCATGAATTGCGGTTCAGCCTTGCGCGTGGAGATCAGCCGGATCACGTCCTCGTCGAGGCCGGGGGGCAGCGTGTCGCTCTCGATGTCGGTGACGAAGCCATGCTGGTACTTCTTGCCGACCAGCGTCTCAAGTTCGTTGTGGTCCGTGGGCATCGTCCTGCTCCGGCGCTCAGCTGCGAACCAGCGGACGCCACGCGGTCCCGGCTGAGGCCTGCCGCAGGTCCGGTGGATCGAATTGTCCCGTGCGGGTCAGCAGGTCATCGAGGCTCAGTGCGGCGAGTGCACTGCGGATCGCCAGGCTCACCTGCTGCCAGCGCTGGCCGACCTGGCACGTCGCCTCGATGCCACAGTGGCCGTCGTCCCCGGCGCACTCGGTCAGCGCGACCGGTCCCTCGACCGCGTCGATGATGTCCGCGGCACTGATCAGCGCCGGCGCGCGGGCCAGCCGGTAGCCGCCGCGGGCCCCGCGCACCGAGTCCACGAGGCCGGCGTGCTGCAGCTCCTTCAGCAGCTTGCTGACCGTCGGCAGGCCGATCCGGGTGCGCTCGGCGATCTCGGCGGCACTCGTCAGCACGCCGGCCGTGAGGCTCGCGAGGATCACGGTCGCGTAGTCGGTCAGTTTGCTGATTCGCAGCATCCGGCGGTCCATCCGCTCCGGTTTCCAATCAGGACTATCTTAGTACTATAAAGGCCGGAAGGGTAGAGGGCGCTCTGGTATCCTTCCGCGTCCCGCCGGCACGGTGACCGGACAGTGATCCACGGAAGACGAGCGTATCCATGACCCAGCAGGCAGCGGCGCCGGAGGCTCCGGCCGGACTCGCGGTCCGCGTCCGCGACCTGCACTATGCCGTGAACGGCCGGACGATCCTGGCGGGCGTGGACCTCGATGTGCGCCGCCGGTCCGTGACCGCGATCATGGGCCCGAGTGGCACCGGCAAGACGACGCTGCTGCGCCTCCTCACCGGCCAGCTGCGGCCGACCCGCGGCCAGGTCGAGGTCGACGGCCAGGACCTCAGCCGACTGTCACGCACCGGCCTGTTCGCGCTGCGCCGGCGCATGGGCATGCTGTTCCAGCAGGGCGCGCTGCTGACCGATCTCGATGTCTACGAGAACGTCGCCTTCCCGCTGCGCGAGCACACGCGCCTGCCGGAGCGGCTGCTGCGCCACGTCGTGCTGACCAAGCTGCAGGCGGTCGGCCTGCGCGGGGCCTGGCGGCTGACGCCGGCCGAGCTGTCCGGCGGCATGGCGCGCCGGGTCGCGCTCGCGCGCGCGATCGTGATGGACCCGCGGCTGCTGATCTACGACGAGCCCTTCGTCGGCCTCGATCCGGTCTCGCTCGGCGTCGTGCTGCGCCTGATCCGGCGCCTGAACGATGCGCTCGGACTCACCAGCATCGTTGTCTCGCACGACGTGCGCGAGATCACGGCCGTGGCGGATCACTGCTGCCTGCTGTCCGGTGGCCGGATCATCGCCGCGGGTCCGCCGCGGGCGCTGCAGGCTAGTGACAGTGCCGAGGTGCGGCAGTTCGTGCGCGGCGAACCGGACGGGCCGGTGCCCTTCCACTATCCGGCCCCGGACTACGCGGTCCAGGCGGCCGCGGTGCGCTGAGGCATGCGGCTCGCCACTGATTTGTTTGCGAGCGCGCAGGCCACGGTGCGCGCCGTCGGCGCCTATGCGCTGTTCGCGCTGCGGGTGCTCGCTGCCGTGCCGGGCGCGTTGCCGCGCCCCGGACTCGTGATCGCGCAGGTCTACAACACCGGCGCGCTCTCGCTGGTCATCATCATGCTGTCCGGGCTGTTCGTCGGCATGGTGCTCGGGCTGCAGGGCTTCGACCTGCTGCAGCGCTTCGGTTCGGAGGAATCGCTCGGCACCGCCGCGGCGCTGTCGCTGCTGAAGGAACTCGGCCCGGTGGTCACCGCGCTGCTCTTCGCCGGGCGGGCCGGCACCGCGCTCGCCGCCGAGATCGGCCTGATGCGCGCGACTGACCAGCTCGCGGCGATGGAGATGATGGCGGTCGATCCGCTGCGCCGCGTCATCGTGCCGCGCTTCCTCGGTGGCTTGATCGCGATGCCGCTGCTGGCCGCGATCTTCAGCCTGATCGGCATCTTCGGCGCGCAACTGATCGGGGTGCAGCTGATGGGCGTGGACCCGGGCCATTTCTGGTCGCAAATGCGCGCCGCAGTCGAGGTCGGGGATGTCATGGAGGGCGCGATCAAGAGCGCCGTGTTCGGGGCACTCTGCAGCCTGATTGCGGTCCATGAAGGTTATCATGCGCTGCCGACCGCCGAGGGCGTCGGCCGCGCGACAACGCGCAGCGTCGTGATCTCGTCGGTCATCGTGCTGCTGGTCGACTACCTGCTGACTGCGGTCATGCTCTGAAGGAGGGCTCATGCGCCAGACGCGCGCGATCGAACTGGGGACGGGACTGTTCGTGCTGCTGGGATTCGCGGCATTGTTCTTCCTGGTGACGCAGATCAGCAGCCGGCAGTTCGGTTTCGGGGCCGAGGGCTACCGCGTGAGCGCGACCTTCGACCAGGTCGGGGGGTTGAAGGTCGGTGCGCCGGTATCGATGGCCGGCGTGACCGTCGGCCGGGTCGAGGGCATCGAGTACGATTTCGATCGCTACCAGGCCCGCGTGACGCTGCGGATCGATCGGCGCTATGACCGCATCCCCGAGGATAGCGACGCGGGCATCTACACCGCCGGCCTGCTCGGCGGGCAGTACGTCGGCATCGGGCCGGGTGGTTCGGATACCTATCTCGTCGATGGCGCCGAGCTGCAGTTTACGCAGTCCGCGGTCGTGCTCGAAAACCTGATCAGCAAGTTCCTGTTCTCGAAGGCAGCCGAGGAGGGCAAGGAGTGAATCCGCTGCGTCGGGCGATGGTGCTTGCATTCGCCTTCTGCGCGCCGCTCGTGCTGGCGGCGTCGCCGGCGGCCCCACCTGGCCCACCGCCGCAGGAGCTGATCGAAAAGGCGGCCCGCAGCATGCTGCAGGCGCTCGACGCCGAGCGCGAGGGCCTCCGGCGCGATCCCTCGCGCGCGCGGCGCCTCGTCGATGAGATCCTGCTGCCGCACTTCGACACCGACTACGCGGCGCGGCTGGTGCTGGGCCGTCATTGGCGCGCGGCGACGCCGGAACAGCGGCAGCGCTTTACCGAGGCCTTCTACCAGTCGCTGCTGCGCACCTACGGAGCTTCCCTCGCGGCGTTTACCGCCGACCGGCTGACGGTGTTGCCCTTCCGTGGTGACCTCGCCTCTGGCCAGGCGATCGTCCGTACCGAGGTCCGCCGCGACGACGGCACGCGCGTACCGGTGTTCTACACACTGCGCGCGACGCCGGCCGGCTGGAAGGCCTGGGACGTCACGATCGAGGGCATCTCCTGGGTGCGGAATTTCCGCAATGACGTCGGTGCGGAGGTCGAGCAGCGCGGGCTCGAGGCGCTGATCGTGCGGCTCGAGACCGAAAACCGCCAGCCGGACGTGCCGGATGCGGCGGGCTGAAGTGGCGGAGCCCGAGCCGACGCGCCTGCGCGCCGCCGGGCCGGGCAGCTACCTGCTCGAAGGCCGGCTCGTGTTCGGCACGGCCGCGAGGCTGCTCGCAGAGGGCGAAGCCGCCTTCGCTGGCGAGCGCGGGGTCGTCGTGGATCTCTCTGGCGTCACGCGGGCCGACAGCGCCGGCCTCGCACTGCTGCTCGAGTGGAGCCTCACCGCGCGGTCCGCCGGGCGCGAGATCCGCTATCGCAACCTGCCGGCGGAGATCACCGCGCTCGCCACGCTCGCCGAGGTACGAACCCTGCTGGAGTGAAAAAGGGGACAGTCCCCTTTTCCCTCGGGCGGGATCGGTTGACCGGTGCTCGCGCCAAGATTAAACTAGTCATCTATCTAGTCAGATCAGCGTGGAGGCCTGCACATGCGCATCTGGCCCGTTCAGGACGCCAAGGCCCGTTTCAGCGAACTTCTGGACGCCTGCGTGACTGCAGGCCCGCAGGTAGTCAGTCGCCGTGGCTCCGAGACTGCCGTATTGGTGCCTATTGAAGAGTGGCGCCGGCTTCAGGCTGCGGCCCGCCCCTCGCTCAAGCAATTGCTCCTGGCCGGCTCGGCTCGCACCGACCGGCTGGTGCCTGAGCGCGGCAAGGCCCGGCGCCGGCGGGCGGTAGCACTGCGGTAAGGCCCATGTACCTGCTCGATACCAACATTGTCTCCGAGCTGCGCAAACCACGACCCCATGGAGCTGTGGTCGAGTGGCTCAGGTCGGTCGACGACATCAGTCTCCACCTGGCCACGGTAACACTTGGCGAGATCCAGGCCGGTATTGAATTGACCCGCGAGCAGGATGCCGGGAAGGCCGGGGAAATCGAAGCCTGGCTGGATCTCGTGGCTGATTCGTACAACGTCCTGCCCATGGATGGTCCGGCCTTCCGTTGCTGGGCAAGGCTCATGCACCGAAAACCAGACAGCCTTTACGAAGACGCAATGATCGCGGCGATCGCCAAGGTGAATGGCCTCACGGTGGTGACGCGCAACGTTGCTGACTTCGCCTTGTTCGACGTTACCATCCTCAATCCCTTTGGGTATGGCGCCAGGCGCTGAGCACCAGGTCCCGGCCGCCTCTGCTGCTTCGGTCCTCTACAGGATCCTGCGGCCACAGATCCTCCGGCTCCACCTCACCATCCCGCAGCAGGAACTCGCGCCGCTGCAGCCAGGCATCGCGCACGAAGGCATAGCGGTCGAAGGCGGCATCGAGCGCGGCATCGGCGGGCAGCAGAGCGGCGTGCTCAAGGCCCCGTACGCGGCACGGCCACGCGATGCCGTCCCAGGCATTCAGGCGGTGAAACCTCCGTCCTGCGTGAATGTCTGTCCGGTCACGTAACCGGAGGCATCGGAGGCCAGATACACAGCGAGTCCCTTGACTTCCTGGGGTAGGCCGAGCCTTCCCATCGGGATGTAAGGGACCAGTCTGCTGCCGGCTTCTTCGATGATCTCTTTGGGCACCCCGACCGGGTAGGTCTTATGGCCCCCCGGCGCAATGCAGTTCACCCGGAGCCCGTCTTTCGCATACTCAGCAGCCGCATACCTTGTCAGCATGATCAGTCCGGCTTTTGATACACCATAGGGTGCCCCCCCAGGAAGCCGCAAGCTTCGTTACCAGCCACCAGTCCGGCAACTGAGGAGGTGAGAATGACAGAACCGCGCCCTGTTGCCAGCATCGCAGGAATGGCCGCCCTCAGGCACAGAAAGGTGCCTCGGAGGTTGACAGACATGACCCGGTCCCACTCCGCAATCTGGAGTTCGTGAATCCGGGCCGGCGTGTTGCCGATCCCTGCATTGCAGAACAGGATGTCGAGGCGCCCCAGCTCGCCGGTCGTGCGCGTGACCATTTCGTTAACATCGGCGGCAATCGATACGTCAGCCGTGATCGCGACCGTCCGGATACCGAATCGGTCCAAGAGAGCGACTGTTTCCTGCGCTGCATCCGGACTACGGTCGGCAACGGCCACATCCGCCCCGAACTCAGCCATCGCCTCGCTGATAGCGCGGCCCAAGCCGTGACCTCCTCCCGTCACGAGCGCCACACGTCCAGACAGGTCGAAGATGCTGCGGTTGCCAGCCATGCAGGTTTCCTCCGGGGGGCAGTCGCCTCTTTCCAGGGATTCTTGCTGGCGAGGAGCCCGGCACGAAATGGCCCGAATGGGCCATTTCGCAATACTCGCCGAGCCGGAATACTGCACCGCCAACGGCAACAGCAATTTGAGTCGCACCGCGAGGTCAGAAACATGACATCGGACGTGCAAGTTCAGCCCGGCGGGAACACCAGAGCATCGCAGCAGTTTCAGCCGCAGCCGCTCGGCACGTTGGTCGGCAGTCTGCTATTGGCATCAGTTGGTGGGCTCGGCCCGGCGGCAGCACTTGGCGAAGCGTCTGCGGCACTCGAGGAAGTCATCGTTACGGCCCGGAAGCGCGAGGAATCGCTGCAGGAGACACCGATCTCGCTGAGTGTATTCAACGCGGCCGCACTGCAGGCGCGCTCGCTGACGAGCCTGGCAGACATTGCCGCACATACGCCCAACCTCGAGTTCACGACCAGCGCCCCGGCGGGTGGCAGCGCCGGGCAAGCGTTCATACGGGGCATCGGGCAGCTCGACTTCCTGATCACGACGGACCCTGGCGTGGGGCTGTACGTGGACGGCGTGTACCTGGCGCGGACCTCCGGGGCCATCCTCGACCTCGTGGATATCGAACGCATTGAGGTGCTGCGCGGTCCGCAGGGGACTCTGTACGGAAAGAACACGATCGGTGGCGCGATCAACATCGTCACGACGAGGCCCGCCGACGCGCGCCAGGGCCGGCTCGATCTCACGCTCGGCAGCTATGACCGCATAGACGTCAGGGCGGTCGCGGACCTGCCTCTGGTTGCTCAAACTCTGTCCGCGCGGCTCGCTGTCTCGAGCCGGAATCGCGATGGTTACGCGCACCGGGTCGCATTCGGTTCTGGTGTGAGGGTCGCCGATCTCGGGAACGAGGACAGCCTGGCCTGGCGCGGCCAACTGCGATGGACACCAGGCGCGAGACTGGAGGTCCTGTTCGCGGTGGACGGTACGACCGAAGACAGGAACATGTCAGCACGCTCGGTGGTCGCGATCAACGAGCAGGCCCAGTTGCTCGGACTGCTGAATGCGTTTGATGGACCGTATGACCGCCGTTACCTGTCGGGCAATCCGCTGGTCAGCTTCGCAACTGGCTCCAACGCAATTGATCTGGACGTCTGGGGCGCTTCGGTGACCGCGACATGGGCGGCCGACGGAACCACCATCAGGTCCATCACGGCATACCGGGAGCTGGATTCCAGCTTCGGCAACGATCCGGACGGATCGCCGGTGGTCATCATCGACGAGTCTGATGTCACGAGCCAGCAGCAGTTCAGCCAGGAATTGCAGTTGACCGGTACGGCGTTCGATTCCCGGCTGGACTGGGTCGTCGGTCTCTACTATTTCCAGGAGTCGGCTGATGCTGACCTGTCCGTGCTGGTCGCGCCGGGTGTCTTCAATGGCCTCGAATCGCTGCCGGGTCCCGTGTTTTGTTTGCCGCCGCCAATGCCCTGCCTGGGTGGCGCTGGCAACTCGTTCAACAGCTTTTTCGATTTTGGCCTGCGCGACCTGCTCGGCGTCGATACAGACAGCTACGCCGCTTTCGGGCAGGGCACGTACGCGATCACCGACCAGCTGAGCCTGACCGGTGGCCTGCGCTACACGTACGAACAGAAGGACTACACGATCGAGATGTTCCATCCGCTCAGCGGTGCCAGCGTCGTTCCGCCTTCCGAGGTCGATGAGTCCTGGGATGCTTTCTCACCGCGTCTCGGTGTCGAGTACCGGTGGAGCGCCGGGTTGATGACTTACCTCTCCGCTGCGCATGGGTTCAAGAGTGGCGGCTTCAACGGGCGTCCGACCGGCACCCAGGGCGTGCAGGCTTACGACCCGGAGTTTCTGTGGTCGTACGAGGCCGGCTTCAAGTCCCAATGGGCTGGCGACCGCGTGCGGCTCAATGCCGCAGTCTTCTACAACGACTATCAGGATATGCAGCTGACCGTCGTCGGGAGCACGCCACAGGGAACCCCAGACGTACGCGTTGAGAATGCTGGTCAGGCTGAAGTCAGCGGTGCAGAACTCGAGCTGGATTTCAGCCCGCTACCGGGCCTGCTGTTGTCATTGGGTGTGGGCTACCTGGACGCGCGGTTTACCGAGACCACTCCCGGCGCCGAAGTCTCGACAGATAGCGAGTTCCTGGAAGCACCGGAGTGGTCCGTGGCCGCAGGTGCCGAGTACACCTGGTCGCTGCCGGCGGGCAATCGCCTGACGATGCGGGCGGACTACACCTACAAGAGCAAGGTCTACCACGACGCCACGAACAGCGACGTGATTGCGCAGCCTGGCTTCGGTCTGGCGAGAGCCAGGGTGACCTGGGAGACGGCGGGCGGCCGCTGGCAACTGGCCATATTCGGCACGAATCTGACTGACGAGCGTTACACACTGTCGGGGGTCGATTCGCTCGGCAGTCTCGGTTTCGCCGACGCCCAGTTCGGCCCGCCGCGTGAATGGGGCCTGCAGGCCAGCTATCGTTTCTGAGCGCACAGGGATTCGATCATGTCAACACGACCATCGGCGCGCAACGTCGCCTGTGAACTGATCACTATCGAGAACTACACGATGGAGGATCTCTGGTGCCGGTTCATTGGCAAGGGAGTCAAGGAGAGCTACACGCACGCGGAGCTGTTTACCGATTTCGTGCCGAGCATGGCCGTGTTCGAGGGCGTGCCCGTCGAGCCTGCCTTCGAGTTTCTGGCACGCACTGAGAACATGGCGCGCTGGACCATGTCGATGCGCAACCTCCGTCCAAGCCGTGGCGACATCTTTGCGGGCGATGAGGACGCCACGCCCACCGGCCGGGTGTTCGTGCGTACGCTGGCCGATCGCGACAGTCTGACGATTGAGTGGCAGGCGGGTCACGCCGATCCGGATGACCTGTGGATCGTCTACAAGGGACTGCTGGCCGATGCGGGTCGGGTGATGGGCCGCAAGGGTACTGCTTTTTTCTGGACCAACTATGTGCACGAACGGGTGCGGAATGACCCGATGCTCGCCGTGGGATTCAAGGCGATGTACTCAGCACACCGCATAGAAATCAATAACTTGAAGATGATACTGGAAGCTGAATATGGGTGAAGAACTACCGCCGCTGGAGCCACAATCCCGGAAATTCGCGGAACAGATGCGGGGCAGTAGCATGCCCCCGGCGCACGAAACGCCCTACGAGAAGAGCCGGGCAGCGATGGCGGCGAGCGCGATCCTGCTCTCCGGTCCGCGCACCGATGTCTACCGGACGGAGGACCGGTCGATCGACGGCCCCGGAGGCGCGCTCACGATCCGGATCTACTGGCCCCGCGCGTTGCAGGATGGTGAGAAGATTGGCGGTGTACTGTTCCTGCACGGCGGCGGATTCTATCTCGGCAACGTCGAGACTCATGACGTGGTCGCCCGGGATCTGTGCCGGGACGCTGGCGTGATCGTCGTCAGTGTCGACTACCGCCGCGCACCGGAGCACCGCTTCCCGGCGGCGGTAGAGGATTGCCATGCCGCGCTGTGCTGGCTGGCCGGGCATGGTCATGAGATTGGCGTCGACCGGGACCGGATCGGCGTGTGCGGCGACAGCTCGGGCGGAACGCTGACCGTGACGACCTGTCTGCTGGCGCGGGATCATCAGGGGCCGAAGATCTCCTGCCAGGTCGTGGTCTATGGGCTCCTCACACTGCAGGACGCGCTGCACCTGCCCTCGCGCGCTCAGTTCGGTAACGGGGAATACTTCGGTTCGCTGAAGGACCTGGAGTACGTGCGGAACCTGTACCTCGCCGATCCTGACCGGGACATGGACAATCCGCTGGCTTCGCCGCTGCTCGCTGGAAATCTTGGTGCTCTGCCGCCGGCGCTGGTCGTCACGGCCGGCTACGACATGGTTCGTGACGACAACCGGTACTACGCCGATCAGCTGCGCGGAGCAGATGTCCCGGTCGAATACAAATGCTACGCGGACACACTGCATCCCTTTTACCTGTTCGCCGGCCTGCTGGATGTCGGCAGGGATGCGCGCCGATTTGTCGCGGATTACGTCAGGCGGATGCTTGCATGACTGGACGACAATGCGCTGCCTCCCGCGGCGTGATCAGCTTGACGCATGGTCCGGACTGACGGCCGGTGGACGGTTCCGGTCCGAGGCGCGGGGATCAGCACGTTGTTCGGTCCGCAGCGGCCACCAGGCGAGCGAGCAGTTCGGTGCGGTTGCGAACGCCCACCTTATCGAAGATGTTCTTGAGGTGGTTCTTGACTGTATTGCAGCTGATGAACAGTTGTGCGGCGATCTGTGCATTGCCGTGTCCTGAAGCCATGGCTCCGACGATTTCGGCTTCGCGGCGGGTCAGGCCGAAGCCAGCGGTCTGCACCGCGGACGGGGACAGGGCATTCCTTGCACCTGGCACCATCGTCACGCACAAGTAACGTTGCTCAGTTCCAAGAAAGCGCCCGGTCATTGGTGCGACCGTGATTCGGCACGCCGGCTGGCCGCTGGCAGCCCCCTGATGCGTGGACTGCGAGCACACCAGCACTGCGGGGCCGTCGCGCTGCTCCCGGCAGAGCGCCAGCAATGCTGCCGGCAGCGAGGCGGTCGTGGTGCCCGGATGCGCGGTGGCGGTCGCGCCGGTGCCGGCGAACTCCGCCAGCATGCGGCGGGCCGGTGTGTTGCTGAACACGACGTTCGGGCGTATCCGTAATTCTGTGGGCGAGGCGGATTAATCATTCAATCGGTCTCGTCAGTTCTTTGCCAGTGTAAACCGCTCGCCGTACAAGATGGCAAACTGGTTCATGGCGACCTTCC